>DATABY010000001.1:0-12850 GCA_036259355.1 Nocardioidaceae bacterium
CAGCGCCGCACCCTCGGCGAGGACGGCCGACGCCCCCGCCAGGCCGCCGAGGAACAGGTAGGCCGGGACGTCGGGCTGCTTCCACACCGGCGGCTTGATGACCGGCCGGCCGTAGTAGGAGCGGTACTTCTCGTCCGCCTCGTCGGCGCCGGCCTGTGCGGCGCGGGCGTCGTGCGTGGTCACCGGCGGCCCCCGACGAACGCCGCAGCGGCGGCGACGAGCAGGCCGCCGGCAGCGGCGCCCACGTGCCTCCACATCGACGGCAGGTCGCGTGTCGTGACCACCGGGTCTGGGGGAAGGCCGTACACCTCGGGCTCGTCGAGCAGCAGGAAGAACGCCCCGTCGCCGCCCACCCCGTCCTCGGGGTCCTGGCCGTACAGCCGTGCCACGTCGACGCCACGCTCGTGCAGCTCATCGACGCGTCGCTGGGCGCGGTCGCGCAGCTCGTCCACCTCGCCGAACTGGATCGAGTCGGTGGGACAGGCCTTCGAGCAGGCCGGCTCCTCCCCGTCCTTGAGCCGGTCGTAGCACAGCGTGCACTTGAAGACCCGCCCGTCCTCCTTGCGCTGGTCGATGACGCCGTACGGGCACGCAGGCACGCAGTACCCGCAGCCGTTGCAGATGTCGGGCTGCACCACCACCGTGCCGAACTCGGTCCGGAACAGCGAGCCGGTCGGGCAGACGTCCAGGCAGGCGGCGTGCGTGCAGTGCTTGCACACGTCGGACGACATCAGCCAGCGGACCTCGGTGTCGGCCTCCAGACCGCCCTGCGGGTCGGGCGGACCGACGCCAGGCAGGCCGAGGTCGGTGGTGGTGGCGACCGGCGTGGACTGCTCGATGAACGCCACGTGGCGCCAGCTGTCCGCGCCGAGCTGCTGGGTGTTGTCGTAGGACATCCCGGTCAGCTCGAGGTTGCCGCCGGGGACGTTGTTCCAGGTCTTGCACGCGACCTCGCACGCCTTGCACCCGATGCAGAGGCTGGTGTCGGTGAAGAAGCCCATCCGCGGCTGGCTCGTGTCGGCTGCGCTCGTGGCGTGCTTCATGCGGTGCCCTTGCCCTTCCCCTCGTCGATGCCGGCACGACTCCGGTACTCCTCCACCAGCGCCAACCTGGCCCTGCCCCGAGGTCGTCGCCCGGGCCGGATGTCGCACGTGCCGACCTTCTCCTGGATGTGGACGTTGGGGTCCAGCGACACGTTGACCAGGTCGTTGGCCGAGTCGCCGGGGCTGATGCCGTTGTTGCCCCAGTGGTACGGCAGTCCCACCTGGTGCAGCCGTCGGCCCTCGACCCGCAGCGGCCGCATCCGGTCGGTCACCAGCACGCGCGCCTCGATGGCGGCACGCGAGGTGACGACCGTGGCCCAGCCGCCGTGGGTGAGACCCCGCTCGTCGGCCAGCGCCTTGGACACCTCGCAGAACATCTCCGGCTGCAGCTCCGACAGGTACGGCAGGCCGCGGCTCATGCCTCCCGCGGTGTGGTGCTCGGTCAGCCGGTAGGTGGTGAACACGAACGGGAACACGCCGCCGGCGTCGTCGCCGTTGAGCGGGTTCGCCGGATGGCTGTACTGCTCGCGGGCCGGGTTGCTCTGCTGGGCGTAGAGCCGGTTGCGTACCGGCGACTCGGGAGGTTCGTAGTGCGTCGGCAACGGGCCGTCCGCGAGCCCGGCCGGCACGTACAGCCACGACTTGCCGTCGGTCTGCATGATGAACGGGTCGCGTCCACCGATCGCGTCGGGGCCGGTCGCCCCTTCCTCGGGCACGTGGTCCGGGGGCCGGTCCGCGATGAAGTCGGGCACGTCATGCCCGGTCCACTTTCCCTGCTCCGCGTCCCACCAGACGTAGGCCTTGCGCTCACTCCACGGCTTCCCGTCGGGGTCGGCGGAGGCGCGGTTGTAGATGATGCGCCGGTTCGACGGCCACGCCCATCCCCATTCCAGGGCGACCCAGCTCTGCTCGCTGCCGGGCTTGCGGCGTGCGGTCTGGTTGGTCTCGTCGGCGTAGCAGCCGCAGTAGATCCAGCATCCGCAGCGCGTCGAGCCGTCGTCCTTGAGCTGGGTGTACGACGACAGCGCGCTTCCGTCCGGACCGCTGCCGTTGATCTCCCGCAGCACCGCGTCGGCCGCGGGCTCGGCGAGGTCGCCCTTCTCGGGGTAGTCCCAGGTGAGGTCCAGCAGCGGCCGGTCACGCTCGTCGGTGGAGCCGGCGAGCTTGGCCCGGATCCGCTTGCCGAGGTGGTAGTAGAACCACAGGTCGCTGCGCGCGTCGCCCGGCGGCTCGGTGGCGGCGTGGTGCCACTGCAGCATCCGCTGGGTGTTGGTGAACGACCCGTCCTTCTCGGCGTGCGCGGCCGACGGCAGGAAGAACACCTCGGTGCCGACGTCGGCCGGCAGCATCTCGCCGGTCTCGACCTCCGGACCGTCCTTCCAGAAAGTGGCGGACTCGATCATCGCCATGTCCCTGACCACGAGCCACTCGAGGTTGGCGAGACCGAGGCGCTGCAGCTTGCCGTTGGCCGAGCCCACCGCGGGGTTCTGCCCCACCAGGAAGTAGCCCTTGACCTTGCCCTCGATCTGGTCGAGCACGGTCTGGTAGGTGCCGTGGTTGCCGGTCAGCCGTGGCAGGTAGTCGAAGCAGTAGTCGTTGTCGGCGGTCGCGGCGTCGCCCCACCACGACTTCAGCAGGCTCACGGCGTACGACCGCATCTCGCCCCAGAAGCCGGTGGCGCCGGCGTCCTGCGCGACGAACGTGTCGAGATCGAGGTGGGCGCCCGCGTGCGGCATCGGGATGTAGCCGGGGAGCAGGTTGAACAACGTCGGGATGTCGGTCGAACCCTGGATGCTCGCGTGCCCGCGCAGGGCCAGGATGCCGCCCCCGGGACGCCCGATGTTGCCCAGCAGCTGCTGCAGGATCGCCGCCGTACGGATCGCCTGCACTCCGGACGCGTGCTGGGTCCAGGCGACCGCGTAGCAGAACGCGCTGGTGCGCTCCCGGCCGCTGTTGCGGGTCAGCTCCTCGGCCACCCGCAGGAAGTGCTCCTCGGGCACGCCGCAGATCTCGGCGACCATCTCGGGGGTGTAGCGGGCGAAGTGCCGCTTGAGGACCTGGAAGACACAGCGTGGGTGCTGCAGCGTCTCGTCGCGGTGCGGCTTGCCGCCCACGGCCGGTCCGCCGGACCCGCTGGTCTCGGAGTGCGACTCGCCCGACGACTTGCCCGGGGGTCCGCCGGCCTGCTGGGGATCGCGGTGGCCGGCGGCCGGGGCGGCCGACACGCCCTCGTACTCCCACGTCGCGCTGTCGTAGGAACCGCTGTCCTGGTCGAACCCGGAGAACAGCCCGTCGAGGTCCTCGACGTCCTGGAAGTCCTCACCGATGATCGCGGCCGCGTTCGTGTAGGCGGTGACGTACTCGCGGAAGTACAGGTCGTTCGCCAGCACGTAGTTGACCAGGCCGCCGAGGAACGCGATGTCGGTGCCGGCGCGCAGTGCGACGTGGATGTCGGCCACCGCCGACGTGCGCGTGAACCGGGGGTCGACGTGGATGATCGTCGCGCCCCGTTCCCGCGCCTCCATGACCCACTGCAACCCGACCGGGTGGTTCTCGGCCATGTTCGAGCCCTGGATGACGATGCAGTCCGAGTTGGCCAGATCCTGTTGGAACGTCGTGGCACCGCCGCGACCGAACGATGTCCCCAGACCGGGGACCGTGGAGGAGTGTCAAATACGGGCCTGGTTCTCGACCTGGACCGCGCCCAGCGCGGTGTAGAGCTTCTTCATGAGGTAGTTCTCCTCGTTGTCGAGGGTCGCTCCTCCGAGGCTCGCCAGGCCCATCGTGCGGCGCAGCTGCTTCCCGTCCTGCTCCTGCTGCCAGGTGTCGCGCCGGGTCTGGATGACCCGGTCGGCGATCATGTCCACCGCGGTGTCGAGGTCGAGGTCCTCCCACTCGGTCCCGTGGGGGCGCCGGTAGCGGACCTTGGTCACCCGGTCCGGCGCGTGCACCAGCTGGAGGCTGGCACTTCCCTTCGGGCAGAGCCGACCGCGCGAGACAGGACTGTCCGGATCACCCTCGATCTGGGTGATCTCGTCGTCCTTGACGTAGATCCGCTGAGCACAGCCGACCGCGCAGTACGGACAGACGGAGCCGACCACGCGGTCGGCCTCCCGGGTGCGCGCCGTGACCTCCTCGCCCCAGCGGGACCGCGCCGAGTCGCCGCGGCCGAGCGGGTCCGGTCCGGTGAGCTGGCGGTAGACCGGCCAGCCCTCGAGGAACGTACGCACTCCCATGCCGCGCTCCTCCCGTCACCCGCGTCACCGGCGTGCCCCCACCGTAACCATGGACACGGCTACCCGTAAATACTTGCGATGCCGCAACGGTCGCGTGTCCGTGGGTACGGCAAAGGGGTCTACCTCGCATCCTCCAGCGACAGGAGGCAGCACCATGGACCCGTTTCCGATCTCGATGTTCCCGCCGTTCGCGCTGGGGTTCTTCGGGCTGGGCACCGGCTATCTGATCTGGGGCCCGCAGGAGCTGTTCAAGGTCCCCGCCCGTGACCCGGGTGTCGACCGCGCCACCGGCGCCTGGGGAATCTGGATGCCGGGCTTCTGCCAGTTCGTCACCGGGGTGATGCTGTTCCTGGGGCTGACGCTGTTCCAGGTGTTCGACACTCCGGACTTCTACATGGCCGCACTGGCCTTCTCCGCCTACGGCATCCACTGGTTCGTGCTCGGCTGGAACCGCTACGCGGGCAACGACCCTCGTCCCAACCTCGGTATGGCCGTGGCCTTCACGATCCTGTCCGTGCTCGGCATGGTGGTCTTCTACGGCGTCGGGCTCTGGCCGGTCGGCCTGCTGTTCACCGGACTGACGTGGGTCTACGTCAGCGACCTGTTCGAGGCCATCGGCAGCACCTTCGAGAAGCCCGGCATGAAGGAACGCGGCCTGCGCTCGCTCGGGCTGGCTCACGTGGTCACCGGGCTGTGGCTGATGTACCTGACGTTCGCGACCACACTCAACTTCACCCTCGGGTTCAGCCTGCCGGCCTGAGGTTCGCGCAGCCGCGGGTCGCGACACCGCACCCGCCGCCGCACGGTTAGCATCGGCGGCGGAGGCGTACCTCGTCTGGTGACGGGCGCGGTCTTCAAAACCGTTGTGGCCGAGCATCTCGGTCAGGCGGGTTCGATTCCCGTCCGCCTCCGCCAACAGCCGTTTCGGTGTGCACGTCGGGAGGGGGCTCGTGTCGGACCCGCCTCGGCAGCCGGATCCGCGTCGGGTGGTGCCGCGCACGGACCGACTCCTCGCCGAGCCCAAGCTCCATGAGGCCGCCGCCCGGCTCGGCCCCGCCCTGGTGAAGGCCGCCGTCCGCGTCGCCCAGGAGCGCGTACGCCGGGGCGACCTGCACCCCGACGACGTGGTCGCCGCGGTCGTGGAGTCTCTGCCGGCCGCTGCGACGACCATGCGCCCGGTCGTCAACGCCACCGGGGTCATCGTGCACACCAACCTCGGACGGGCGCCGCTGTCGGAGGCCGCGGTCCAGGCGTTGCGTGTCGCAGCCGGCACGACCGACGTGGAGGTCGACCTGGCCACCGGCCGTCGCGGTCGCCGCGGCGCCGGTGCGGTCGCCGCCCTGCTGGCCGCCGTGCCGCAGGCGGAGGACGCGCACGTCGTCAACAACGGCGCCGCGGCGCTTGCGCTGCTGGCGGTCGCGTTCGCGGGCCGCGAGGTGGTCGTCGCGCGCGGGGAGCTCGTCGAGATCGGCGACGGCTTTCGCATCCCTGAGCTGCTCACGGGCGCCGGCCTGGTGCTCCGCGAGGTGGGGACCACCAACCGGGTCCGGCTGCAGGACTACGCCGACGCGGTCACGAACGCCACCGCGTTCGTCCTGAAGGTGCACCCGTCCAACTTCGTGGTCTCGGGCTTCACCTCCACCGTGTCCGTCCAAGCGCTGGCCGCCCTGCCCGTGCCCCTCGTCGTCGACATCGGCTCCGGGCTGCTCCGCCCGCACCCGCGGCTGCCGGACGAGCCCGACGCGGCCGGCGTCCTGCGCGGCGGTGCGGACCTGGTGACCTCGTCGGGGGACAAGCTGCTCGGCGGCCCGCAGTGCGGGCTGCTGCTCGGTCGGGCGGCGCTGGTGCAGCAGCTGCGCCGCCATCCGGTCGCCCGCGCGATGCGCGTCGACAAGCTGACGCTGGCGGCCCTGGAGGCGACGCTGCAGGGGCCACTTCCACCGGTGCGACAGGCGCTGGCAACCGACCCCGGAACGCTGCACGAGCGAGCGGCGTCGATCGCTCGCCGTCTCGACGAGCTCGCCGTCGACGCCGTCGCGGTGCCGTCGACGGCAGCCGTGGGCGGGGGTGGCGCCCCCGGGGTGACCATCGACAGTGCCGCGGTATCGCTGCCGGCGGAGGGCGCCGCGCGGCTACGGGCGGGTGACCCCGCCGTGATGGGCAGGGTCGAGCAGGGGCGGCTGCTGCTCGACCTGGTCGCCGTCGACCCGCACGACGACGACCGGCTCCTGCAGGCTGTACGCACGGCGTACGCGGGCTGACGGGCCATGCACGTCGTCGCCACGGCCGGTCATGTCGACCATGGCAAGTCGACGCTGGTGCGGGCGCTCACCGGCACCGACCCCGACCGGCTCGAGGAGGAGCATCGCCGCGGGCTGTCGATCGAGCTCGGCTACTGCTGGACCACGCTGGCCGACATCGGCGAGGTCGCCTTCGTCGACGTGCCCGGCCACGAACGGTTCGTGCCCACGATGCTCACCGGGGTGGGTCCGGTGCCGGCGGTGCTGCTCGTGGTGGCCGCCGACGACGAGTGGATGCCGCAGGCGGCCGAGCACCTGGCGGCGCTGGATGCCTTCGGCGTGTGTCACGGTATAGTCGCAGTGACGAGAAGCGACCTTGCCGACCCAGCGCCCATGGCGGACCGCGCGCGTGCCGAGATCGCCACCACCGGGCTCGCCGGCGCCGAGGTGCTGGCGGTCAGCGGACGCACCGGTGCGGGGCTACCGGCGCTGCGCCGGGCGCTGGCGACGATGCTGCGCCGCCTCCCCGCGGTCGATGCCCGCGCGGACGTGCGGTTGTGGGTGGACCGTTGTTTCGTCGTGCGAGGCGCCGGCACGGTCGTCACCGGAACACTGCAGGCGGGCACCGTCGCAGTCGGCGACATCTTGCGGCACGGCGCCGACCGGGTACGAGTCCGTGGCGTGCAGACCCTCGGCCGAGAGGTCGAGCAGGCAGTCGGTGTCGCCCGCGTCGCACTGCGGCTCGGTGGCGGCGTACCCGGCGATCTGGCCCGCGGCAGCGTGCTGGTGACACCGCAGGCATGGCGCGACACGGAGCAGGTCGACGTCCGGGTGACCGCGGGTCATGCCGCACCGGAGCGCCCGGTCCTGCACATCGGTGCCACCGCGCTGGGGTGTCACTACCGGCCCCTCGGCGATCGGCTCGCACGACTGACCCTCGAGCGCCCGCTGCCGCTGCGCGTCGGTGACCGTGCCCTGCTGCGCGATCCCGGCTCGGGCCGTATCTGGGGAGCCGAGGTGCTCGATCCCGCCGTGCCGTCGATCAGACGTCGGGGCGCAGCCGCGGACCGCGCGCGGAGGCTCGCACTGACCGGGCCCCTGCCCGACCTCGCCGACGAGCTGGACCGCCGACGGTGGGCGCAGATCTCGATGCTGCGCCGGATCGGCGTGCCCACCGACCAGGCCGACAGGATCGCCGTGCAGGCGAACGGATGGCTTCTCGACGCCCGGCGGGTGCCCGCGCTCTCGCGGCGCCTCGCAGACCTGTTGGCGTCGCACCGACGCGAAGAGCCTCTGTCCCGCGGGCTTCCCGTGAGTGCCGTGGCACAGACCCTCGGGCTGCCGACCTCCGGCCTGGTGCCTGCCCTGCTCCCGGAGGGCTCGGCCATCAGGGACGGACGGGTCGTGCAGCGTACGGCGGACGACCTTCCCCCGGCGCTGGAGGAGGCACTGCGCCGCCTGCACGACGACCTCGCCGAGCATCCCTTCCGGGCGCCCGACGCCGGCCGGATGGCCGAGCTCGGACTGAACCGCCGGGCGGTGGCGGCCGCGGCCGGCGCCGGCCGGCTGCTGCGGCTGACGGACACGCTCGTGCTGCTGCCGGGGGCCGACGAGCGGGCCGCAGCGCTGCTGGCGGAGCTTCCGCAGCCGTTCAGCGCCAGCGACGCGCGCAGGCATCTGGACACGACGCGGCGCGTGGTGCTGCCCCTGCTGGACTGGCTGGACCGCCGCGGGCTGACGACGCGGCTGCCGGACGACCGCCGCAGGGCGACGAACGGCGCCTAAGCGGCGCCACCAGGCACCGACGCGACGAAGACCGCCGTCACGACGCTGCGGCGATTGTCCGGCACCGACCGGGGTACGGGCAGTGTTGACCTGACAACGGGCGGTGGACACGACTGCGGAGGCGAGCGATGGCTGACGAGAGCACCGACCAGACCTCGGTGAAGCAGGACACTGCACCGAGTCCCGAGGATGCGCGCAAGCCCGACTCCCCCGGTGATCTGACCACGCCCTCGCGCAAGTTCATCCTGAAGAACACCGCCCGTGAGTTCATGGCCGACGACTGCACCGACATCGCGGCGTCGCTGACGTACTATGCGGTGCTCTCGCTCTTCCCCGGCATCCTGGCCCTCGTGTCCGTGCTCGGGCTGGTCGGGCAGGGGACGCAGAGCACCGACATGCTGCTGAACATCCTGCGCGACGTGGGTGCCGGCTCGGCGGTCGACACCATCGAGCCGGTGATCACGCAGCTCACCCAGAGCCAGGGCGCCGGCTTGGCCCTCATCCTCGGTCTGCTGGGTGCGCTGTGGTCCGCGTCCGGATACGTCAACGCGTTCGGGCGTGCGATGAACCGCGTGTACGAGATCGACGAGGGCCGGCCCATCTGGAAGCTCCGGCCGATCATGCTGCTGATCACCGCGCTGCTCCTGGTGATGGCCGCGGTGACCGCCCTCGCCCTTGTCGTCAGTGGGCCGCTTGCCGAGGCGATCGGCGGCGCCATCGGGCTCAGTGACGTCGCCGTGACCATCTGGAGCATCGCGAAGTGGCCGATCCTGCTCGGGATCGTCATCGTGATGGTGGCGATCCTCTATCACTTCACGCCGAACGTGAAGCAGCCGAAGTTCCGCTGGATCAGCGTCGGTGCGGTCGTCGCGATCCTCACCTGGATCCTGGTCTCGGTGGCCTTCGGCTTCTACGTCGCGAACTTCAGCAGCTACAACGCGACGTACGGGTCCCTCGCCGGTGTCATCGTGTTCCTGCTCTGGCTGTGGATCACCAACCTGGCGCTGCTGTTCGGCGCCGAGCTCGACGCTGAGACCGAGCGCGGCCGCGAGCTGCAGGCCGGCATCAGGGCGGAGGAGACGATCCAGCTGCCACCCCGGGACACCGCCAAGAGCGAAAAGGACGCCGCCAAGGCGGCCAAGCAGGTCGCCGAGGCCCGCGAGCTCCGGGAGAGCTCCGGACGCTCCTCCTGAGCAGGCAGCGGTTAGCAGCCCCTGACGCGGGTAACCCACGCAGTAGGGCACACCGCCTGCTCGGCGTGCGCCCCGATACCACGCAGTGAAGGATGTGATCGAGGTGGCCGACGTCAGCGGAGAGCACCGGGCCGAGGAACCGACGGTCGCCGAGCTCGTCAACGACCTGTCCCAGCAGACGTCGACGCTGATTCGCGAGGAGCTCCGGCTGGCTCAGGTGGAGCTCCAGCAGAAGGGTAAGCACGCCGGCATGGGGCTCGGCCTCTTCAGCGGCGCAGGCCTTCTCGCCTTCTTCGGCGGGGGGTGCCTGGTCACCACCGCGATCCTTGCGCTGGCCCTCGTGCTGCCGGACTGGCTGGCAGCGCTCATCGTCGCGGCCGCGCTGCTCGCGGCGGCCGGTGTCGCCGCGCTGCTCGGCAAGAAGGAGGTCCAGCAGGCCACCCCGGCCAAGCCGGAGCAGACCATGGAGAACCTCCCACGCGACGTGCGGGCCGTGAAGCAGCCCATGAAGGAGCGCAGCAACCGATGAACGCGATGGAGCAGCCGGACCCGCGCAGCACGGCCACGTCGGGACCCCGCGCCGAGGACATCCAGCACGACATCGAGCGCACGCGTGCCCAGCTGGGGCGGACCGCCGATGCGCTCGCGCACAAGCTCGACCCCAAGGCGCAGGCGAAGGAGAAGCTCGACCACGCCCGCGACCGTGGGGCCGCGACCGCAACGCACGCGCGTGCGGTGACCCAGGCCAAGGCACACCGTGCACGGCAGGCGGGCCGCAACTTCTACCGCGAGCGTCCCACCGCCGTCCTCGGGGTGGCGGCGGGCGTAGCCGTTCTGGTGGTCGCCGCCGTACTGTGGCGACGGAACAGTTGACCGAGGAGGCGGCTGTGTTCGGTAGCAAGAAGAAGCACCCTGAGTACGACGACCGCGACGTGCACCACGACCGTGGTCCCAGGACCTACGGCGAGACCGCCCACGAGCGGTACGGCGGCTTCACCTTCGCCGCGGCGTTCTTCGGCTGGTTGGTGGCCATCGCGCTGACCGTGCTGCTGGCCGGCGTGGCCGGAGCCATCGCGACCGCCACCGGCTCGTCACTGAACTTCACCCCCACGGACGCGCAGCGCGAGGCAGGGACGCTCGGCATCGCCACCGGGATCGCGTTGCTCGTGATCCTGCTGATCGCCTACTTCGCCGGCGGCTACGTGGCCGGGCGCATGTCGCGGTTCGACGGCGGTCGCCAGGGCGTAGGCGTGTGGCTGCTCGGGCTGCTCGTCACCATCCTGGTGGCGCTGCTCGGCGCGGTGTTCGGCACGCAGTACGACATCTTCGCGCGGGTCAACCTGCCGACGATCCCGGTATCCGCCAGCCAGCTCACGATCGGCGGCATCGTCGCACTTGTCGTCATCGTGCTCGCAACGTTGCTGGCGGCCATGCTCGGCGGCAAGGCGGGTCAGCGTTACCACACCAAGGTCGACCGCGCCGCCGCCTGAGGCGGCGTCGCACGCTCCCGTCCGGCCTGGCCGGGAGCCCACGTGAGTACACGCTGTGAACGCCGGTCACGCAGGGTTGCCAAACCGGATGGAAGATGCTCCACTGAGCGCAGGCGGCGCAGCTGCGTCGCAGGACCAGCGGTTGTGGGGTGACGACTCATGGTTCGGATGTCGCAACAAGCGGCGGGTGGCGCGTACTCGCTCGCGGCCCGGGAGGGGCGCGAGGAGCGTACCGAGCGCCTCATTCATCGTCTCGCACGTGCCCGGAGCCGTCGGGATCGCGATCGTCTGCGTGACGAGATCGTCATCCTGAACGTCCCGGTGGCGGAGTCGATCGCCGCGCGGTACCGGCATCGGGGAGCGGACGAGGAGGACCTCGCGCAGGTGGCGCAGCTGGCGCTGGTGAAGGCCGTGGACCGTTACGACCCACGTCGAGGGACCGGGTTCATCGGTTTCGCCGTCCCCACGATCAGCGGTGAGGTCAAGCGCTACTTCCGTGACCACTGCTGGGGCATCCGGCCGACGCGCCGCATCCAAGAGCTGCAGCACGCGATCCAGGGGTGCGAACCCGCGCTGACCCAGTCGCTCGGCCGCTCACCGACGGCAACGGAGCTGGCCGACGCCCTCCGGGTGGACCCGGACGTGGTGATCGAGGCGCTCGCCTGCGACGGCTACTTCCACCTCGTGCCGCTGGACGCGCCCGCGGGCGCCGAGGGCTCGGCGCGTACGACGGCCGACCAGGTCGGCCGGTCGGACCACCTGCTGGAGTGGGTGGAGAACCACGAGACGCTCAAGCCACTGCTGGCGCAGCTGAGCCACCGCGAGCGGCTGCTGCTCACCCTCCGGTTCGACGAGGGCTGCACCCAGAGCCAGATCGCCGCACGGCTGGGTATCAGTCAGATGCAGGTGTCCCGGCTGTTGAAGGGGCTCTATCTCCGGCTGCGCGACCGGATCCAGGCCGAGCCCGAGACCGCCGGCTAGCCGCGACACCCGCGGCCCCCACACGACCGTCCCCGCCCCGCTGAGCGCTGGGGCGGGGGCGGCACTTACCGGCTGCCCTACCGACCGTCGGCGTCGTCACGCTCCCCGGGATCCGGATCGGGACCACCCGTTGTCGTCTGGTTCTGCTCGGTCTCGTCGCCGTCGCCGTGCAGCCGTACCTCGTCGGGCAACGCGTCGACGGCCATCGCGTCCGGGTCCGGCACGTCGCCGCCGGGCCGGTCGGAGCGCGGGGCGGAGCGGGGGTCTGGCGATGCCATGGCGTCTACCTCCAGTTCGGGTGGGCGGTAGCGGTCCGCCGGTGGCTGTCTGCTCGCGCCGTACCCTCGCCGGCGGGACAGGAAACCGGGACGGCGTGCCCCGCCGTGGGGAAGGGCCCGGCGGCCCGCCGCTCGTTTCGGACGGCCTGCGCGGGGAACCGCACTGGTATGCGCGTCGTGATCACCGGAGCCACCGGCAATGTGGGGACGGCACTCGTGGAGCGGCTGGCCGCGGACCCGCAGGTGGGCTCCATCGTCGGGCTGTGCCGCCGAGTGCCGGAGTGGCAGCCACCGCGGACTACCTGGGTGGAAGCCGACGTCGCCACCGACGACCTCGCCCAGTTGTTCGCCGGCGCCGACGCCGTCGTCCACCTCGCCTGGCTGTTCCAGCCGACGCACCGGCCGGACGTGACCTGGCAGGCCAACGCCGTGGGCACCGTACGGGTGCTGGACGCGGTAGCGCACGCACGCGTGCCGGCGTTCGTGCACGCGTCCTCGGTGGGCGCGTACTCCCCCCGGCAGAACCTGCAGCGGGTCGAGGAGTCCTGGCCGACCCACGGCTGGCCGGAGGCGGCCTACAGCCGGGAGAAGGCCTACGTCGAGC
>DATABY010000002.1:0-16585 GCA_036259355.1 Nocardioidaceae bacterium
CTCGACCGTCGCGGCCGCGCGTGCCGCGGACAACGGTCCGCCGGCCGGCTCCCCGACGTAGAAGACGTCGACCGCCTGCGGGCCCAGGGTCTCCACGTGCGCGGAGCGCACCTCGACGCCGAGGCCCGCCAGGCACGAGCACACCGCGTGCAGCAGGCCGGTCCAGTCGCTGTCGCGCACCTCCAGCACCGTGGCGCGGGTGGAGTCGTCGGGACGTACGGCGACCTCCGGCGGCGGCCGGCCGGCCGGTGGCCGCAGCCGGTCCGTGCTCAGCGTCCCGTCCAGCACCCCCAGCAGCCGCTGCCGCACTCGAGCCGTGTCCACGTCGCCCTCGGCCACCTCCCAGCGGCTCCAGCCGTTTCCGGCCGACACCCCCGCCCGGGCCGAGCGCACGTGCAGGCCACTGACCGCGATCGCGGCCGACACCGTGGCGAGCAGCCCGAGCTCGTCGGGCGCGCCCACGACCAGCACCCGCCCCGCCTCACCGCCCTCCGCAGTCCCGGCTCGGTCGGCGTCCTCGAGGCCGACCCAGGCGCGCCCGACGGCGACGTCGGGCCATACCTCGCCCACCGGCGCGACCGGCGAGTCGACGAGCGTGGCCCGGGTCCGCGCCACGAGCTCGCGTACCAGTCCCCGCCGCCAGGCCGACCAGGCGGCCGGTCCGGTGGCCCGGGCGTCGGCCTCGGTCAGCGCGGCGAGCAGGTCGAGAAGGCGCGGGCTCGGCACGCGCTCGGCGACGAGCCGCACGGTGGCCGGGTCCTCGAGGTCGCGCCGGGTAGCGGTGTGCGGCAGCAGCAGGTGGTGTCGCACGAGCCCGGCGACGACGTCGGCGTCCCGGGCGGGAAAGCCCCACCGCAACGCGATGCCGCGGGCCAGCGAGGCACCCCGCTCGCTGTGGTCTCCCCCGCGGCCCTTGCCGATGTCGTGCAGCAGCGCGGCGACCAGCAGCAGGTCGGGGCGGTCCACGCGGCGCAGCATGCTGCCGGCCTCCACGCACGTCTGCACGCTGTGCCGGTCGACGGTGAACCGGTGCACGGGTGCCGACGACGGCAGCAGCCGGATCCCGTCCCACTCCGGCAGCAGGCCGCCGAGCGCGTCGACCTCCTCCAACGTCTGCCAGACCGGCAGCAACGGCGGTCCCGCTCCCAGCAGCCGGACGAACAGCTCGCGTGCCGGCCGGGACCAGGGCTCGGGCAGCGGAGCTCCCTGCCGGGACAGCCGGACCGCCGTCGACGGTGCCAGCAACAGACCGCGCTGGGCCGCCTCGGCCGCGGCCCGGAGCATGAGCGACGGGTCGCGCTCCGGGCGGGCTCGATGCTCCAGCACCACCTCCGCACCGGAGCGGGCGACCCCGGGCGCAAGCGGCACCATCGCGGGGCGGCGCGTCCCTGCCCTTCGGCGCGGCGTCGCGAGGGTGTCGTTGACCTGGTGCCAGGTGAACGCGGACAGGTGGGTCATCCGTCGGCCCAGCGCGCGCACCCATCGCTGCAGCGTCGTCGCGTCCTCGATGCCCAGCAGACCGGCGACCTCCGCGGTCACCTCGGGCGGCAGCCGGTCACCCGGGCGTCCGGTCACCAGGTGCAGGGCGTCGCGCACGCAGAGCAGCTCGCGCCGGCACCGTTCGAGCTCGGCGTGGGGTACGTCGACCAGCCAGCTGGCGACCAGCGCACGCAACGCCACGCCGTCGCGAAGCCCGCCGCGCGACTCCTTCAGGTCCGGCACGGCGGCGTAGGCGAGGTCGCCGGCGCGCTCGGCGCGCGCCCGCCCCTGCGCCTCCAGCTCGGGAATGCGGCGCCGGGCGTCGGCCCGCCACCGCGCCAGCACGTGCGAGCGCAGCTGCAGGGTCAGCGCGGCGTCGCCGGCCACGTGCCGGGCGTCGAGCAGGCCCAGGAACGTGCGCAGGTCGGCGTCCGCGGCCGCCTCCATCTGGTCGAGCGTGCGCACCGAGTGGTCCAACCGGACCCCGTCGTCCCACAGCGGGTACCACACGCGCTCGGCGATCTCGGCCACGTCCTGCCGGTCGGGCGCGTGCAGCAGCACGACATCGAGGTCGGACTGGGGCGACAGCTCGCGGCGCCCGTATCCGCCGACGGCCACGAGGGCGATCCCGGAGTGCTCCGGGACCGCCCTCTCGAGCAGCCCGCGCAGCCGCGCGTCACGGTGGTCGCTGCGGGGACCGCGCTCGTCGGGCAGCGGGGACGGACGTACGGCGCGCGGCGCCCGTAGCCGCTGTGCCGGGTCAGATGGCAGACGTGTCACGCTCGCCGGTCCGGACCCGGACGATCGCGTCGATGGGGCTCACCCAGACCTTGCCGTCCCCGATCTTGCCGGTCTGCGCGGTCTTGACGACCACCTCGACGACGTCGTCCACGTCCGGGTCGTCGACGACGATCTCGACGCGCACCTTCGGCAGCAGCGCGACCTCGTACTCCGCGCCGCGGTAGACCTCGGTGTGGCCCTTCTGTCGCCCGTAGCCGCTGGCCTCGGTGACGGTCATCCCGGTGACACCGAACGACTCCAGCGCGGTCCGGACGTCCTCCCACTTGTGCGGCTTGATCACCGCGGTCACGAGCTTCATGCGTTCACCCCTCCTTCAGTCAGGTTGTCCTCGGTCGTCGACGTACGGACGGCGGCCGGCCGCGGCGGGCGGGCTGCGCCCGCACCCGTGGCGGCGTGCAGGTCGTAGCCGGTCTCGGCGTGCGCGACCTGGTCGATGCCGGTCATCTCGTCCTCCTCGTCGAGCCGGAAACCGACGGTCCGCTGCAGAGCCAGGCCGATCAGCAGTGTGAGCACGAAGGAGAACGCCAGCACCGCGACCGCACCGACGACCTGACGCCACAGCTGGTCGACGCCGCCGCCGTAGAGCAGCCCGTCGATACCGGCCGGCGCCGCCGCGGTCGCCAGGAAGCCGACCCCGACGGTGCCGACGAGGCCGCCGACGAGGTGAACGCCCACCACGTCGAGCGAGTCGTCGTACCCGAGGCGGTACTTCAGCCCGACCGCCAGCGCACAGAGGACGCCCGCGACCAGGCCGAGCAGGATCGAGCCGACCGGCGACAGCGACGAGCCGGCGGGGGTGATCGCGACCAGGCCCGCCACGACACCGGAGGCGGCGCCGAGCGAGGTGGCGTGCCCGTCGCGCAGCCACTCGGTGAGCAGCCAGCCGAGCACGGCCGCGCCGGTGGCGACCAGGGTGTTGACCCAGACCACCGCGGCCATGTTGTTGGCCGCCAGCGCAGACCCGGCGTTGAAGCCGAACCAGCCGAACCACAGCAGGCCGGCGCCGAGCATCACCAGCGGCAGGTTGTGGGGGCGCATCGGCTCCTTGCCGAAGCCGCGGCGCTTGCCGAGGACCAGGGCCAGTGCCAGGCCGGCGGCACCGGCGTTGATGTGCACGGCGGTGCCGCCGGCGAAGTCGATCGCGGCGAGCTGGTTGGCGATCCAGCCTCCGGTGTGTGTGTCGGTGGTGAAGTCGAAGACCCAGTGCGCGACCGGGAAGTAGACGACGGTGGCCCAGATGCCGGCGAAGACCATCCAGGTGCCGAACTTCGCGCGGTCGGCGATCGCGCCGGAGATGAGCGCGACGGTGATGATGGCGAAGACGGCCTGGAAGCCGACGAACGCCATCGCGGGCAGCCCGCCGGACTCGGAGGTGACGTCCTCCATCAGCCCGGCGAGGCCGAGGAACTCCGTGGGGTCGCCGAGCAGGCCGAGTCCGACATCGTTGCCGAAAGCGATCGAGTACCCGTACAGCACCCACAACACGCTGATGAGCGCCAGAGCGCCGAAGCTCATCATCATCATGTTGAGGACGCTCTTGACGCGGACCATTCCGCCGTAGAAAAGCGCAAGGCCTGGAGTCATCAGCAGCACCAGGGCGGCGCTGGTGAGGATCCAGGCGGTGTCGCCGGTGTTCACCATTCGAGGACTCCTCGAGCAGGGTGGTGCCGGGCCGCCGGGCATGGACCACACCGTCACGTGCCGGCAGCACTCGCTGACGATGGGAACCCTGCCGAACGCAGGTTTCGCGGCGTGCCGCGCGCTGTTGCCTGCGTGTGAAACCCTCGCCGCGGGTGTTACGCCGTGGTTACGCCCGCGGGCGTCGTCAGGCCAGCGAGCTCTCGCCGAGCAGCGCGTCGACGAAGGCCTCGGCCTCGAACGGCGCCAGGTCGTCGGCGCCCTCACCGAGCCCGACCAGCTTGACGGGTACGCCGAGCTCGCGCTGCACCGAGACCACGATGCCGCCCTTGGCGGTGCCGTCGAGCTTGGTCAGCACGATGCCGGTGACGTCCACGACCTCGGAGAAGACGCGCGCCTGCATCATCCCGTTCTGGCCGGTCGTGGCGTCGAGCACCAGGAGCACCTCGCCGACCGGTGCGAGCTTCTCCACCACCCGCTTGACCTTGCCGAGCTCGTCCATCAGCCCGGCCTTGGTGTGCAGGCGGCCCGCGGTGTCGACAAGCACGGTGTCGGCCTCGCGCTCGATCCCCGCCTTGACCGCGTCGTAGGCGACGCTGGCCGGGTCGCCGCCCTCGGGCCCGCGCACGGTGTGCACACCGACGCGCTCGCCCCAGGTCTGCAGCTGCTCGGCCGCCGCGGCGCGGAACGTGTCCGCGGCCCCGAGCACCACGTCGGCGTCCTGGGCCACCAGCACGCGCGCGATCTTTCCGACGGTCGTGGTCTTGCCGGAGCCGTTGACGCCGACGACCAGGACGACACCCGGCCTGCCCTCCGACCGGCGAACGTTCAGGGCGCGGTCGAGGCCGGGGTCGACCAGCGCGACCAGCTCGTCGCGCAGGATCCGCCGAGCCTCCTCGCCGGACTCGACGCCCTCGACCCGCACCCTGCCGCGCAGGCGCTCCACCAGCTCCTGCGTGGGGGCCACCCCGAGGTCGGACGTGAGCAGCGTGTCCTCGATCTCCTCCCAGGTGTCCTCGTCCACCCGGTCACGGGAGAGCAGCGAGAGCAGCGCCTTGCCGAAGGTGGTCTGGGAGCGGGACAGCCGCGAGCGCAGCCGTACCAGCCGACCCTGCGGCGACTCCGGCCGTTCGATCGTGGGCGCCGGTGGCTCGACGGTCTCCTCGACATCCGGCAGCCGCAGGTCCTCGACCGTGCGCGTGGGGGTGTCCCGGGGAGTCTCCGCGTCCTCGCCGACCGACGGCTCGACCGCCTCGGTCCCGGTACGCGGCGGAGGAGCGGTGCGCCGAGAGCGGCGGATGCCTCCGGCCACCAGCCCGACGACAGCGACGACGGCGACCACGGCCAGGACAACGATGAGGAGGAGATATTCACCCACGATGCTTCATCCTCTCAGACGCCGTGGGGCACGGTGTACGGCGGCGAGCCGGCGGCTGACCGCCCGGGGCTCTCTCAGCGTTCGGACGGGCGCCGGATGCCGCCGCCCTGGACATGCAGCTGGTGCCCGGGGTCGTCGTACTCGGCCGGCTCGGTCGGAACGCTCCAGCGGTCGACGAGCCGCCTCATCGCATCCGTCAGCCATCCGGCGCGCGGGATCTCCTTGCCCTGCTGGACGAACGCCACGTAGGCGACGACCAGCCCGGCCGCCGCCAACGTCACCAGCATGGCGACGAACACCACGAGCATCGCGAAGAACATGGCCACTGACGTACCCCGTATCCGTCCCGAGTCACGACGCCCCTCGACGTCTCGCGGATCCATGGTCCCACAGCGTCGGGTGCGCCGGAGCTCCGGCTTATCTTGAACCATTCCAGACTGTGTGGTGTACTCCCCCCATGGACGCCGAGGACACCCTGCGCGCGCACGGTCTGCGGGCGACGCGGCCCCGCGTCGCCGCCCTCGACGTCATCTCCGAAGGCGGACACCTCACCGTGGACGAGATCCGCGGCCGCATCGGCGAGCGGATCGGCACGGTGTCCGTCCAGGCGACGTACGACGTCCTCGGCGCGTTGACGCGGGCGCAGCTCGTCCGCCGGATCGAACCCGCCGGCAGCCCGACCCGCTACGAGGCCAGGACCGGGGACAACCACCACCACCTCGTGTGCCGGGGTTGCGGCACGGTCGTCGACGTCGACTGCGTGGTGGGCCACGCACCCTGCCTGGCGCCCGCCGACGCCGCGGGCTTCGCGCTCGACGAGGCCGAGGTCACCTTCTGGGGACGCTGTACCGCCTGCCAACGAACCTAGCCCCCGCTGCGCCGCCTGCACGGCGGCCGGTGTCGAGAACCGAAGGGAAACACACGGCATGACCGAGAAGACCAACGGCGCCGCGCCGCGCGCCACGACCGACAACGGAGCCCCGGCACCCAGCCACGAGGTGACGCAGAGCGTGGGTCCGAACGGTCCCCTTCTGCTGCAGGACTTCCACTTCCTCGAGCACATGGCGCACTTCAACCGTGAGCGGGTGCCCGAGCGCAACGTGCACGCCAAGGGGTCCGGCGCCTTCGGCTACTTCGAGACCACCGAGGACGTCAGCCAGTACACCCGCGCGGCGCTGTTCCAGAAGGGCGCCAGGACCGAGATGCTGGCCCGGTTCTCGACCGTCGCCGGCGAGATGGGCTCCCCCGACAGCGTGCGCGACCCGCGCGGCTTCGCGCTGAAGTTCTACACCTCCGAGGGCAACTACGACCTCGTGGGCAACAACACCCCGATCTTCTTCATCCGCGACACGATGAAGTTCCCGCACTTCATCCGCTCCCAGAAGAGGCAGCCCGACTCGGGTCTGCAGGACTTCGAGATGCGCTGGGACTTCTGGACGCTCAACCCCGAGTCCGCGCACCAGGTGACCTACCTGATGGGCGACCGCGGCATCCCGCGGACCTACCGGCACATGAACGGCTACGGCTCGCACACCTACATGTGGGTCAACGCCGACGGTGAGCGGTTCTGGGTGAAGTACCACTTCGAGAGCGACCAGGGCGTGGAGAACCTCACCGCCGAGGAGGGCGCCTCCCTCGCGGGCACCGACCCCGACGTGCACCGCCGCGACCTGTTCCGCTCCATCGAGCGCGGCGAGTTCCCGAGCTGGACCCTCTACGTGCAGGTGATCCCGTACGAGGAGGGCCTGCAGTACCGCTTCAACATCTTCGACGTGACCAAGGTCGTGTCGCACCAGGACTACCCGCTGATCAAGGTCGGCAGGATGGTCCTCGACCGCAACCCCGAGAACCACTTCGCGCAGATCGAGCAGGCGGCGTTCGAGCCGAGCGCGCTGGTCCCCGGTATCGGCTTCTCGCCGGACAAGATGCTGCAGGGGCGTGTGTTCGCGTACGCCGACACGCACCGGTACCGCATCGGCCCCAACTACCAGCAGCTTCCGGTCAACGCGCCGAAGGTCGAGGTGGCGTCGTACAGCCAGGACGGTCCGATGCGCTACGGCTTCCGCGCCGGCCAGCCGCCGTACTACCCGAACACCAAGAACGGCCCGGTCGTCACCGAGGACCCGTGGGCGGACACCGTGTTCGACGTGCAGGGTGAGATGGTGCGGGAGAAGCAGCCGCAGCAGTTGGACGACGACGACTTCTCCCAGGCGCGGGTGCTGCTCACCCAGGTGATGGGTCCCGACGAGCGGGCCCGGGTGGTCAACAACGTCGCCGGCACGCTCTACGGCCTCACCGACGAGCTGAAGGAACGCGTCTACGACTACTGGCGCGCGATCGACAAGGAGACCGGCGACCGGATCGCCGCGGCCGCCAAGGACGAGGATCCCAAGATGCCCGTCTGAGCCTCGCGCTCGCCCCCCGACGACGCTCCGCCCCCGTACCGGTCCGCCGGTGCGGGGGCGTCGTACGTTTCGCTCAGAACCGGGACCTTCTCGCCGAAAAGGGGGGCATGACCTGCACCCCACGCGAGCGTTCGCTGCGCTCACGCTTCCGCGGGGACCGCGAATGAGCTCTCCGCCCCGGGCGGCGCGGGCGTCCGGTACCCGGCTGTTCGCCGGGTACGCGGTCGCGAGCCTGCTCCCGATCCTCGTCCTCGGCACCGTGCTGGCCGGCGGCAACCGCCAGGACGGGATCGAGCGTGGGCTGGGCCAGGGCCGGGCACAGGCCGCCGTGATCGAGGAGATGGCCATCGCGCCGGCGCTGGAGGGCAACGACCTCGGCCGGGGCCTGAGCCGGCAGGAGTCGCGCCGCCTGCGCGAGGCGACCGACCTCGCCATCTACCGCGGATCGGTCGTGCGCCTGCTGCTGCGCAGCTTCGACGGCCAGGTGGTCTTCTCCGACGACGGCTCCGTCGACGACGCCGTGCCCGCGTCCGACCCCTCGTTCGCCGCGGCCGCGCGTGGCTCCACCGACGTGCGGGTCACGCGGATGCCGCACGCGCAGACCGGTGGTCAGGAGGGCGGCGGCGCCTCGATGATCCGTGTTCTGCAGCCGGTGATCGCCAACGCCAGCGGACGTGCCGTCGGCGTGCTCGAGCTCCATCTGCCGTTCGACGAGGTCGCCGCCGACGTGCACGCGGCCACCGAACGCACATACTGGCGGCTGGGCGGCGGCCTCGCGATCCTCTACGTGGTCCTGGCGCTGATCTCCTGGTCGACCAGCCGGCGGCTGCGCGCGCACGCGGCCCGCAGCGAGTACGAGTCGCTGCACGACCCGCTGACCGGGTTGCCCAACCGCAAGCTGTTCGAGATCCGGCTGGAGGAGTACACCCGCCGGCAGGACGCCGCCGCCGTCGTGCAGGTCGACCTCGACCGGTTCAAGAAGGTCAACGACACCCTCGGCCACCGGGCCGGCGACAAGCTGCTCTGCGAGGTCGCCGCGCGGCTGCGGGAGAGCCTGCGAGCGCAGGACACGGTCGCCCGTCTCGGGGGAGACGAGTTCGGTCTGCTGCTGCCCGGGGTACGCACGCCGGCGGCCGCGCGCGCCCTGCTGGAGCGGGCCGAGCGGGCCCTGTCGGCCGAGATCCTGATCGACGGTGTGCCGCTCACCATGGACGCCAGCTTCGGCGTCGCGTTCCATCCTCGCCATGCCGGCGACGTCGAGGCGCTGCTGCACTGCGCGGACTCCGCCATGTACCACGGCAAGCGCGGCATGCGGGGCACCGTCGTCTACCACCCCTCGATCGCGGTGTCGCCCTCCGACAACCTGAGCATCCAGGGCGACATGCGCCGGGCCATCGACAACGACGAGCTGCGGCTGCACTACCAGCCGATCGTCGACCTGGCGACCGGCGAGGTGACGCGGTTGGAGGCGCTGCTGCGCTGGCAGCACCCCGAACGCGGCCTTCTCCTGCCTGGCGACTTCCTCCCCGCCGTGGAGCAGACCAGCCTGATCGCGCCCATGACGGACTGGGTGCTCAGGCAGGCGCTGCACGACCACGTCGCCTGGACATCCGAAGGCCACCCCTGGGCCGTCGCGGTCAACGTCTCCGCCCGCAACCTGGACTCCCAGTGCCTCGCCGACAGCGTGCTGCGGCTGCTCGAGGACAGCGCAGTGGCTGCCTCCCGGCTGCACCTCGAGGTCACCGAGACCGCGCTGGCCATCGACCACGGGTCGGTGTCGGCGAGCCTGGACCGGCTCGCCCGGCACGGCATCGGGATGGCGCTGGACGACTTCGGCGTGGGCTACGCCAGCCTCGCCCACCTCCGGACATTGGCGTTGTCCGAGGTCAAGATCGACCGAGGCTTCGTCGCCGGCCTCGAGAGCAGCGACCAGGATCGTGAGGTCGTGCGCTCGCTCATCCAGCTCGCGCACGGCCTCGGCCTGCGCGTCACCGCCGAGGGGGTGGAGACCTCGGTCACCGCGCTGTGGCTGGAGCGGTCCGGATGCGACAGCGCACAGGGGTACCACTTCGCCCGGCCCCTCCCCTGGCGGCAGCTGGGCGAACCAGCCGTCCGCGGTCGCCAGGGCCGCCCGGCGCTGACGGAGGCGAACCGATGAGCCGACCAGCGCGTGCGCTGCGCTGCCCGCGGACGTGGGCCGCCGCGGTCGTCACCGCCCTGTGCCTGGCGGTCACCGCGTGTGCCGGGCAGCCCCCCGAGCCCGTGGCACCGGCGCCGAGCTACGACCCGTCGCTGCACCGGATGCTGCCGGCGGACATCCGGCAGTCGCGCACCTTGGCCGTCGCCACCGACGCGACCTACGCTCCGGCGTCGTTCTTCGCGCCCGACGGCCGAACGGTGATCGGCTTCGAGCCGGACCTGGCCGCCGCGGTGGGCGCCGTGCTGGGCCTGCGGGTCGAGTTCGTCGTCACCGACTTCATCCGCACGCTCCACGACGTACGCGCCGGACGCGCCGACGTCGTCATCAGCGCGATGACCGACACCGAGGAACGGCAGCGGCTGGCCGACTTCGTCAACTACTTCAGCGCCGGCACCTCGATCCTGGTGCAGCGCGGTAACCCGCACGCCGTCACCGAGATCGGGGACCTGTGCGGGCAGGTGGTGGCGGTCGAGCGCGGCACCGTGCAGGTCGGGCTGGTGCGCCGCTCCCAGGCCCGCTGCGCCGACACCCCGATCCAGCTACGCCTGCGTAAGACGAACGCCGACGCGCTGGTGGAGCTGCGCACCGGCCGGGCGACGGCGGTGCTGAACGACTACCCGCCGGCGGTCTTTCTCTCCACGGACCCGCGGACGCAGGCGTACTACCAGCTCGCCTCGACCGTCCAGTACGAGCCCGGGCTGTACGGCATCGCGGTGCCCAAGGACGAGCCGCGGCTGCGTGAGGCCCTGCAGGCGGCGCTCGAGCGCGTCCAGAGCACCGGTGACTACGCGAGGATCCTGCGGACCTGGGACGTCGCGGAGGGCGCTGTCGAGACGATCAGCGTCAACGCCGGCTGAGCTCCAGGGCACAGGTCGCGGCGAGCGCGTAGGCCAGGTGCGGGACGACGTCAGCGGCCCAGTCGCGAGCCGTCCACTGGGCCGGGCTCGTCACGCCCAGGATCGTCATCGGGCCGTTGCCGGCCAGCATCGCGACCGTCAGCGCGGTGCCGAAGGTGCCCGCCTTGCCGCTCGGGCTCATAGAGCCCCGCACGGCTGCGATCACCACCCCGGCGCTCACGCCCGCCACCGAGCCCAGCAGCGAGCCCAGCCCGGATCTGCGAGCGCCCCGCTGCTGCTCGTCGCCGGGCAGGGTGGCGCCGACCAGCGCGAGTCCGCGGTCCACGGTCTGCTCGGGCGTCGTGCTGGCCGGCCGGCCGCGGACGGCCATGTCGAGGAACGTCACCGCGTTGAGCGCGGTGGTCCCCGCGGCACCGGCGACGGCGCCACGAGCCAACTGCGTCATCATCGTCATGGCCGTTCCGTACCCGGCCACGCCTGCCTGGATCACCCGCGCGACTGTGCCAGGGTGGCGAGATGCCCGTGCCGTACGTCGTCGTGTCCGCCGCCGACCTGGCGCTCACCGCGTTCGGGAGCGGCCGGGCACGTCGGCTGCGCTGGCTCACCAAACCGCTGCTCATGCCCACGCTGGCCTGGTGGATGCGCACGCACCGTCGGCACAGCTATGGCACGATGATGCGCCGGACGCAGGCGGCCCTCGGCCTGTCGGCCGTGGGTGACGTCGCACTTCTGCGAGACGACGACGCCGGCTTCCTGCGCGGGCTCGGCGCGTTCCTCGCAGCCCACGTCGCCTACGTCTCCGCCTTCTCGGCTCGGCGTCGGCCCTGGGGCTCCCCCGGCACAGCGCGCCGGGTGGCCCCGGTGGTGGCGGTCTGGGCGACGGCGGTCCCGGCGCTGGCGGCCAGAGCGGGCCGTCTGCGCGTGCCGGTGGCCCTGTACGGCACGGCCATCGCGCTCATGCAGGTCACCGCACTGATGCTCGATGACCGCATGCCGGCCAGGGGCCGGACGCGCGTGGCCCTCGGCGCGGCCTGCTTCATGCTGTCGGACGCGCTGATCGGCGCGCGCCGGTTCCTGCTGCCGGCTCGCTACGGCAGGGCCGCCGACGTCGGCGTGATGGCGACGTACGTCACCGCTCAGTGGCTGATCGCGGACGGCGTGGTTCGTGCTTCGGAACGCGGGCGCTGACACGTCGCCCACGCGTCGACCAGCCGTGCGGTCAGAGGTCCTGGACCACGCGCGGGTGCGCCTTCGGGTTCAGCCACCGCACGATCCAGCGCATGGAGTGCGGGTTGCCCACCTGGGTGCACCCCAGCGTGGCGACCCATCGCTCGCCGCGACGGGAGGTGTGGTAGAGGATCCCGCTGCCCTTGCCGAGCACCGGTCTGGGCCCGACGCCCGGGCGCAGACGCACGTTGTTGTAGTCGACGACGAAGCCGTAGCGCATCGACGGCCGGTCGCCGTCGGTACGACCGGGCTGCTCGATCCAGGTGTTGTACAGCCGGCTGTGGCTGTTGGTGACGTTGGAGGTGGGCAGCCTCCGCCGCCACGGCATCGGCCCAGGTGCTCGCCTGCGCGTGGAGAAGATGGCCTTGACCCGGTAGACACCGCTGGGCGAGCGCAGGTCGCCCTCCCGGGTCTTGCCGAAGCCGTTCGGCCCGATGGTGGAGCGGAAGCTGCGCACCTGCTTCCAGCGGCCGTGGGCTCCCTTGCGCCATGCCTGCGTGATGGTGCACCAGCGGTGCGCACACCACCGGCGGCTGCGCACCGTCCGGATCACCTGGTGGGTCCGGGCGGGAACCCGGGAGGCGAACGCCGGCGCGGGCACGGCTCTCGCCACCGCCGCGGCCCGCGGCTCCGCGGAGGGGGGCGGGGAGGAACGCGTCGGCGGCAGCACCGCCACCGCATGGCTCCCGACCACCGGTCCACCGAAGTCCACCCGCGCATCGGCGACACCGTCGGGCGCCACCAGCAGTGCGAGGAGCAGCGCGGTCGGGAACAGCACACGCGTGAGGTGCGGGGGCATACCGACAATCATGCGGCCAGATGCGGTGACCGACGGTGACTTTGCCCGTGACCGAGCGTGCCGTCACCCACCGCGCTGCAGTGGGGCCACGACCTCACGGATCCGATCCGGCACGGGAGTGACCTCGCGGGTGTGCTGGTCGACGTACACGTGCACGAACCGGCCCTCGGCGGCCGCCTCATCCGTGTGCCCCTGGAACAGCCCGAGCCGGTAGACGATGCTGCTGGTGCCGAGCCGGTCGACGGCCAGGCCGACGTCGACCGGCGCGGGGTATCCGAGCTCGCGCCGGTAGACGCAGCCGGTCTCGACGACGAGGCCGACCGCGGGCAGCGCGCGGATGTCGGTGCCGGTCGCCTCGATCAGGTACCCGTTGACTGCGGTGTCGAAGAACGAGTAGTAGGCCGCGTTGTTGACGTGGCCGTAGACGTCCTCGTCGTTCCACCGCGTCGTGATCCTGCGGAACACGGGGAAGTCGGCACGCGTGAGCGGCGCAGGACGGTCGGGCATCAGGAGTTCCTCCCGGCCCGCTCAGGCCGGCTCGGCGTCGCGCAGGCGCTGGCTGATCACGGTCGTGACTCCATCGCCTCGCATCGACGCGCCGTACAGCGCGTCGGCGACCTCCATCGTGCGCTTCTGGTGCGTGATCACGACCAGCTGGCTGTTGTCTCGCAGCTCCTCGTAGATCTGCAGGAGCCGACCGAGGTTGGTGTCGTCGAGCGCAGCCTCGACCTCGTCGAGGATGTAGAAGGGGCTCGGCCGGGCCTTGAACAGCGCCACCAGGAACGTGACGGCGACCAGTGAGCGCTCGCCGCCGGACAGCAGGGACAACCGCTTGATCTTCTTGCCGGGCGGGCGCGCCTCGACCTCGATGCCGGTGGTCAGCATGTCGTCGGGCTCGGTGAGCACGAGCCGTCCCTCGCCGCCGGGGAACAGCCGGGCGAAGACCTCGGCGAACTCACGTTGGACGTCGGCGAACGCCTCGGTGAAGACCTGCTCGACGCGCTGGTCGACCTCACGCACGATGTCGAGCAGGTCGCGCCGGGTCTTCTTCAGATCCTCGAGCTGCTCGGTGAGGAACTTGTGCCGCTCCTCCAGCGCGGAGAACTCCTCCAGGGCCAGGGGGTTGACCTTGCCCAGCATGGCCAGCTGACGCTCGGCCGAGCGCAGCCGCTTCTCCTGCTCGGCGCGGACGAACGGAACCGCCTCCGCCTCCGGCTCCTGGCTGTGTCCACCGCTGGACTCATCGTCGGACACGGCCGGCGGCGCCGGCACGAGTACGTCCGGCCCGTAGTCGGTGACCAGGGCGTCGGGGTCGAGCCCGAGCTCATCGAGCGCGCGCTGCTCGAGCTGCTCGATGCGCAGCCGTTGCTCGGTCCGGGCCATCTCGTCGCGATGCACCGTGTCGGTCAGCCTGGCCAGCTCGGCGTCCAGGTCGCGCACGCCGCTGCGGACGGCCGACAGCTGCTGCTCGCGCTCGGAACGCTCGCGTGCCGCCTCGTCCCTGGCCCGCGCCGCCTCGCCCAGCGACTCCTCCAGCCGGGCGAGCACCACGGCAGCGGCACGACCGACGGCCTGCGCGACCTGCGCCTCCCGCTGTCGACGCTCCCGGCGGGCGACCGCGCGGGCGCGGGCCTCCCGCTCCTTGCGGGCGGACTCCCGCAGCCCGTCGGCTCGACCGTGCAGGGCGCGGGCCCGCTCCTCGGCGGTACGCAGCGCCAGGCGGGCGTCGGTCTCGGCGCGCCTCGCCTCCTTGGCGGCGGCGGCCAGGCTCTCCAGCTGCGACGTGTCGGGCTCCTCGTCGGGCGCCTCCTCCGCCGACCGCAGCCGCTGCTCGAGCTCCGCGAGCCCCGCCAGCTCACGGTCGCGTGCGGTCCCGGCCTCCTCGATGGCGTGGGCGAGGCGGTCGGCCTCCGCGCGGGCCGAGCGCGCCTGCGAGCCGAGCTGCCCGAGCTCCTCGGCGACGGCGGAGAGCGCGGCATCGGACTCGTGCAGCCTGGCCAGCGCGACGTCGACGCGCCGCTGCGCCTCGCCCGTCTCCTCCTCGAGCCGGGCGATGTCGAACCGCAGCCGCTCGCAGCCCCGGGTGGCCTCACCGAGCTGGTCGGAGGCCTCCTCCACCGCGGCCTGGACCTCGATCAGCGACGGCGTCGAGGACGAGCCACCGGCGGCGAAGTGGGCACCGAGCAGGTCGCCCTCACGCGTGACCGCGGTGACGTCGGTCAGGCGGTCGACCAGCCCTCGCGCGGCCGTGAGGTCGTCGACGATCGCCGTCTTGTGCAGGATGCGGCGCAGCGCCCCTCGCAGCTGCGCCGGTGCCTCCACCACGTCGACGGCGTAGACGGCCGCTCCGGGCAGGGCCGGCCAGTCGGTGCCGTCAGCCTCGTCGCTGCCGAGCAACAGACCCGCACGGCCGAGGTCGTCGTTCTTGAGATGCCCGATGGCGTCGACGGCCACGTCGACGTGGGAGACGGCCACGGCGTCGGCGGCGGTGCCGAGCGCGGCGGCGACCGCGGCCTCGAAGCCGGACCGCACGGACAGCAGCGCGGCCACCGAGCCCAGCAGGCCGGAGACCTGGTCACTGGCCGCAAGCAGCGCTCCGGCGCCGTCCTTGCGGGTCAGACCCAGCTCGAGCGCCTCCTTGCGCGCGGCCAGGGCGGCGCGCTCGCGCTCGGCCTCCTGCGACTCCTCGCGCAGCTTGGCCAGCCGCTCGGTGAGGTCACCGAGCTGCGCCTGGGCCGCGTCGTGCTCCTCGTCCAGGCCACGCTCCCCGGCGTCGAGGCTGGCGACCCGGGTCTCCAGCGCCGTGAACTCGTGCTGGGCGCGGTCGGCACGCGCGCCGGCCTCCTGGTGGGCCGCGGTCAACCGGCCGATCTCGTCCTCGGCCGCGGCGGCGCGGCTCTTCAGCGCGTTGACCTTGCCGGCCAGCCGGGCCAGGCCCTCGCGCCGGTCGGCGGCCGCGCGGACCAGGCCGGTGACCCGTTGCTCCTCGTCGCTGTGCGCCGCCTCGGCGGCCTGGCGTGCCGTGACGGCCTCGTCGAGCGTGCCGCGGTGCCGCTGCACCTCGGCGGCGATGGCCTCCTCCTGCTGCCCGACCCGGTCCGCCTCGGCCTCGAGCTCGTCCGGGTCACGCCCCGGCCGGTTGTCGTCGTCGGCGGGCTCGTCGGCGAGGATCCGGACGCGCTCGGCCGCCAGGCCCTGGGCGCCGCGGACGCGTTCGCGCAGACCGGACAGGTCGTACCAGGTCTCCTGGGCCGTGGCCAGTCGTGGTGCGTCCGCGCGCAGCGCCTCCTCCAGCGCCACCTCCTGCTCGCGGCTCCTGGCCAGCTCGGCCTCCACGCCGGCCCGGCGGTCCCGCAGCGCGGACTCGTCGGCAAGCTCCTGCTCCAGGGACGACCGTGCGCCGACGAGGTCGTCGGCGAGCAACCGCGCCCGGGCGTCGCGGGCGTCCGACTGCACGACCACGGCCTTGCGGGCCACCTCGGCCTGGCGGCCCAGCGGCTTCAGCTGCCGGCGGATCTCGCTGAGCAGGTCACCCAGGCGGTGGAGGTTGCCCTCGGTGGCGTCGAGCTTGCGCAGCGCCTTCTCCTTGCGCTTGCGGTGCTTGAGGACGCCCGCCGCCTCCTCGATGAAGCCGCGGCGCTCCTCGGGCGAGGCGTGCAGAACCCCGTCGAGCTGCCCCTGTCCGACGACGACGTGCATCTCCCGGCCGATCCCGGAGTCGCTGAGCAGCTCCTGCACGTCGAGGAGCCGGCAGCCGTGCCCGTTGATGGCGTACTCGGAGCCGCCGTTGCGGAACATCGT
>DATABY010000003.1:0-8444 GCA_036259355.1 Nocardioidaceae bacterium
CCCCCCCCCCCCCCCCCCCCGCCCGGATACTCCAGCGGCATCTCCCAGCCACCGAACTCCGCGGTCTTCGCGCCCAGCTCGACATGCCTGTCGTGCAGCGGTGAGTGCAGGAGCGGTGGCGAACCCGAGGTGCGGTCTGACATGGCGGCGACGCTACCGCAGCCGAGCCGTCACAGCGCACGGGCTAGCATCGCCTGCAGCCCACAGCCCCCAACGTCGAGGGATCACCAGCGTGACCAACATCAGCCTGCGCAAAGCCGCCCCCCACAAGACCAAGGCCGACGCCCTCGTCGTCGGTGTGGTCAAGTCCGGCAAGGGGGTCGCCGTCGCCGCCGGCGGCGAGGACGTGGCGGCGGCTTTCGGCCGGTCGTTCGACGCCACCTGTCAGGCCATGGGCGTGAAGGGCTCGGTCGGCGAGGTCACCAAGCTGCCCGCCGGCGGTGCGGTCAAGGCCCCGCTCGTCGTGCTCGTGGGTCTCGGAGTCGCCACCGACCTGACGCCGGAGGTCATCCGTCGGGCGGTCGGGTCGGCCGTCCGGTCGCTCGGGGACGCCAAGTCGGTCGCGCTTGCCCTGCCCGCGTCGTCGTCGGAGCAGGTCCGCGCGTCCGCGGAGGGGGTGCTGCTGGGCGGCTACGCGTTCACCCGCTACCGCAGCGACGACGAGTCGAGGCCACCGGAGGAGGCCGTCGTACTCACCGACCTCGCCCGCAGCAAGGCGGTTCTCTCCGACCTGGAGGCCGCCAAGACGGTCAGTCGCGCGGTCAACGCCGCCCGCGACCTGGTCAACACCCCCGCCAGCGACCTCAACCCGGTGACGTTCGCCGACTACGTGGTCGAGCAGGCCCGCGGCACCAAGGTCTCGGTCGACGTGCTCGACGAGCGCGACCTCGAGGGTGGCGGGTACGGCGGCATCCTCGGCGTCGGCCAAGGGTCGGCCACCCCGCCGCGGCTGGTCACCATGACCTACAAGCCCCGGGGCGCGAAAGCACACATCGCCCTGGTCGGCAAGGGCATCACGTTCGACTCGGGTGGCCTGTCGATCAAGCCGACGAGCGGCATGGCCACGATGAAGTGCGACATGTCCGGTGCGGCCGCTGTCGTCTCCGCGACGCTGGCCATCGCCCAGCTGGGGCTGCCGGTGCAGGTCACCGGGTACGCCGCGCTGGCCGAGAACATGCCGTCGGGCACGGCCACCCGTCCCGGTGACGTGCTCAAGATGCACGGCGGCAAGACCGTCGAGGTGCTCAACACCGACGCGGAGGGACGGCTGGTGCTCGCCGACGCCATCACCGCCGCGAACGAGCTCAAGCCCGACCTTATCGTCGACGTGGCGACACTGACCGGTGCCTGCGTGATCGCGCTCGGTACGCGCACCTCCGGCATCATGGCCAACCGCGACAAGCTGGCCGACACGGTGCGGGAGGAGGCAGCCCGCGTGGGCGAGAACATGTGGCACCTGCCGATCCCGGAGGAGATGAACGAGCGGGTCCGCGGCTCCAAGGTGGCCGACCTCGCCCAGCACAGCTCCGAGCGCGCGGGCAGCGCGCTGTTCGCCGCCGCGTTCCTGCGCGAGTTCGTCGGCGACGGCGTGGAGTGGGCGCACCTCGACATCGCCGGTACGGCGTTCAACGACGGTGGTCCGTGGGGCTACACCCCGCACGGGGGCACCGGGGCCGCCGTACGCACGCTGGTGCAGCTCGCCGCCAGCCGCGCCGGCTGACGCACCCCAATCCACCCCACTCTCGCGCCGAGATCGCAGAAGTGAACCGCACCCTCGCGCGAGATCGCACAAGTGAACCTCCCTTGCACCGCCGGGGTCGTCGGGGTGGAGCCTCGCGCGGCGCTACAGGCCGCTGAGGTCGTCGGGGATCTCGATGTTCTTGCGCTCCTGCGACCGGCGGCGGTTCCACTCCCGCATCCGCGGCGGATACCCAGTGCGGGCGGCGTCGAAGGAGGCGATGCCCTGCCGCCGGGCGAAGTCGTGGGCCCACTCCGGTGACGGAACGCGCCGCCGGGTCCACTCCCCGTCGGCCGCGACCAGCACCACCGTCGGGTCGGTGACCGTGGTACGCGGCTCGACGAACGCCTCGACGCCCTCGCGCGTGGTCAGGAACTCCTTCAGGTGACGCGTGTCCTCGTCATCGTGCTGGCTCGCGGCACCCGACCGCGGCCGCCGACGGAACCAGCGCAGCGCCATCGTGGACCCTCCTGTCCGACGTCACCATCTCAAGTGTCCCTCAGCCGCCCAACCGGCGCGCGGACTTGCTACCAACCGGTACAGAGGGTGATTGTCGCCACGCCCGCCGCTGGTGGAAGGATGAGCCGGCAGAGGCAGTGCGACAGACGTTCTCGGTGCCGGGGAGGCATGTGTGGCAGAGCAGGCCGACAACGCGTTCGACATCATCGTCCTGGGCGGAGGCAGCGGCGGCTACGCGTGTGCGCTGCGTGCTGCCGAGCTCGACCTCAACGTCGCCCTCGTCGAGAAGGACAAGCTCGGCGGCACGTGCCTGCACCGGGGTTGCATCCCGACCAAGGCCCTCCTGCACGCCGGCGAGATCGCCGACGCCGCGCGTGACGCCGACCAGTTCGGCATCAAGGCCAGCCTCGACGGCGTGGACATGTCCGGCGTCAACTCCTACAAGGACGGCGTCGTCAGCCGCCTCTACAAGGGCCTGCAGGGGCTGGTGAAGAGCCGCGGCATCACGGTGCTCGAGGGCGCGGGCCGGCTCGTCGGTCCGCGGACCGTGGAGGTGGACGGCCAGCGGTACGACGGCCGCCACGTCGTGCTCGCCTCCGGTTCCTACTCCAAGACGCTGCCCGGCCTGGAGATCGACGGCAAGCATGTGCTCACCAGCGACCAAGCGCTCAGCCTCGACTCCGTGCCCGCCACGGCGATCGTGCTCGGCGGCGGAGTGATCGGAGTCGAGTTCGCCAGCGCGTGGACGTCGTTCGGTACCGAGGTGACGGTCATCGAGGCCCTCCCCCGGCTCGTCCCGGCCGAGGACCCCGCAAGCTCCAAGCTGGTCGAGCGCGCGTTCCGCAAGCGCAAGATCGGCTTCCGCACCGACACGCGGTTCCAGAGCGTGCAGAGCACCGACGCCGGAGTGGCCGTGACGGTCGAGTCCGGTGACGTCTTCGAGGCCGAGGTGCTGCTGGTGGCCGTGGGTCGTGGCCCCACCACCGACGGGCTCGGGTACGACGAGCAGGGCGTGGCCATGGACCGCGGCTTCGTCCTCACCGACGCACGCCTGCGCACCAACCTCGACGGCGTCTACGCCGTCGGCGACATCGTGCCCGGACCGCAGCTGGCGCACCGCGGCTTCGCGCAGGGAATCTTCGTGGCCGAGGACATCGCCGGCCTCAGCCCCGCGCCGATCGACGAGGACGGTATCCCGCGTGTCACCTACTGCGAGCCGGAGGTCGCCTCGGTGGGGCTCACCGAGGACCAGGCGAAGGAGAGGTACGGCGATGACCGCGTCGAGTCGCTGACCTACGACCTCGGCGGCAACGGCAAGAGCCAGATCCTCAAGACCCAGGGGTTCGTCAAGCTGGTGCGCCGGCACGACGGCCCCGTGGTCGGGATCCACATGGTCGGGTCGCGTGTGGGTGAGCTCATCGGCGAGGCGCAGCTGATCTACAACTGGGACGCCTTCCCCGAGGACGTCGCGCAGCTCGTGCACATGCACCCGACCCAGAACGAAGCTCTCGGCGAGGCCCACCTCGCGCTCGCCGGCAAGCCATTGCACGCCCACACGTAATAGCGTGACCTGGAGCAACCGCCAGTTCGACCTCGACGCAAACGACGAAGGAGCGCCCGATCACCATGCCGACCTCCGTAACTCTCCCCGCCCTCGGCGAGAGCGTCACCGAAGGCACGATCACCCGTTGGCTCAAGCAGCCCGGTGACACGGTCGAGGTCGACGAGCCGCTGCTCGAGGTCTCCACCGACAAGGTGGACACCGAGATCCCGTCACCGGCCGCGGGCACGCTGCTCGAGGTGAAGGTCGCCGAGGACGAGACCGTCGAGGTCGGCGCCGAGCTGGCCACGATCGGCGAGGCCTCCGAGGCCGGTGGTGACGGCGGTGGCGGCGGTGGCGGCGAGCAGCCCGCGGCGCAGCAGCAGGAGGAGCCCGCGGAGGAAGCGGCGGGAGAGTCCGCCGGGCTGGAGGAGTCCGCCGAGCAGGAGCAGGAGCCGGCGCAGCAGAAGCCGCCCGAGCAGCCGCAGCAGCCCGAGCAGCGGGCCGAGTCGGCTCCCTCGGGCGGTGGCGGCGGTGGCGGTGACACGACACCGGTGAAGCTGCCCGAGCTGGGTGAGAGCGTCACCGAGGGCACGATCACCCGCTGGCTGAAGCAGCCCGGTGACTCCGTCGAGGTCGACGAGCCGCTGCTCGAGGTCTCCACCGACAAGGTCGACACCGAGATCCCCTCCCCGGTGGCCGGCGTGCTCGTGGAGATCAAGGTCAGCGAGGACGAGACCGTCGAGGTCGGCGCCGAGCTGGCCACGATCGGCCCCGAGGGGGCTGCACCGGCGCAGCAGGAGGCGCCCCAGGAGCAGCCCAAGGAGGAGCAGCAGCAGCAGCCGGCGGAGAAGGCGGAGAAGGCTGAGGAGCCGGAGGCCGACCAGGAGCCCGAGCAGGCCGCGGCCACCGAGCCGGGACGCGAGACGGCACCGGGGCAGGGCGACACGCCCAGCAGCGATCGGCAGGAGTCGGCGCCGGCCGAGACCAAGGAGGCGGAGGCGGAGGCCGCCCAGCGCCAGGAGGCACCGACGCCCGCTCCGACCCCGGGCCAAGCCCCGGCGGCGCAGCAGGACAAGCAGCCCTCGGGCGACGGCTCGGCGTACGTGACGCCGCTGGTGCGCAAGCTCGCCGCCGAGCACGACGTCGACCTGTCCGCGCTGACCGGGTCCGGCGTCGGCGGGCGCATCCGCAAGCAGGACGTGCTCGAGGCCGCCAAGGCCCAGGAGTCCAAGGCACAGGCGCCGGCCGAGCCGGCTGCCCAGCCTGCCGCGCAGCAGCCTGCGGCGAGCGAGGAGCCGGCACCGGTCCAGCCGAGCCCGTTGCGCGGCAAGACCGAGAAGATGAGCCGGCTGCGCAAGGTGATCGCCGCCCGCATGGTGGAGTCGCTGCAGACCTCGGCGCAGCTGACCACGGTGCTGGAGGTCGACGTCACCTCGATCGCCCGCCTGCGCCAGCAGAAGAAGGAGGAGTTCGCGCGGCGCGAGGGCGTGAAGCTGTCGTTCACGCCGTTCTTCGCCAAGGCGGTCGTCGACTCGCTGAAGGGCCACCCGAAGCTCAACGCGGCGATCGACACCGACAAGGGCGAGATCACGTACTACGACGCCGAGCACCTCGGCATCGCGGTCGACACCGACCGCGGTCTGCTGGTGGCCACGGTCAAGGACGCCGGCGACCTGTCGATCGCCGGGCTGGCGCGCAAGATCGACGACCTCGGCCGGCGTACCCGCGACAACAAGGTCAAGCCCGACGAGCTGTCCGGCGCGACGTTCACGTTGACCAACACCGGTAGCCGGGGTGCGCTGTTCGACACGCCGATCATCAACCAGCCGCAGGTGGGCATCCTCGGCACCGGCTCGGTCGTGAAGCGGCCGGTCGTCATCGACGACCCCAACCTCGGCGAGACGATCGCGGTGCGCCACATGGTCTACCTGGCGCTCACCTACGACCACCGCCTGGTCGACGGCGCCGATGCGGCCCGGTTCCTCAGCGAGGTGAAGCAGCGTCTGGAGCACGGCCAGTTCGACGTGTGACCTCTGCCGTCGACATGGCGCGAGCACCTCGGTCGTCAGGGCGCTCCGCGCCTGTCGGCGGGAGAGGATGACCGCATGCGGTACGTGATCGCAGGCTCGTCGGGCTTCCTCGGTACGGCGTTGCGTGAGGCGCTGGCGCGGGACGGCCACGACGTCGTACGCCTGGTGCGCACCGACTCCCCCTCGGTCAGCGACTCCCGGTGGAATCCCGACGCCGACCAGGTCGACCGCGACGTGATCGCCTCCGCCGACGTCGTCGTGAACCTGGCCGGGGCGCCGATCGTGCGTCCGTGGACCGCCGCGGTCCGCGACAGCATCATGGGCAGTCGCGTCTCCAGCACGCGAACCCTCGCCCGCGCCGTGGCTGACTGCGCCGACCCGCCGGTGCTGCTCGCCCAGAGCGGCACCGACGCCTACGGCACCGGCCACGGTGACGCGGTCCTCGACGAGTCCACCGCCCCGCAGGGAGAGTCGTTCCTGATGCGGGTGCTCGAGGAGGTGGAGGGGGCGACCGCCGTCGCCGAGACCGCCGGCGCGCGGGTGTGCCACCTGCGCACGGGTGCGGTGCTCGCCCGCGGGTCCGGCGCCTTCAAGGTGATGCTCCCGTTCTTCCGGCTCGGCGTCGGGGGGCGGGTCGCGGACGGGCGGCAGTACTTCCCGGTGATCTCGCTGCGTGACTGGGTGCGCGCCGCCGTGCACCTGTCCCGGGACGACACCGCCCGGGGGCCGCACAACCTCACCGCCCCGGAGCCACCCACCAACGCGGAGTTCACCCGGGCCATGGGCGCCGCCCTGCACCGTCCCACGGCGATGTTCCTGCCCCGTCCGGTGCTCGAGAAGGGCTTCGGTGACCTGGCCCAGGTCCTGCTCAACAGCCTGCGACCGGTGCCCGCCAAGCTGCTCGCGGAGGGCTTCGAGTTCCGCGACCGCACCGTCGACGAGGTCGTCGCGGCCGCGCTGCGCTGACTCAGCCGGCGACCGGGCGCACCGCGTCGATGCGCCACCCTGGGCCCTCGACGCGCCGCAGGACGAGCAGCCGGACGTCGACGTCGTCGGCGACCGGTCCGCCACGAGCCCCGTCACCACGCACCGTCGCCGCGGCCAGCCGCTCCCGGACCACGAGCGCGACCCGGTCGCCGCGTCGGTCCCTGACCTGCAGCGCCAGCAGCCGCATCCGCATGCCGCGGACACGCAGGCCACGCTCGCGGTAGCGCCGCAGCAACGCCCGGTCCTGGCGGCCGACCGGCGCGCCCGGTGCGTAGACGCGCCGCAACAGGCGGGGCCGCAGCGCGGCGTAGGCCCGGGCGCGACGCCGGTCCAGCAGCGCGAGCACCGCACGCCACCGGTCCCGGTGTGCAGGCGGCTGTGCGACACCCCGGGAGGGTACGTGGGGCGTCGCGTCAGCAGTGGCGCCACCGGCGACGTCGCCGCCGGTCACGTCCCCGGTCACGTCGTCGGTCACGTCGTCGGTCACGTAGGCGGGCCCGGCCGATCTGCCGCCGGCGTGGGCCGGGGCGGGGCGAAGCGGCGCGGCCGACCCCGCCGGTGCCGTCGGCTGGGCAACCACGGCTGTGCGGGCCGCGGCGACGTGCGCCCGCAGGGCCGCCAGAAGCAGGATGGCGCTGACCGCCATCGCGACCACGCTGGCGGTGGCGACCACGCGGCCGCCACGGGGTCGCGGGACGCCGCTGCGATGACGCATCGCCCCAGCGTGTCGCACTCCCGGCACCCGCGGCCTGCGTTGTCCACAGGCGTCACGGGCAACCGGCCGGCAGCGACCCGGGCAAGCACACGACACTGGCTCTCGACGCGGCGGCAGCCGGCACGCGGCGTCGACGACCACCCGGTCGAGAGCCACGCGCAGTCCCTGCCCTGGGTCACCTCTGCCATCTCGGCACGACGTCGCTCGGGCGGAGATCGCAGAAACGACCCCGGCCGGGAACCCGGTTCTGCCGTCTCGGGTGGGAAGGATGCGTCGGGTAGGCGGCGGTCAGCGGCGGAACCGGCTCCCCCGGCCGAGCCGGCTCGGCCACCAGATCAGCCGGCCCACGTCGTACGACATCGCCGGCACCAGCAGCGACCGCACGATGAACGTGTCGAGGAGTACGCCGAACGCGACGATGAAGGCGATCTGGACCAGGAACAGGATCGGCAGCACGCCGAGGGCGGCGAACGTCGCCGCCAGCACGATCCCCGCACTCGTGATGACCCCACCGGTCGCCGCCAGTGCCTTGAGCATGCCGGGTCTGGTGCCCTGCTTGATCGCCTCCTCGCGGGCGCGCGTCATCAGGAAGATCGAGTAGTCGATGCCCAGTGCCACCAGGAACACGAACCCGAAGAGCGTGATCGATGGATCCCCACCCGGGAAGTCGAGGACGTGGTTGAACACCAGCGCACTCACCCCGAGGGTGGCGGCGAAGCTCAGCACGTTGGCGAGGAGCAGCAGCAGCGGTGCCACCATGGCGCGCAGCAGCAGCGCCAACACCACGAAGATCACCAGCAGGATCGTCGGCAGGATGGTGTTGCGGTCCTCGGTGGCCGTCTGGTTGGTGTCGAGCGCGATGGCCGTCTGCCCGCCCACCAGTACGTCGGGCGACACGGTGTCGAGGCGCTCGCGCAGCTCCTGCACCGCCTCCTGCGCGGCGTCGCTGTCGGAGGGCACCGACAGCGACGC
>DATABY010000004.1:0-4119 GCA_036259355.1 Nocardioidaceae bacterium
CGGCATGGCTCAGGCGGCCCAGGACTCCGACGGCAACATGCCCGCCGTGCCGAGTGACCTGACCATGAACGGGCCGCTTGTCAACGTCGATGCCTTCAAGGCGGCCGGCGTGCCGATCCCGAGTGTCGACGACCCATGGACGTGGGACGAGATGATCGCGGCGGCCACGAAGGTCCAGCAAGCCAACGGGATGGAGTTCGCCGTTGCCATCGACAAGTCCGGGCATCGCGTGAGCACTGTCCTGAGCCCGTTCGGGACTACGATGTTCGACGAAGAGGGCAACGTGGCCCTCGACCCGGCCAAGGCCGAGGAGGCGATCGGCACCCTCAACGACCTCATGCAGCGCGGCCTGATGTCGAAGGATTTGTGGCTCGAGGCGGGTGCTCGCTACGAGGACGCCAACGAGCTCTTCCTGGCCCGGGAGGTGCCCGTCTACATCTCCGGCAACTGGCAGGTCGGCCTGCTTTCCGAGGACGCCCCGTTCGAGTGGGCCGCCGTGCCGAACCCGTGCGCTGAGCGATGCGGCGGCTTCCCCGGTGGCAAGTACATGGTTGCGTTCACCGAGAGCGACGAGCCTGAGCTCGGCGTGTACTTCGTGGACTGGATGAACCGCCCGGAGAACCAGCAGGCGCTGGACGAGCAGGCTTTCTGGCTGCCCACCCGGACCGAGCTGGTCGACGCCGGCATCAGCTACCCAGCACGAGGTAGCGACATGAGGGTCTTCCAGGCCGAGGTCGCCTCCACCCCTCCGGACACGTACGCGACCACGACGAACGCCAACTTCGACGCCGCCGCCGACGCGCTTGTCGAGGAGATGGACAAGACCGTCGCGGGTCAGCAGGACGTCGCCACCACGGTCGAGAACGTGCGCCAGGAGCTCCAGCAGCTCGCCGGAGGGACCGGTTGATGAGTCCGACGTCCAGCCGCCGCGACCGGCGCAGGCAGGGCAGGAGCCGGTTGGTTCCCTACCTGTTCGTGCTGCCCAACATGCTCGTGTTCGGCCTGTTCACCATCTGGCCGGCCATCAGCGGCTTCAACGTCAGCCTGTACGACAGCAGCAACGGCCGGTCGTTCGAGTTCGTCGGGATGGACAACTACAGGAACATCCTGTCCGACTCGGAGTACCTCGCCACCGTGCGGAACACCCTGCTGTTCGTGGTCGGCTTCGTGGTCGTGGTGACGGCGTGCGCCACCTTGCTGGCACTGCTGCTGAACCACCAGCGGCGGGGAGGGGGTGCGCTCCGAGCGGCGTACTTCCTACCGGTGATCATCTCGCCGGTGGTGGTGGGTCTGGTGTGGAACTGGATGCTGACCCGCGGGACCGGAGTCGTGAACGTGGCCCTCGACGGGCTGGGCCTGGGCCAACCCGGCTGGCTGCTCGATCCGAGTCTGGCCATGATCGCCATCATCGGTGTCGGCGTCTGGGTCAACGTCGGGTTCTTCACGATGATCCTGCTGGCCGGGCTGCAGAGCATCGACCCCACCCTGTACGAGGCCGCCAAGATCGACGGTGCCAACGTCTGGCAGCAGAACCGTGAGATCACCCTGCCGCTGCTACGGCCCAGCATGCTGGTCGTGGTGATCCTGGCGACCATCACCGGTTTCCAGGCGTTCGACTACATCTACACGCTGACCGGTGGGGGTCCGGTCGGAGCCACCACGCTGATGGTGCAGTTCATCTACGAGAACGCCTTCGAGTCCCCGATCCAGTACGGCCTCGCCAGTGCCGCGGGCGTGATCTTCTTCGTCGTGGTGTTCGGTGTGACGGCCCTGAACTACCTGGTCGGCCGGCGAAGGGGAGCCATATGAGCACGAGCGCCCCAGCACCGAGCAGCACGCTGCGTTGGTCGTCGATGTCCCCTCGACGGCCACCCAGCACCGCGGCAGTGGTCCGTGCAACGCTCCTCACCGCCGGTGCGGTGCTGATGGTGGCCCCCATCGTCTGGGCGGCACTGTCGTCGTTCAAGACACCCAGCGAGCTGGCTCAGAGCCCGCCGACGCTGCTCCCGGGACAGATCGCGGCCTCCAACTACACCGAGGCGTTGACGTCGTTCAACTTCGCGCAGTACTTCCTCAACAGCGTCATCGTGACCTTTGCCGCCACAGCGTTGACCCTGGCGATCAACTCGATGGCCGCCTACGCCCTCGCCAAGTACAACTTCCGCGGTCGGGACACGCTGTTCCTGATCACCCTGTCGACGATCATGATCCCGATCCAAGTCATCCTCCTGCCGGTCTACCAGGTGGTCGCCTCGATGGGGATGGCCAACAGCCTGCTGGGCTTGATCATCCCGCCGGCCGCCACGCCGACCGGGGTCTTCCTGCTCCGGCAGTACATGCTGACGATCCCCGACGAGCTGATCGAGGCAGCGCGCATCGACGGCGCCGGCGAGTTCACGATCTTCTGGCGCGTGGTGCTGCCCTTGTGCAAGCCGGCCCTGGCCGTCGTGGCCATCTTCTCGGTGATCTGGAGGTGGAACGACTTCCTGTGGCCGCTGTTGATCGCCCAGGACGAGGCGGTCTACACCCTGCCGGTGGCTCTCGCCCGCTTCTCCAGCCAGCTGGTCGTGCCGTTCAACCTGGTGCTGGCCATGTCCGTGCTGTCCATCGTGCCGGTGATCGTCATATTCCTGCTGATCCAGAAGCAGATCGTGACCGGCATCGCGCAGACCGGACTGAAGTGATGGAGCCCCGCATGGCCGAGAAGACCGCGCCTGTCCATCCCACCGGCAGGACCGTGCACACCTTGGACCGGGCCGGACGTGTCCGCGACTGGTTGACCAGCCCCGTCTGGAGCAGTCGGTGCAGCGACCTGGCCGACGTTCTGCAGGCACACGGGTCGCCTTGGGGACCCGAAGGTCGATGGGTGCTGACCAACGGACCGGACGTGGCTCCGCTCAAGGCACGCCTGTACGCCAAGCATCCGCTCGTCACCGACCAGCCACTCCCCCAGGTGGTCGAAGGTGGCTCGGTCGAGTGGCTGGCACCCGGCGGCGTGCGCACCGACGGGGGCACCTGGCGACGGGCGCACACCGGCTGGGACGGATTGCTCGACTGGAGCAGGTTCTGCCACACCCCCGAGTACCAGCACAGCGTGGCGGCCACGTGTCTTGAGGTCGATCAGGCCGAGTACCGCACGTTGGAGCTCAGCTGCACGGGACCGTTCGTGCTCTGGGTGGACGACGAGCCGGTTCTCACCGGAGACGACTTCGCCTACATGGAACCGCTTCGCCGCTACGTGGAGGTGAGGCTGCGTTCCGGCCTCACCCGCATCGTCCTCGCGACCTGGCAGGTCGCCTTCCGTGAGTGCCGGCACGTCGCAGGCCTGCGGGTGCTGGGGCTTCCGGTGCGTGTGGTCATCCCCGCCCCGGGTGCCGACGAGTACGTCGCCGGCACCGCAGAGCGACTGCTCGAGTCGGTGGGATCCTGGCCCTGGGCGATGGCCGACGAGTCGCTGACACTCACCGGTCCTACGGGCACCGCGTTGCGTCTGGAGGTGCCCGGTCGGGAGCCCCAACACGTGCGGCTGGAGCCCGGTGAGACCAAGGTGCGCCTGCACGACGCTCCGCTGACCGGCCCGGACAGCGTCGGGGCCGGGTCAGCATCGATGCTCGGAACCGGCGAGACATCGGTGACGGTGTTCGTGGACGACCCTCGTGCGCCGGTGTCTCGTCTGCTGCGCGCTGCCTCGTTGCCGGAGGACTACCGACCGACACCGGTCGGCGATGACCCGCAGGCGTGGCTGGCGGAGCTGCTGCGTCATGCCACCCGTGAGGCTCACGGCGTCGCACGAGCCTTGGCGACGGTGACCACAGACCCCGATGAACGGGTGCACGCCTCTGACCTGGCATCGGCCCTGCACCTGGTGCTGGAGCGGGGCGACTGTGCGGACTTCGAGGCCGTGGGACTCCTCAACCTCTGGCATCGCGTGGACGCCTCCCGGTGGGAGGAGGGGCTTCGCGAGGAGGTACGCCGTGCGCTGATCGGGTTCAAGTACTGGATCGACCAGCCGGGCCTCGACGCGATGTGCTACTTCACCGAGAACCACCAGATGGTGTGGCACACCGCGGAGATGCTCGCCGGCGAGGCATTCGCCGATGACGTGTTCCCCAACTCTGG
>DATABY010000005.1:0-38681 GCA_036259355.1 Nocardioidaceae bacterium
GGGCCCGTGGGGCGGTGTGACGAAGGTTAGGGGACCCTTCGTTGAATCGGGCGGGGGTAATAAGGAAACATGGGCGTTGTGAAAAACGCAGGCGCAGCCCCGGCCGGCGCGCCCGCCGCCGAACCCCGGCACGGTGCGGCGAGCGCCGCGGCCGACGCCGCCCCCACGCGCGAGCGGGTGGCGCACGCCATCCTGCAGGACGGCCCCTCCACGGCCGCCAGCCTGGCCGACCGGCTCGACCTGACCCCGGCGGCGATCCGCCGTCACCTCGACCTGCTCGTCGAGGAGGGGCTGATCGAGGCGCGCGAGCCGCGGGTCTACGGCCACCGCGGCCGCGGTCGTCCCGCCAAGGTGTTCGTGGTGACCGATGCGGGTCGCGACGCCTTCTACCAGGCCTACGACGACCTGGCCGTCTCCGCCATGCGGTTCCTGGCCGAGAACGGCGGCGACGAGGCGGTCGCCGCGTTCGCGCGGCGCCGGGTCGGCGAGCTCGAGGAGCGCTACGCGACCGCGGTCGCCGCCGCACCCGACGACCAGCGCACGCAGGTCCTGGCCGAGGCGCTGACCCAGGACGGCTACGCCGCCTCGGTGCGCGAGGCCCAGACCGGCCTGCAGCTGTGCCAGCACAACTGCCCGGTGGCCCACGTGGCCGCCGAGTTCCCCCAGCTCTGCGAGGCGGAGACGGAGGTGTTCGCCCGGCTGCTCGGGCGGCACGTCCAGCGCCTCGCGACCATCGCCCACGGCGATGGTGTTTGCACCACCCACGTGCCCGACCCGACAGCCCTGCGGGCGCGGTCCACCCCGACCGGGAGGAAAGACACCCCATGACGAGCACTACGCACCCGGAGCTCGAAGGCCTCGGCACCTACGAGTACGGCTGGGCCGACTCCGACGTCGCCGGCGCCGGCGCCAAGCGCGGCCTGTCGGAGGACGTCGTGCGCGACATCTCCGCCAAGAAGGACGAGCCGGAGTGGATGCTGGACCTGCGGCTGAAGGGCCTGAAGTTCTTCCACCGCAAGCCGATGCCCACCTGGGGTGCCGAGCTCGGCGGCATCGACTTCGACAACATCAAGTACTTCGTCCGGTCCACGGAGAAGCAGGCCACCAGCTGGGAGGAGCTGCCCGAGGACATCAAGAACACCTACGACCGGCTGGGCATCCCGGAGGCGGAGAAGCAGCGGCTGGTCGCCGGCGTCGCGGCGCAGTACGAGTCCGAGGTCGTCTACCACCAGATCCGCGAGGACCTGGAGAGCCAGGGTGTGCTGTTCCTCGACACCGACACCGCGCTGCGCGAGCACCCGGAGATCTTCCGCGAGTACTTCGGCACGGTGATCCCGGTCGGCGACAACAAGTTCGCCTCGCTCAACACCTCGGTGTGGTCCGGCGGGTCGTTCATCTACGTCCCCAAGGGCGTGCGCGTCGACATCCCGCTGCAGGCCTACTTCCGGATCAACACCGAGAACATGGGCCAGTTCGAGCGGACCCTGATCATCGTCGACGAGGACGCCTACGTGCACTACGTCGAGGGCTGCACGGCGCCGATCTACTCCACCGACTCGCTGCACTCCGCGGTGGTGGAGATCATCGTGAAGAAGGGCGCCCGCTGCCGCTACACGACCATCCAGAACTGGTCCAACAACGTCTACAACCTCGTCACCAAGCGCGCCACCTGCGAGGAGGGCGCGACGATGGAGTGGGTCGACGGCAACATCGGCTCCAAGGTGACGATGAAGTACCCCGCCATCTACCTGATGGGGGAGCACGCCAAGGGCGAGACGCTGTCGGTGGCGTTCGCCGGTGAGGGGCAGCACCAGGACGCCGGCGCGAAGATGGTGCACAACGCACCGCACACGTCGTCCTCGATCATCTCGAAGTCGGTGGCGCGCGGCGGCGGCCGTACGTCGTACCGCGGGCTGGTGCAGGTCGAGGACGGCGCGCACCACTCGGCGAGCACGGTGAAGTGCGACGCGCTGCTGGTCGACCAGATCAGCCGCTCCGACACCTACCCCTACGTCGACGTGCGCGAGGACGACGTCTCGATGGGCCACGAGGCCACGGTGTCGCGCGTCAGCGACGACCAGCTCTTCTACCTGATGAGCCGGGGCCTCGGCGAGGACGAGGCGATGGCGATGATCGTGCGCGGCTTCATCGAGCCGATCGCGCGCGAGCTGCCGATGGAGTACGCCCTCGAGCTCAACCGGCTGATCGAGCTGCAGATGGAAGGCGCCGTCGGCTGATGACGGTGACGTCCGCAGACCGTCCCGAGCAGGCCCGGCCGAGTACCCAGCCGAGCACCCCGCCGAGCAACAACGAAAGTGATCGCGTAGTGAGCAACGTGCAGTCCGCCGTCGAGCAGGTGGCCAGCCACCTGCACCCGGTCGGTTCGTTCGAGCTGGACGACCACCCGGTCCCCACCGGCCGGGAGGAGGTCTGGCGGTTCACGCCGCTGAAGCGGCTGAAGGGCCTGCACAACGGCAAGTTCACCGGTGACGGCAAGGTCGTGGTCGACGTCGACGCAGGCCCCGACGTGCGGGTGGAGACGGTGGACCGCTCCGACCCACGGCTCGGCTCCGTCTACACGCCGGGAGACCGGGTCAGTGCGCAGGCCTGGAGCTCGTTCAGCCAGGCCGCGGTCGTCACCGTGCCCACCGAGGTGGTCACCGAGCAGCCGGTCGTGGTCAGCGTGCGCGGCGAGACCGACGGCGACCAGGCCTCGTTCGGGCACCTGTTCGTCGACGTCGAGCCGCACGCCTCGGCGACGCTGGTCATCGACCACCAGGGGCACGCGGTCACCGCGAGCAACGTCGAGGTGCGCATCGGCGACGGCGCCAACATCACCGTCGTGTCGGTGCAGGACTGGGACGACGACGCGGTGCACCTCGCCCACCAGCACGCCCGGGTCGGCCGGGACGCGAGCTACAAGCACGTGGTGGTGAGCTTCGGCGGCGACCTGGTGCGGCTCAGCTCCTCGGTCGACTACGCCGGTCCCGGGGGAGAGGTCGAGATGCTCGGCCTGTACTTCGCCGACGCGGGCCAGCACCTCGAGCACCGGCTGTTCGTCGACCACAACGCGCCGCACACGAAGAGCAACGTCGAGTACAAGGGCGCGCTGCAGGGCCAGGGCGCGCACGCGGTCTGGATCGGCGACGTGCTGATCCGCAAGGTCGCCGAGGGCATCGACACCTACGAGTCCAACCGCAACCTCGTGCTCACCGACGGTGCGCGGGCCGACTCGGTGCCCAACCTGGAGATCGAGACCGGGGAGATCGAGGGTGCCGGGCACGCCTCGACCACCGGCCGCTTCGACGACGAGCAGCTGTTCTACCTGCAGAGCCGCGGGGTCGGCGAGGACGAGGCCCGGCGACTGGTGGTGCACGGCTTCTTCGCCGACATCATCCGGCGCATCGGGATCAAGGACATCGAGGAGCGCCTGCTGTCCGCGGTCGAGGACGAGCTCGCCAAGACCGTGGGCCTGCCGCCGGCCAGTGCGGTCGGGCGCGACACGGTGGAGAGCTGACGCATGGCCGAGAACATGCTGCCGGCGGCGGCGCTCGACGACGTCCCCGAGGGCGGCACCCTCGCCGTCGAGGTCGACGGTGTCGAGGTGGCGCTCGTCCGCACCACCGACGAGGTGTTCGCGATCCACGACGAGTGCTCGCACGCCGAGATCCCGCTGAGCGAGGGGGAGGTGGAGGGATGCGAGATCGAGTGCTGGCTGCACGGGTCGATGTTCGACCTGCGCACCGGTAAGCCCACCAACCTGCCCGCCACCGAGCCCGTGAACATCTACCCCTGCAAGGTCGACGGCGACGTCGTCTACGTCGACGTGCACCGCCCCCTGAACGAACTGAACACGAATCAGGAGTCTTGACCCACATGGCCACTCTGGAGATCCGCGACCTGCACGTCACGGTCAACACCGACGACGAGCCCAAGGAGATCCTCCGCGGCGTCGACCTGACCGTGCGGTCCGGCGAGACCCACGCGATCATGGGGCCGAACGGCTCCGGCAAGTCCACGCTCGCGTACTCCATCGCCGGGCACCCGAAGTACACCATCACCAGGGGCTCCGTCACGCTCGACGGCGTCGACGTACTGGAGATGAGCGTCGACGAGCGCGCCCGCGCCGGGCTGTTCCTCGCCATGCAGTACCCCGTCGAGGTGCCGGGCGTCTCCGTCGCGAACTTCCTGCGTACGGCGAAGACCGCCATCGACGGCGAGGCGCCCAAGCTGCGCACCTGGGTGCGCGACGTCAACGGCGCGATGGAGCGGATGTCGATGGACACCGCGTTCGCGCAGCGCAGCGTCAACGAGGGCTTCTCCGGCGGCGAGAAGAAGCGGCACGAGATCGTGCAGCTCGAGCTGCTGAACCCCACGTTCGCGATCCTCGACGAGACCGACTCCGGGCTCGACATCGACGCGCTCAAGGTGGTCTCGAACGGCGTCAACCGGTTCCGCGAGCAGGGTGACCGCGGCGTGCTGCTGATCACCCACTACACCCGCATCCTGCGCTACATCCAGCCCGACTTCGTGCACGTGTTCGTGGGTGGCCGGATCGCCGAGGAGGGCGGTCACGAGCTCGCCGAGCAGCTCGAGGCGGAGGGCTACGACAAGTACGTCAAGGCGGCGGCATCCCAGTGAGCACGACCGACAGCCTGACCAGCGGTCTCGACGTGACGGCGCCGCTGGACGTCGAGAAGGTCCGGGGTGACTTTCCGATCCTGTCCCGTCGGCTGGCCGACGACCGTCCGCTGGTCTACCTCGACAGCGCCAACACGTCGCAGAAGCCGCGCCAGGTGCTCGACGTGCTCGCCGAGCACTACGGCCAGCACAACGCCAACGTGGCGCGCGCCGTGCACCAGCTCGGTGCGGAGGCCACCGAGGCGTTCGAGGGCGCGCGCACCAAGGTGGGGCAGTTCATCGGCGCGCCCAGCCGCGACGAGGTCGTGTTCACCAAGAACTCCACGGAGGCGCTGAACCTCGTCGCCAACGTGCTGGCCTGGTCACGTGGTGAGCACCGGGTCGGCGAGGGCGACGAGGTCGTCATCACCGAGATGGAGCACCACTCCAACATCGTGCCCTGGCAGCTGCTCACCGAGCGCACGGGCGCGCGGCTGCGGTGGTTCGGGCTCACCGACGACGGCCGGCTCGACCTGTCCGACATCGACGAGCTGATCACCGAGCGCACCAAGGTCGTGTCGCTGGTGTGGGTGTCCAACATGCTCGGCACCGTCAACCCGGTCGGCGAGATCGCCCGGCGGGCGCACGAGGTCGGCGCCCTCGTGGTCGTCGACGCCTCGCAGGCGGTCCCGCAGATGCCCGTCGACGTGGTCGAGCTCGGTGCCGACCTGGTCGCGTTCACCGGCCACAAGATGGTGGGCCCCACCGGCATCGGGGTGCTGTGGGGACGCCGCGACGTGCTCGAGCAGCTGCCGCCGTTCCTCGGTGGCGGCGAGATGATCGAGACCGTGACGATGGAGCGCTCGACGTACGCGCCGGCGCCGGCCAAGTTCGAGGCCGGCACGCCGCCGATCGCGCAGGCGATCGGTCTCGGTGCGGCCGTGGACTACCTGACCGGCATCGGCATGCACAACGTCGCCGCGCACGAGCGCGCGATCACGGCGTACGCGCTCGAGCAGCTCGTCGCCATCGACGGGCTGACCGTGCTCGGTCCGGCCGAGGCGGTGGACCGCGGTGGCGCGATCAGCTTCGAGATCGACGGCATCCATCCCCACGACGTGAGCCAGGTGCTGGACTCGCTCGGTATCGCCGTACGGGCCGGACACCACTGCGCCAAGCCCGCGCACAAGCGGTTCGGCGTGCAGTCCTCGACCCGCGCGTCCGGCTACCTCTACACGACGCAGGCCGAGATCGACGCGCTGGTCGAGGGCATTTACTACACGAAGAAGTTCTTCCGGGTGGACTGATGAATCTCGACTCCCTGTACCAGGAGATCATCCTGGACCACTACAAGCAGCCGCACCACGCGGGCCTGCGCGAGCCGTACGAGGCGGAGGTGCACCACGTCAACCCGACCTGCGGTGACGAGGTGACGCTGCGGGTGCACCTCGACATGAGCGGGGGCCGGCCCGTCGTCGAGGACGTCTCCTACGACGCGGAGGGCTGCTCGATCTCGCAGGCCTCGGTGTCGGTGATGGCCGACCTGGTCATCGGCAAGCCGCTCGACGAGGCGCTCGCGCTGCACCAGGAGTTCCTGGACCTGATGCAGGGCCGCGGACAGGTCGAGCCCGACGAGGAGCGCCTCGAGGACGGCATCGCGTTCGCCGGGGTGGCGAAGTTCCCCGCCCGCGTCAAGTGCGCGCTGCTGGGCTGGATGGCGTGGAAGGACGCCACCGCGCAGACTGTGGGCCAGGACCACCTGGCCGAGACAACAACCGAGGAGAGCCTGCGATGACGGATCTACCCGACGTCGACCTCGACGGTCCGCACAACAGTCCAGGGGGCGTTTCCGAGGACGACGTGACCGAGGCGATGAAGGACGTCGTCGACCCCGAGCTCGGCATCAACGTGGTCGACCTCGGACTCGTCTACGGCGTGCACATCGAGGAGGGCAGCAACGCCGTCATCGACATGACGCTGACGTCGGCCGCCTGCCCGCTCACCGACGTGATCGAGGACCAGACCCACCAGGCGCTCGAGGGCCTGGTCGAGGACTTCCGCATCAACTGGGTGTGGATGCCGCCGTGGGGCCCGGACAAGATCACCGACGACGGCCGCGAGCAGCTGCGCGCGCTCGGCTTCAACGTCTGACCTGTCCGAGCCACTGACCCGACGCATCGAGGTCGAGCCGGAGCGGCTGGGCGGATGGGTCGAACGCTTCCGCGCGCGCCACGGTGAGCTCGTGACGCGGCCCGCCGGCGGCGACGTCACGATCGCCGCTCCGGACGGCGCGACGGCCACGCTCATGCCGCCGTGGCCCGCTTCCCTCCCACCGGGACCGGGGCAGGCCGGGCCGATGGAGCAGCTGCTCGCCGAGGTGCAACGGCCGCGAACCGTCGGGCTGCTGCTGGTACGTCGGGGCGGCTACGCCGTCGGGGTCGCGGGGGGAGGCAGCCTGGTCGCGAGCAAGGTCGGCAGCCGGTACGTGCAGGGCACGACCAAGGCGGGGGGCTGGTCCCAGCAACGCTACGCGCGCCGCCGAGAAGCGCAGGCACGCGCCGCGTTCGGCGCGGCCGCCGAGACGGCGGCGAGGATCCTGCTTCCCGCCGCCCCCGACCTCGAGGGGCTCGTCACCGGCGGCGACCGCGCGGCCGTGCGCTCCGTGCTCGACGACGCGCGTCTGCAGCGGCTGGCCGCCCTGCCGCAGGGCCGTTTCCTCGCCGTGCCCGACCCGCGGCTGCGGGTCCTGGAGGATGCCGTACGCCGCAGCCGTGCCGTCCTGGTCGACGTCTACGACCCCACCTTCGGCTGAGCGGGCCCGGGTCAGCGGGTCCGGCGGGCCTCGGCGTACGCGCCCTCCCGCAACCGGCGCACCCATTCGTAGGGCTCGAGTCCGGGAACCGTGTCCAGCACCGGGTCGAAGGAGATGACGGGGTCCGCGTCGACCACGGCGACGTCGTGGAGCACCAGATCGCCGAAGACCCGCCACCGGCCGCGCGGGGACGCGCACGCGAGGTCGAAGCGGTCCGGGGCCGTCGGGAACGCCGCCAGCAGCAGGGGACCGGCCGGAGCCCGGTAGGGCAGCAGCGTGGTGAGCGGGCGGCGCTGCTCGGAGCGCGACACGGTGAGGGTGAACCGGGTGATCGGTCCCTTGCCGGTGGAGGCGAACAGCAGGTCACCGTGTCCTCCCGACGCGAGAGGGACACGTAGGGCGAGACCGTGGATGTCCGGCAGCGACGCGGGCAGGCCGGTCGCCCGGGACGGACGGGCGAGGACCTCGTCGACGCCGGGTTCGTCGAGCCAGCGCACGCCGCAGGCCGGGCTGAGTCCCCGGCGCACCAACGTGGCGCGGACCACACGCCCGCGCGGATGCAGCGGCTTGGCGGTCGGACGCAGCCGGCCGGCCACGTGGAACGTCGCCGCGAGCACGGCGCCTCCACCGGAGGCCAGCGCGTTGACGAGGTCGCGGCGGGTGACGTGCATGCCGCGAGAGTATCGCCTGCTGCGGCGGAACGATCGCGACGGATGCCCCGCCCTCCTTCAGCCGCTGGCCTGGGTTCAGAGCCGGTCGGCGGCGAAGGTGTCGCAGGCCTGCAGGCTGCCGTGCTCGCGGCCGGTCTCGAACCACCGCATCCGCATCCGCGCCGACCCGTGCGTCCACGTCTCGGGGGAGACCCGGCCCTGCGTCTGCTGCTGGATGCGGTCGTCGCCGACGGCGCTGGCCGCGTCGAGAGCCTCGGCGATGTCGGCCTGGGTGAGCCGGCTGATGAGGACCTGGCCGGTGTCGTCCTCGACCGTGGTCGCGTAGCGCGCCCACATCCCCGCGAAGCAGTCGGCCTGCAGCTCCAGTCGCACCGCGTCGCTGCTGCGGCCCTGCCGGCTGTCCACGAAGCCCATGGTGCCGCGGAGGTCCTGGACGTGGTGGCCGTACTCGTGCGCGACCACGTAGGCCTCGGCGAAGTCACCGCCGCGGGCACCGAGCTGCCCCTCGAGCATGCTGTCGAAGAACGTGGCGTCGAGGTAGACCGTGTCGTCGGCGGGGCAGTAGAACGGCCCGGACGCGGAGGTGGCGCCGCCGCAGGCGGTCTGCACCTGCCCGCTGAACAGCACGGTGTCGCCGGCGGTGTAGCGGCGGCCGTCCGCCTCGGGCAGCGTCTCGGCCCAGAACGCCTGCACGCTGTTGACCACGCCGACCAGCCGGCACTCCTGGCTGCGGTTGGCGTCAGCACCGGTGCGGCACTGCACGGGGCTGGTCCCGTCGACGGCGCCCTGCCCCGGCGGGGCCGACGGCAGCGACCCGCCGCCGAGCTGCTGCATGACGACGAAGATCACCACGACCACGAGGATCCCGCCGATGCCGCCGGGAAGAGCCATCCCGCCGCCCCCGCGCGGGATCGGCAGCCGCGTCACGCCGCCACCACCGCCCCCGGCCCGGCGTACCTGCGCGGAGCTGAGCCGGGCCCTGGGGTTGAACCGCATGCTCCGTAGACTACGTCTCATGCAGGCTCGGTCGGACTAGCCGTCGTGGCGCGGCCCCACACGTGCCGCCTGCCCGCCGCCGCCGTCGTCCCGTCTGGAGCCATGTGATCACCGCCAACGCGCTCGAGCTCCGCGCCGGAGCCCGACTGCTGATGTCCGACGCCTCGTTCCGGGTCGCACCCGGCGACAAGGTCGGGCTGGTGGGACGCAACGGCGCCGGCAAGACCACGCTGACCAAGGTGCTTGCCGGAGACGCGCAGCCGGCGTCGGGGACGGTGACCCGGTCGGGCTCGGTCGGCTACCTGCCGCAGGACCCGCGCACCGCCGACCCGGAGGTGAGCGCCCGCGACCGCATCCTGTCCGCCCGCAGTCTGGACGAGGTCGTACGGCGGCTGCGTTCCGCGGAGCGCGAGATGGGATCCGCCGACGCCGGGGCTGCCGAGAAGGCGATGGCCCGCTACGCCCGTGCGGACGCGGAGCTGCACGCGGGCGGTGGCTACGCGGCCGAGTCCGAGGCGGCCACGATCGCGGCCAGCCTGGGGCTGCCCGACCGGGTGCTCGGCCAGCGGATCGGCACCCTGTCGGGTGGGCAGCGGCGACGGGTGGAGCTGGCGCGGATCCTGTTCTCCGGCGCCGAGACGCTGCTGCTGGACGAGCCCACCAACCACCTCGACGCCGACTCGATCGGCTGGCTCCGCGAGTTCCTGCGCACCCACAAGGGCGGGCTCGTCGTCATCAGCCACGACGTGGCGCTGCTCGAGACCACGGTGAACAAGGTGCTGCACCTCGACGCCACCCGCGCGGCCGTCGACGTCTACAACGTGGGCTGGAAGGCCTACGTCGAGCAGCGCGAGACCGACGAGCGCCGGCGGCGCCGGGAGCGGCAGAACGCCGAGCGCAAGGCGTCGGCGCTGACCGAGCAGGCGAACAAGATGCGCGCGAAGGCCACCAAGGCCAGTGCCGCGCAGAGCATGCTCAAGCGCGCCGAGAAGCTCACCGCCGGCATCGAGCACGAGCGCCGTGCCGACAAGGTGGCCAAGATCGCGTTCCCCGCGCCGGCCCCGTGCGGCAAGACGCCGCTGACCGCCGAAGGGCTCTCGAAGTCGTACGGGTCCCTGGAGGTCTTCACCGACGTCGACCTGGCGATCGACCGCGGCAGCCGCGTGGTCGTGCTCGGCCTCAACGGCGCCGGCAAGACCACGCTGCTGCGGATCCTCGCTGGCCTCGACAAGGGCGACACCGGCACGGTGGTGCCCGGCCACGGGCTGCGGCTCGGCTACTACGCGCAGGAGCACGAGACGCTCGACGTCGACCGCACGGTGCTGGAGAACCTGCAGAGCGCGGCACCGCAGCTCACCGACACCCAGGCCCGCAGCGTTCTCGGGTCGTTCCTGTTCTCCGGCGACGACGGCCACAAGCCCGCGAACGTGCTGTCCGGCGGCGAGAAGACCCGGCTCGCGCTGGCGACGCTGGTGGTGTCGGCGGCCAACGTGCTCCTGCTGGACGAGCCCACCAACAACCTCGACCCGGCCTCCCGCGAGGAGGTGCTGGCCGCGATCCGCCGGTACGAGGGTGCGATCGTGCTGGTCACCCACGACGAGGGCGCGGTGGAGGCGCTGCACCCGGACCGGGTGCTGCTGCTGCCCGACGGCGACGAGGACCTGTGGGGCAGCGACTACCTCGAGCTGGTCGCCCTCGCGTGACAGGCGAGCCGACGCGCTCGGGGATCCTGCGGCCCCCGTTAGGCTCCCGACCATGGAGCAGACCGAGCAGCTGACCGACACGGGGATCCGTCTCGAGGTGGACGGCGCCGTGGCCACCGTGGTCCTCGACCGCCCGGACAAGCGCAACGCCCAGACCCCCGCGATGTGGGAGGCGCTCGCCGAGGTCGGGGACAGCCTCGACGCGGGCGTGCGCGTCGTGGTGCTGCGCGGGGAAGGCGCGTCGTTCTCCGCGGGTCTGGACCGGCGGATGTTCACTCCGGAGGGGGTTCCCGGCCAGGGCTCGCTGTTCGGGCTCACCGAGCTCGACGACGAGGCGCTCGCGGCCACCATCGAGCACTACCAGCGTGCGTTCACCTGGTGGCGGCGCCCGGAGGTGGTCACGGTCGCGGCGGTGCAGGGCCACGCCCTCGGGGCCGGTTTCCAGCTGGCGCTGGCGTGCGACCTGCGGGTGCTGGCAGAGGACGCGCAGCTGGCGATGCTGGAGCCGTCGCTCGGGCTGGTACCCGACCTCGGGGGCACCAAGCCGCTGGTCGACCTCGTGGGCTACGGACGTGCGCTGGAGATCTGCGCCACCGGCCGGACCGTGGGTGCGGCCGAGGCCGCGGAGATCGGTCTGGCCACGATCGTCGTCCCCGCGGACGAGCTGACGGGGGCCGTCCGCGACCTCACCGACGCCCTGGCGGCCGCGCCCCACGGTGCGGTGACCGGCACGAAGCGGCTGCTGCAGGGCGCTGTCGCACGGGACTACGACGCGCAGCGGGCGGCCGAGCGCGGCGAGCAGGTGTCCCGCCTGCGCGAGCTCGCCGCCGCCATGCGCGGGTCCTGACGCGACCACGGGCGGGTAGCGGGGGAGGAACAAAATGTCGGTGGCGGCTGTTGTGATGTCGAGATGAACCACTCGGTCGGCGCGCAGTGGCGCGTGCTCAGGTCGTTCGGCGACGAGGACCTCAAGTCCAGGCGCCTGACGCGCGGCACCCTGCGCCGAGTCGTGGCGTTCGCGCGGCCCTACACCGCGATCATCGTGTTCTTCCTCGTGCTCGTGGTCGTCGACGCCATGCTCGTGGTGGCCACCCCGCTGCTGTTCAAGAAGATCATCGACGACGGTGTGGCAGAGGGTGATGCCGGGCTGGTCACCTGGCTGGCGCTGGTGGTGGCGCTGATCGCGTTCGCCGAGACCGGCCTCACGCTCGCGCAGCGCTACTTCTCCTCCCGCATCGGTGAGGGCCTGATCTACGACCTGCGCTCGAAGGTCTTCAGCCACGTCCAGCGGATGCCGCTGGCGTTCTTCACCCGGACCCAGACCGGTGCCCTGGTCTCGCGGCTCAACAGCGACGTGATCGGTGCTCAGCGCGCCTTCACCTCGACTCTGTCCGGCGTCGTCTCCAATCTGATCAGCGTCGTGATGGTGACGGCGGCGATGCTGCTGCTCTCCTGGCAGATCACCCTGCTGGCGTTCCTCATGGTGCCGTTGTTCCTGTTCCCGGCGCGCTGGGCGGGTCGCCGGCTGGCCGGTCTCACGCGCGAGCAGATGCAGCTCAACGCCGAGCTGTCCAGCTCGATGACCGAACGGTTCAACGTAGGCGGCGCGATGCTCGTCAAGCTGTTCGGCCGGGCCGCCGACGAGGATCGCGAGTTCACCGACAAGGCCGACCGCGTGCGCGTTCTCGGCATCCAGATCGCGATGAGCAGCCGGATCTTCTTCAGCGCGCTGACCCTGGTCGCGGCACTGGCGACCGCGCTGGTCTACGGGGTGGGTGGTCACCTGGCGATCGCCGGCGCGGTCTCGGTCGGCACCCTGGTCGCCCTGGCGGCGCTGATGGGCCGGCTGTACGCCCCGCTGACCGCACTGTCCAACGTGCACATCGACGTGATGACGGCGCTGGTGAGCTTCGAGCGGGTCTTCGAGGTGCTCGACCTGCAGCCGATGATCCGCGAGCGCGACGACGCCTTCGACGTCTCTCGGCACGCTGCCACGCTGGAGTTCGACCACGTCTCGTTCGGCTACCCCGCGGCTAGCGAGGTGTCGCTGGCGAGCCTGGAGTCCGTCGCCCGGCTCGACACCGGGGTCGGCGGCGTCGACGTGCTCACCGACGTCTCCTTCCGTGCCGAGCCGGGACAGCTGGTCGCGCTGGTCGGCCCCTCGGGTGCCGGCAAGACCACGATCACCAACCTCGTGACCCGCCTGTACGACGTGGGTGCCGGCGCGGTCCGGGTCGACGGGCACGACGTACGCGACCTCACGCTCGACTCGCTGCACGCCGCGGTCGGCTACGTCACCCAGGACGCTCACCTGTTCCACGACACGATCCGCAACAACCTGCGCTACGCCCGCCCGGAGGCCACCGACGAGGAGATCGTCGCGTCCCTGCAGGCCGCCCAGATCTGGCGGTTGGTGCAGAGCCTGCCCGACGGTCTGGACACCGTCGTCGGCGACCGCGGCTACCGGCTCTCCGGAGGCGAGCGCCAACGGCTGGCGATCGCGCGGCTCCTGCTGAAGGCACCGCGCATCGTCGTGCTCGACGAGGCGACCGCGCACCTCGACTCCGAGTCGGAGGTGGCGGTGCAGCGGGCCCTCGACTCGGCTCTGGCGGGCCGCACCTCGCTGGTGATCGCGCACCGGTTGTCGACCGTGCGCAACGCCGACCAGATCCTCGTCGTCGACGACGGACGTGTCGTCCAGCGCGGCACGCACGACGAGCTGCTGGCCTCCGGCGGCCTCTACGCCGACCTCTACCGCACCCAGTTCGCCCCGGCCGCCCTGAGCTGACTCCTTCGCGCCGAGATTGCAGAAGTGCCCCCCTCGCTGCGTAGGGTCGGGTGCGTGGACGTCGACAGCGACACGGCCCAGCGCCTCCTGGGCCGGGCCGGGAAGGTCACGGTGCTGACCGGAGCGGGCATCTCCACGAGCTCCGGCATCCCTGACTTCCGCGGCCCGCAGGGGGTCTGGACCAAGGACCCCGAGGCGCAGAAGGTGTTCACGCTGCAGAACTACATGGCCGACCGCAGCGTCCGCGAGCGCGCCTGGCAGATGCGGCAGGACAACGCGGCCCTGTCGGCTCGGCCGACGCCCGCGCACCGCGCGCTGGTCGACCTCGAACGCACGTCGCGGCTGCGGGCGATCGTCACGCAGAACATCGACGGCCTGCACCAGGCGGCGGGGTCGTCACCGGCGAAGGTGCTGGAGGTCCACGGCACGATGTGGGAGGTCGTCTGCATGTCCTGCGGCGTCCGCACGCCCACGCCGCAGGTGCTCGAGCGCCTCGACGCCGGTGAGACCGACCCGGAGTGCCGCGACTGCGGCGGCATCCTCAAGACCGCGACGATCTCCTTCGGGCAAGCGCTGGACGAGGACGTCATGGACGCCGCCATCGACGCGGCGCGCGACTGCGACGTGTTCCTGACCGTGGGTACGTCGCTGCAGGTCTACCCGGTGGCGGGGTTGTGCGACGTCGCCGCCGGGGCCGGGGCGAGGCTGCTCGTGGTCAACGCCGAGCCGACGCCGTACGACGGCGACGCCGACGTGGTGCTGCGCGACCCGATCGACGAGGTGCTGCCGGCGATCCTCAGCGCTGCAGGCTGAGCGTGGGGTGTCCGGTGAGCAGGTAGGCGGTGTTGATCAGCCCCAGATGGCTGAACGCCTGCGGGAAGTTCCCGAGCTGCCGGCCGCTGACCGGGTCGTACTCCTCCGCCAGCAGGCCGACGTCGTTGCGCAGGTCGAGCAGCCGCTCGAACCGCTCCCGCGCCTGCTGCTCCTCGCCCATGTAGTACTCGGCGTCGGCGAGCCAGAAGGAGCACGCGAGGAACGCGCCCTCACGGCCGGGTAGGCCGTCGACGTTGGCCTTGCTGTCGGAGTCCGCCGTCTGGTAGCGCCGCACGAACCCGTCCTCGCTGAGCTCGTCGCGGACCCGATGCACGGTGCTGACGAACCGCGGGTCGTCGCCGCGGAGGAAGCCGACGCGCGGCATCACCAGCACCGCCGCGTCCAGGGCCTTGCTGCCGAACGCCTGCACGAACGCGCCACGCTCCTCGTCGTAGCCCTGCTCGCACACCTCGCGGTGGATCTCGTCGGCGATGGCCCGCCATCGCTTGCCCGGCCCGGGCAGGCCGAACCGTTCCACTCCCGCGGCGGCCCGGTCGAAGGCCACCCAGCACATGATCTTGGAGTGGGTGAACTGCTGGCGGGGGCCGCGCACCTCCCACAGCCCCTCGTCGGGCTCCTTCCAGATCACCTCGAGGTGCTCGGTCAGCGCGCGCTGCAACGGCCAGGAGTCCATGCTGCCGGGGATGTGCATCCGCCGGGCGAGCGCCAGCGCGCCCATCACCTCGCCGTACACGTCGAGCTGGAGCTGGTCGGCCGCGGCGTTGCCGATCCGCACCGGCGCGGCGCCCTCGTAGCCGGACAGCCACTCGGCGGTGTACTCCATCAGCCGGCGCTCCCCGGCCACGCCGTACATGATCTGCAGGTCGCGCGCGGTGCCGGCGATCGCCCGCAGCAGCCAGTCGGCCCACGCGATCGCCTCCTCGGTGAACCCCGAGTGCATCATCGACTCCAGCGTCAGCGTCGCGTCGCGCAGCCAGCAGTAGCGGTAGTCCCAGTTGCGCACGCCGCCCAGCTCCTCGGGCAGCGACGTGGTCGGGGCGGCGACCAGCCCCCCGGTCGGGCTGTAGGTCAGCGCCTTCAGGGTCAGCAACGACCGCGTGACGGCGTCGCTGTACTCGCCCTCGGTGACGCAGCGGTTGCACCAGCGGTCCCAGTACTCCCGGGTGGACGCGAGCGAGCGCTCGGGGTCGACCGGCGTCGGGGGCGGCTCGTACGACGGATGCCAGGTGAGCACGAACGAGACCCGTTGGCCGGCCTCGACCGCGAACTCCGCCACCGAGGACAAGTCCTCACCGTGGTGCTGCACGTCGCTGCGCAGGTAGACCGCATCGGGGCCGGCGACCCCTACCAGCTGGTCCTCGACCCGCCGCACCCACGGCACCACGTGCCCGTAGTCGAAGCGCAGCCGCAGCTCGCTGCGCATGTCCACGCGGCCGGACACGCCCTCGACGATGCGCACGACGTCGACCGCCCGGTCGCGCGGCGGCATGTAGTCGGTGACCGTGACCGACCCGCCCTCCAGGTCCCACGTCGTCTCCAGGATCAGCGACCCGTCGACGTACCGGCGCGACCGGCATCGCTCCGCGCCCACCGGCGCCAGGCTCCACTCGCCGTTGTCGTCGTCGCCGAGCAGCTTGGCGAAGCACGCAGGCGAGTCGAAGCGGGGCAGGCAGAGCCAGTCGATGGAGCCCTGCCGGTTCACCAGCGCCACGGTCTGGGTGTCGCCGATGATCGCGTAGTCCTCGATGAGTGCCATAGTCGTGTCTATCCTGAGTCGCGGCGTTCCCGCGACTCGGCGTACGCGAAATAGCCGAACCCGCCGATGGCGAGCGCGGCGAAGAACCACCACTGCAGCCCGTAGAAGAAGTGCGGCCCGGAGTTGAGGTCCGGTGGCTCGGCGCGCACCAGGGGCCGCTGAGGTGCCGGCGTCTCCTGCGCCGCGCGGACGTAGCCCTGCAGCACCGGCCCGGCGGTGCGGCCGGCGAAGCCGCGGCTCGAGACCAGCCGGACCTCCCCGTCGTTGGGCGTGACCTGGTCCGGTTCGCCGCTCTGGTTGGGGACGGCCCAGCCGGTCACCGTGACGCGGCCGGACGGTGGAGGCGGGATGTCGACCGGCGCCGTCGGGTTGTTGGTGACCTGCATCCAGCCGCGGTCGACCAGCACCGTGCTGCCGGTGTTCGTCCTCAGTGGAGCGAGGACGTTGACGCCCGGACGTCCGTCCCGGGTCTGGTAGCGCACCAGCGTCTGCTCAGCCAGGTCGTAGGTCCCGGTGACGGTGACCCTGCGCCACTGGTGCTGCTCCGGCATGGGGCGGTCGGCGTCCATCACCGCAGTCGCGGGGACGGGGGCCGCGTCCAGGTTGCGCTCGATGACCGCGTTGTCGGCCCGCCGCTGCTCCAGCCGGTCGAACTGCCACACGCCGAGCCGCCAGCACGCGGCACCGAGCACCACGACGAACAGCGCGAACAGCGCCCAGCGTCGGGTGAGGAGGAACCGGAACACGCCAGTGACGGTAACCGGCGGGCACAACCACGTAGGCTGGGGGTGATGGCTGCGACGACACGACCCGACCCCCTAGGCCTCGTCGACCGTTACGGTCGCCAGGCCACGGACCTGCGGGTGTCCCTGACCGACCGGTGCAACCTGCGCTGCCAGTACTGCATGCCCGCCGAGGGCCTGGAGTGGCTGCCGTCCGACGACGTGCTGACCGACGCCGAGGTCGTGCGCCTGATCGACATCGCGGTGACGCACCTGGGCGTCGACGAGGTGCGCTTCACCGGCGGTGAGCCGCTGGTGCGACGGGGGCTCGTCGATATCGTGTCCTCGACCACCGCGCTGCGCCCGCGGCCCAGGACCGCCATCACCACGAACGCACTGGGTCTCGAGCGGGTCGCCGGCGCCCTCGCGTCCGCCGGGCTCGACCGCGTCAACGTCAGCCTCGACACGGTGCGCCGCGACACGTTCGCCGAGATCACCCGCCGCGACCGGCTGCCCGACGTGCTGGCCGGCCTGGCGGCCGCCGCCCAGCAGGGGCTGGCGCCGGTGAAGATCAACGCCGTGCTGCTGCGCGGCAGCAACGACGACCAGGCCCCCGAGCTGCTGCGCTGGGCGATCGACCACGGCTACGAGCTGAGGTTCATCGAGCAGATGCCGCTCGACGCGCAGCACGGCTGGCGGCGCGACACCATGATCACCGCCGACGAGATCTTCACCCGGCTCGCCGAGCACTTCACGTTGACGCCGGACAGCGAGGAGCGCGGCAGCGCGCCCGCGGAGCGGTTCCTGGTCGACGGTGGGCCGGCGACGGTCGGGGTCATCGCCTCGGTCACCCGCCCGTTCTGCGGCGACTGCGACCGGGTACGGCTGACCGCCGACGGGCAGGTGCGCAACTGCCTGTTCGCGCGGGAGGAGTCCGACCTGCGTACGCCGCTGCGGGACGGCGCTGCCGACGAGGAGATCGCGGCCCGGTGGCGCGCCGCGATGGCGGTCAAGCGGGCCGGCCACGGCATCGACGACCCGAAGTTCGTGCAGCCGACCAGGTCGATGTCCGCCATCGGCGGCTGACGCCCGCTGGTGAGCGAGGAGCGCACGACCTTCCGGGTGCCCGAGCGGATGGCTGCTGCGGTACTGACACGGCACGGAGGGCCCGAGGCGCTGGAGGTCCGGCACGACGTACCCACCCCCGCGGTCGGTGACTCCGAGGTGCTGGTCGGGGTCTCCGCGGCAGCGATGAACAACACCGATGTGTGGAGCCGGGAGGGCGCGTACGGCACCGCCGGTGACCCCGACGCCGTCGGTGGCTGGCGCGGTGTGCCGTTGGAGTTCCCGCGGATCCAGGGCGGTGACATCGCGGGAACGATCGTCGCGGTCGGCCGCGGAATCGACTCCGCCCGGCTCGGGGAGCGGGTCGTGGTCGACTGCGCTCTCTACGACGCTGCGCACGATGCGGCGAACGCGGTGGGTCTGCTGGGAAGCGAACGCGACGGCGGGTTCGCCCAGTTCGTGGCGGTGGAGGCGACGCGTGCGCACGAGATGGGTGCCAGCCCGCTGTCCGACCAGGAGCTCGCTGCCTTGCCGATCGCCTACGGGACGGCGATGGGCATGCTCGAACGAGCCCGGCTCCGGGCGGGGGAGCGGATCCTGGTCACCGGCGCGTCCGGTGGCGTCGGGGTGGCGCTGGTCCAGCTCGCTGCCGCCAGGGGGTGTTCTGTCGCGGCGATCACCAGCGAGGAGAAGCGCGACCAGATGGTGGCCGCCGGCGCCTCCGAGGTCCTTCTTCGGGATTCGGTCCCTGCCGACGCTCTTGGGCAACCGGTGGACGTGGTCGCCGACGTTGTGGGCGGTCCGACGTTTCCCTTGCTGCTTGACGCTCTGCGCGAAGGCGGTCGGCTGGTGGTCGCCGGAGCCATCGCGGGTCCGTTGGTCCAGCTCGACGTACGTCGCCTCTATCTGCACAGCCGACGGCTGATCGGCTCGGCGATGTGGACTCCGGCGCACTTTGCGGCACTCGTCGAGCAGGCACGGAGCGGCTCACTGAGACCGGTGGTCGCCCGGGCGTTTCCCCTGGAGGAGATCGCTGCGGCTCAACGTGAGTTCGCCCGCAAGCGGTTCGTCGGCAAGTTCGTCCTGGACGTGCCGGCACCCGCCCGAGCGTGAGGCTGCGGCGGTGGCGTCAGTAGACGGTGACGTGGACGTGGTCGTAGTGGTTCGCGGTCGCCGAGCCCATGTCCTCCATGGAACGCCAGCCCTCGCTGCCGCGCTCGACCGTCCAGATCTGTTGCGACCACAGGATCTCGCTGACGCCCAGGCTGCCCGCGTTCGCGCGGACCCAGTCCGCGATCGCGTCGCCGAGGGAGGAGTCGGACACCATGATGTCGAGGGCCCGGCCCTCCCCGTGCTCGCCGCTGTCGCCCGGGCGCAGGCCGCCGTAGGAGCCGACCTCGGGGAACTGCGCGCAGACCGCCCGGTGCACGGCGACCGCGTTGGCGCTCAGGCCGTCCTCCACATCGGACCCGGAGGGACACGGAGCGGCCGAGAGCCCGGTGGTGGTGTCCGCGGGCTCGGGCTCGGGTGTGGGCGGCTCCTTGGTGCCGTGCACCTCGACCCGGTCGACCGGCGTGGTCCGCACGGTGCTGCCGACCCGCTTGCGGCTGCGCTGCTCTCCGTCGGCCAGCACGACCTTGTAGGTGTCGACGCGAAGGCCGTCGCGGCCGGGGCGCCGAACCCTCTCCCGGCCCTCCAGCATGCTGTCGTCGTAGGTGACGACGGTCTCGTTGGGAACCTCGACCTCGACCTTGCGGGTCTGCTGCTCGATGCGCACGACGTGGACACGCGACCCGTCGTCGATCGGCGACGTGGTGCGGGGGCGGACCTCGTCGTCCTTGTCGACGCCGACCTTCAGGTCCTGCAGCGCCTGCCCGACGGTTACGGCCGTGGTGACCTTCCTGGCCTTCCTGCCGCCCGCGACGAGCGTGATGCGCTTCTCCGTCCGGACGGTCAGGTCCAGGCCCGCACGCCCGATCGGGGCGCTGCGGCTGGCGGAGAGGTCGGCGTCGCTGAACCGGAGCCCGAGCTGGTCGAGCGCGCTGTCGACGCTGGTGGCGGTCACCCAGTAGGTCTGCCCGTCGCCATCCACGGTGAGGTCGAGCGGGCGGCCGAACCGGACCGCGATGCGGGTGCCGTCGTCGACCGTGCTGTCGGGCGACGGTGCCACCGCGTCGTGCCGCCCGGTCTCGATGCCCTGCGCGGCCAGGACGTCGGCGACCGTCGCGGCACGGGTGACCACCTGCTGGGCCCGGCCGTCGACCGACAGCGTCACGGTCTTGTTCCCTGCCGAGTAGGCGACGGCTCCGCCGACGACCCCGACGAGGACGAGGGCGGTCGCGGCGACGAGGGCGATTCGCTTGCGCACAAAGCTCCTGGGTCGACTTGCCTTGCTGACCGGTTCCCCGGCCAACAGGCCCCGGACCCTAACGGCGGGTGCCCGCCCACCTCAAACGCGCGGGTCGGCGTGGCGGCGAGCCCCGGCACGCCGAAACGCCCTAATGCGGACAAAACATCGCCGAGGGTCGCCATGCCGCAGTGTGTCCTCCGCTACGGACAGGGGACTCGCATGCGGGTGGCGCCCGCACCCACCGACACCGTCTGCGCGCCGCCCGGAAGGTTGTCGAGCCGCACGGTCGCCGGCCCGTCGGAGTCCACCCGCACCTTGCCGCACTCGAGCCCGGCGCGACGCATGTCCACAGCGGTCCGCGCCACGTTGCGCAGGTCGAGGGTCAGCAGCGGCCGTGGACCGGGCCGTTCGCCGAGCCTCCACCGCAGCGTCGACACGGCAGCGACGAGCGGGTCGACGACCGGTGTCGGCCCGGTGCGTGCGACGGTGTGCTCGCGGTCCGGACGCCCGAACGAGCGGGCCCTGATCTCCGCCAGCGCGCCGGGGGCGCGGTCACGGGCGCGCACGCCCTTGACCCAGTAGGCGCCGGTTGCCCGTAGCCCCATCGCCGGCCGATCCAGGTTCGGGTACCAGGAGAAGTCCACCCGGCCGGGGTTGCGCGGCGCACGCGGGCGCCGCAGGCCCTCGATCACCGCGTCGAAGCGGTCCTGACCGGCGAACGCCGCGTGGTCCTCGGCGGGGTAGCGCACGAACCGGTAGCGCAGCCCCTGCTGGTCGAAGCGCTGCACGTGCTCCTCCACGGCGACGAACGGCACCAGCTGGTCGAGCGTGCCGTGACCGATCCGGTACGGCAGCCAGCGGGCGTTGCCGACCAGGGCGCCGGTGGCGCCGTCCTCGTTGCAGCGCTCGTGGGCGTACGTCGGGGCGCCGTCGGCGGAGCGGGCCCCGCTGCCGCAGGCGGGGGGACCGGCCAGCGACACGGCGGCCGCGTACAGGTCGGGATGCTGCAGCCCCAGCTTGTAGGCGGCGTAGCCGCCCATCGAGTAGCCGCTGATCACGGTCTGCCGCGGCGGCAGGACGAAGACCTCGGCGAGCTCGCGCCACACATGCCAGTAGTCGGCCTCGGCCTCGTCGAAGTACCAGCCGTCGGGCCCGCGGCCCAGCGTGGTGGCGCAGACCGAGTTCCGCCGCTCGCAGAGCCGGCGCAGCAGCGCGGGGTTGAGGCCGCCGTACTGGTTGTGGTTGAGCCCCAGCGAGTGCAGCACCCACGTCAGCGGCATCGGCTCGCCGGCCGGCACGTCGTGGGGCACGTAGAGGGCGTAGGGCTGGATCCGGCCGAGGAAGTTGGGGCGCAGGTCGCCGGCGGGGCTGTCGTCTCCGGTCACGCCGTGTCCGAGTGCGAGGTCGGTGACGTACCAGCGGTTGCTGTAGCCGCGCGGGCGCGGCTCGCGGGTGCCGGCTCGGGCCCGCAGCCGCGACCAGTCGACGGTCCGGGAGAACGCGCTGACGTCACCGGCGAACAGCTTGTCGGCCTGGTGGTCGTCCATCCAGAAGTTGCCGGTGACCACCCGTCCCGCCCCGTCGGCGCCCCACCGGTCGAACGGCGGGGTCGTCGCCGCGAGCTCCTGGAACAGCGCGACCAGCGCGTCGGTCATGCCGTCGGTGAAGACCGGCGGCTCCTGTCGCACGCCGCGGAACGTGACGTTGTAGACCCGCGTCGTCCCTGGCGCCGAGGGGACTCCGGGGGAGGTGTGTGGCGCGGCGAAGCCCCGGCCCTGCGCGTCGGCGAGCCCGGCCGCCATGCGCACGGTCCAGCGGCCGGCGACCGGCAGCAGGTCACGGGGCACGCGGACGACGAACGACTGCGCAGCGCGGTCGACACTGAGCCGTCCGCCGGAGGCGACGACGTCGACCCATCCGCCGCCGGCCAGGTCGACCAGCCAGGCGCCGCGGCTCGACACCACCAGCCCGGTGTCGATGCCGGGCGAGGTGACGGCGGCACCGGCCGGCCACTGCGCGACGCCGGTGGCGGCGTCCGCGTCGCGGTCGAAGGTCCAGGCCGCGATCGGGACGTCGGGGTCGGCGAGGGTCGTCCAGTCGACGCGCCAGTACGACGCTGCGTCGTCCACGCCCACGGCGGTACGGAAGACGTCGGCGCCGTTGCCGTGCGCCGGCCCGTCTGGATACGTGTACACGCCCTGCGGCGGGATGAACCCCACCCGCGGCCGGCTGATGCCCGCCAGGCTCGCAGGGCCGTGGTCGTCGTACAGGAAGTCGGTCCAGTAGGAGGCGCCCCCGTGCAGCCGGCCGGTGCCCGACGTCCGCGGGAAGTGCGTGTCGGAGAAGGGCCACCCGTCCGCGCCGGGCAGCGGGGGCTCGGCGGCTCGTGCCGCGGGCGGCGCCCCGTCCGGGAGGTCGGCCGGAGCGCCGGCCGTCTCGGCGCCGCGGGCGGTGTCGTCGAGGGCGGCGAGCACCGCCCCGACGAGCAGGGCGGCGGTGAAGACCATGCCGGCGTGCGCGGCGGTACGGGCTCGGCTCATGTCCTGTGGAACGTGCGCCGGTGCCGGAGGTTACGTTCGGGCTACGGCTCGTCGGCGGCGAACGGCTCGGTCTCGCGCAGGAACCCCCGCGCCGACAGGAAGCCGCCGAGGTGGTCGCGGTGCTCGCCGCAGGCCAGCCACGTCTTGCGGCGGTCGGCCGGGTGGATCTTCGGGTTGTTCCACCGCAGCGCCCAGGCTGCGGGCTGGCGGCACCCCTTGGCCGAGCACTGCTCGGCGTCGGGGGAATGCGACGGCTGCGTCATCGGGCGGGCTCCTGCGCCCGGGCGGCGGCCGCACGTGCGGAAGCCGGACGGCTGCGGGGGGCACAGCCGCCCGGCTCCACTGTGTTCGGTGCTCTCCGGGGGGAGAGGGAGCACCGGCCGCCTCGGGGTCGCACGCGAGTGGTGGGAGAAACCCCGAGGCCTTGTGCACGCAAAGTCATCATAGCATCACGCTTGGTCATTGCCCAGGGGGTTCTGGTCGGATTTCGACTGGTCTGTCGGCGGGTGGGGCGGTGGGGGCTCGAGCATCAGCCGTCGGTCGTCGACGAACGGCTCGGGCACGTCCCGGTCCACCTCGCCGCTGGCGTTCGCCACCACCACGGCGATGTAGGGCAGCAGCACCGCCCCCGCGATGAACGCCCAGCGCAGTGCCCCGTCGGTCGCCACCGCCAGCACGAAGCAGGCGGTGCGCACCCCCATCGAGATCAGGTACCGGGTCTGCCGGCCACGGACCCGCTCGGAGTGGCTGCTGTGTGCGGAGGTGATGCGCACCGACTCGGCGTGCGCCGCCGCGGTCCTGCCGGTCCGGTCCATCGGTCCTCCTCCTCCACCTGCCCACCGTACGCCGGGCACACGGCATGATGACCCGGGAGGACCACCAGAGATGCAGTCGAGACGAAGGAGCAGCCATGTCCAGCCGCACCTACCGGGTCACCGAGATCGTCGGCACGTCGCCCGAGGGCATCGACCAGGCCGTCAGGAACGGCGTCGGCCGGGCCGCGAGTACGCTCCGCCACGTCGACTGGTTCGAGGTCACGCAGGTGCGCGGGCACGTCGTCGACGGCGAGGTCGAGCACTTCCAGGTGACGATGAAGCTGGGGTTCCGACTCGAGGACGACGAGTGACATTTCGGCGTACCGAGCGGTAGCCGGTAGCGTCCCAACGGCAATGCGTGCGCAGGCCGGACCGGCAGGCCGAGGCTTCGAGGGAGGCTCATGGTGGGCAGATCGGTGCTCGTGACCGGAGGAAACCGCGGCATCGGCCGGGCGATCGCGCAGGCGTTCGCCGAGGCCGGCGACTCAGTCGCCGTCACCTACCGCAGCGGTGAGCCGCCGGAGGGCTTCTGCGCCGTGCGCTGCGACGTGACCGACCCCGACTCGGTCGACGCGGCCTTCGCGCAGGTCGAGGAGCAGCAGGGTCCGGTGGAGGTGCTGGTCGCCAACGCCGGCATCACCCGCGACACGCTGCTGCTGCGGATGTCCGAGGACGACTGGGAGAGCGTGCTGGCCACCAACCTCACCGGCTCGTTCCGGGTCGCGAAGCGGGCGGCGAAGGGCATGCTCCGGCTGCGCCGCGGCCGGGTCGTGTTCATCTCCTCCGTGGTCGGCCTGCTCGGCTCCGCCGGCCAGGTCAACTACGCCGCCAGCAAGGCCGGACTGGTCGGCATGGCCCGCTCGCTGGCGCGCGAGCTGGGCAGTCGCGGCATCACCGCGAACGTGGTCGCGCCCGGCTTCGTGGAGACCGAGATGACCGCGGAGCTCCCCGAGGAGAAGCGCAAGGAGTACCTCGGCTCGATCCCGCTGCAGCGCTACACCACCAGCGAGGAGGTCGCCGCGGTGGTCCGCTGGGTCGCGGGCGACGAGGCGGGGTACATCACCGGAGCGGTGATTCCGGTGGACGGCGGACTGGGCATGGGTCACTGAGAGAGGAACGCACATGGGCATCCTGGACGGCAAGCGCATCCTCGTCGCCGGCGTCACGACCGACGCCTCGATCGGCTTCAAGGTCGCCCGCGTGGCGCAGGAGCAGGGCGCGACCGTGGTGATCTCCAACTTCGGCCGGGCCCTCGGCATCACCCGGCGGATCGCCGGGCGGCTGCCGCAGGAGGCGGGCGTGGTCGAGCTCGACGTCACCGACGAGGAGCACCTGGCCGCGCTGCCGGACCGGCTCGCCGAGCACGTCGACGGTCTTGACGGGGTGGTGCACTCGATCGCCTACGGCAACCCCGAGACCATGCTCGGTGGCAAGTTCCTCACCGCGCCGTGGTCCGACGTCGGGCAGGCGGTGCAGGTGTCGGCGTACTCGCTGATGTCGCTGTCGACCGCGTGCCAGCCGATGATGAAGCAGGGCGGGTCGATCGTCGGGATGACCTTCGACGCGAGCGTCGCCTGGCCGGCGTACGACTGGATGGGGGTGGCCAAGGCCGGGCTGGAGTCGTGTGCCCGCTACCTCGCCCGCGACCTCGGCCCGCAGGGTGTCCGGGTCAACCTGGTCTCCGCCGGACCGCTGCGCACGCTGGCCGCCAAGGCCATCCCGGGCTTCGAGGGCCTCGAGGAGATGTGGGACGAGCGGTCCCCGCTCGGCTGGGACCAGCAGGACACCGAGCCGACCGCACGCTCGGTCGTCGCGCTGCTCAGCGACTTCTTCCCCGCCACGACCGGCGAGATCGTGCACTTCGACGGCGGGTACCACGCGATGGGGGCCTGACCCCGCATGGCCCGGGCGCCGCGGGTGCGCACCCGGCTCACCGAGCGGTTCGGCCTCGACGTGCCGCTGGTCGGCGCCCCGATGGCCGGGGTGTCGGGGGGAGAGCTGGCCGGTGCGGTGTCCGCCGCCGGTGGGCTCGGCATGATCGGGATCGGGCCGGGGGCGGAGGCGGGCTGGGTGCGCGACCAGGTGCGCGCCGCGGCCGCGCCGGGAGCGCCGTACGGTGCCGGGCTGCTGGCCTGGGCGCTGGACGACCGGTCCGACGTGGTGGACGCGCTGCTGGACGGCTCCGCAGCGGCTCCGCCCGCGCTGGTGTCGGTCAGCTACGGCGACTACGCGCCGTACGTCACCCGGCTGCACGCGGCCGGCATCGCGGTGGCCACCCAGGTGGGCACGGTCGCGGACGCGACCGCGGCCGAGGACGCCGGCGTGGACGTGATCGTGGCCCGCGGCGGCGAGGGCGGCGGCCACGGGCGCGACGCCGTGGCGACGCTGCCGCTGCTGCAGGCGGTGCTGGAGCGCGTCGAGGTGCCGGTCCTCGCGGCGGGCGGGGTCGCCACCGCCCGAGGGCTGGCGGCCGTGCTCGCGGCCGGTGCGGCCGGCGCCTGGGTCGGTACGGCGTTCCTGTGCTCCCAGGAGGCGATGACCGCGGACCCCGTCGCGGCCCACCTGGGCCGGGTGGCGGAGACCGGCACCGCCTACGGCACCGTCTTCGACACGGCCTCGGCCGCGGGCTGGCCGGCGGAGTTCGGCGGCCGGGCCGTGCGCAACGAGTTCTTCGAGACCTGGCTGGGCCGTGAGGTCGAGCTGGCCGCCGACGAGGCGGCGCTGCGTCGCTTCCGGTCGGCCCGGCAGGCCGTCGATCTCGGTGCGATGGCCGTCTATGCGGGGCAGGGCGTCGGCCTGCTCGACGGGACCCGCCGGCCCGCCGCCGAGGTCGTGGCCGACCTCGCCCGTGCCGGCGAGCTCCTGCGGGACGCCGCCGCCCGGGTCGAGTAGCTGCCCCGCCGGGGAAGCCCGATGCTTTTCCCGTTCGTTGCGGGGGTCCCCCACAACGATAGGTACGGTGCAGGGGACCCTCGCGCTGTTCGTGGTTCGTGGCTGTGTCCGAGGGATAGCGTGCAGGTGTGGCCACCTCGCTGCTCGAGATGCGCATCCTCGACGGGCCCAACCTGTACTTCCCGCACGCCGCGGTGCGGCTGACGCTGGACGTGCGGCGGCTCGTGGACGCACCGGATGACGAGGCTGCGGCGCTCGCCTCCAGCATCGGCCTGCGCCACGCCACACCAGGACCGACGGGCACCGGGTTCCGGCAGCGGTTCGCGGCGCGGGCGCTGGCCAGGCTGGTGCGCCAGGTCGCCACCGAGGCCGGCACGCACCGCCTGCCGGTGCGGGTGCGGCCGGAGCGGGATGTGCACCGGCTGGTCGTCGCCTACCCGTGGCGGCACCGCTCGCGCGCCGAGGCGCTGGGGCGAGCGGTCGCCGAGGTGCTCGACACTCTGCCGGTGGACGACGTCGACGGGCTGGTCGAGCGGGCCGCGAGCCGCGTGCGCGACGCCGACCTCGGCCCTGGGCCCGGAGCCCTGCGACCACGCATCCCGGTGGTCGCCGTGGCCGGCAGCAAGGGCAAGACGGCCACCTGCCGGCTGCTCGTCCGCATGGGCCGGGCCGCCGAGCGGTGCGTGGGTTGGGCGACCACCGATGGTCTCTACGTCGACGGGGCCCGCGTGGAGGTGGGTGACCACTCGGGGCCCAGCGGCCCCGGCCGCCTGCTGGCACGGCCCGAGGTCGACCTCGCGGTCGCGGAGACCGCCCACCACAGCATCGTGCTGGGCGGTATCGGCGTCACGCACAACGACGTGTCGGTCGTGACCAACGTGGCCGCCGACGCCCCCGGGGTGGCCGGCGCCGACACCGCCGACCAGCTCGCCGAGGTGAAGGCCGTGGTGACCCGGATCACGCGGTCCGACGGCTGGTGCGTGCTCAACGGTGACGATCCCCGCGTCTGGTCGATGCGTGCGCTGACGCCGGCGCGCCCGTGGGTGTTCTCGTGCGACCCGTTGGCCCCGGCGATCCGTGCGGTGCTCGCCGACGGCGGGCGCGCGACCACGCTGATGGACGACTGCATCTGCGTGCTCGGGCGCGGCCAGGACCCAGACCCGCTGGTGGGCCTCGCCGACGTCGCGCCGAACGCGGGCGGCTCCCCGCCGTACGCCGTGCAGAACGCGCTCGCCGCCGTCTCGGCCGGCCTGGCGGTGGGCCTCCCGCGCGCGGCCGTGGTGACCGGTCTCGTCGAGGGTGGGGCAGACTGACGGCACCCGAGACAGCGAGCAGAACGAGGGCGGAGCAGCAGATGCGCGACGGCGCTCTTCCCGCGGTGGTGATCGCGCTCGCGGTGATCGCCTACATGGGCTACCTGTCCTTCCAGGGCGCCTCGCACGCGGTCTCGTTCGCCGTCACCGGCTCCGACGTCGCCGTCGTGCCCGCGCAGGGCCCGGCGGTGCCGCAGCGGTGGCAGCGCCGGGCCGGGCCCGGCCAGGTGCTGCTCGTCGACGTGTCCTGGACGGCGAACGAGGCCATCGGAGCCGGCTCCTACGCCGTGATGGTGACCACGCCCGCGGGCTGGCGGCACCTGGGCTGCCGGCCCGAGTGCGAGTGGTCCGGCGGCGAAGGACTGCATGAGTTCGGGCGCCAGCTGCCGCAGCAGCCGTACCCGCTGGCGGCCACGTTCGAGGCCGAGGAGACCGGCGTGGTGCGGGTGGCGTTCCGGTCGCCGCGCGGCACCAGCGGCACGGGCGGCGCCGGTAGCGTCCCCTCCGACTACGTACCGATCGCCTGGCTGGTGCAGACCAACGGCGACGACGTGCTCGGCGCCGAGCAGGTCCCGCTGACCTGACGAAAGGGGAACCCACGGTGGTGTCACGTCCCGCGCAGCGTCCGGGGGACCGCAGGCTCGTGCTGATGCGGCACGCGCAGGCCGAGCAGCACGCGTCGAGCGACCACGCCCGCAGCCTCTCGGAGCGGGGGCGACGGGACGCCCGTGCTGCCGGCGCGCTGCTCGCGGAGCGCGGCGACGTGCCGGCGCTGGTGCTGGTGTCGACGGCGCAGCGCGCCCGTGACACCTGGGAGGCGCTCCGGGGTGGCCTGCAGACCGGTACGGCCGACGGGCCGGACCCGTGGTTCGACCGGGCGTTGTACGACTCCGGGCCCAGGGCGGTCGTGGAGTTGCTGGGCGCGGTCGAGGCGTCGGTCCGGTCGGTTCTGGTAGTCGGCCACAACCCGACGATCTCGATGGTCGCCGCGGCGCTCAGCGACGGCGACGGCGACCCCGTGCTGGAACAGGCCGCGGCCGACGGCCTGGCGACGGCGGCGCTGGCCTGCTTCGACGTGCCCGTGGACTGGGAGGCGGTCAACGCGCGCCGGCTACGGCTCACGCACGTCGACGTACCACGCGGCTGAGCCGCGACGCAGCGTCGACCTGGACCGGTCAGAGCGGGGGCGCGGGCGTGGCGAAGCCGGCGTCGGCGTCGGCGGCCTCGATCTCCTCGCGGCTGATGCCGAGCAGGTAGCAGATCGTGTCCAGATAGGGCACGGTCAGCGAGGTGTCGGCGGCCGCGCGCACCACCGGCTTGGCGTTGAACGCGACACCGAGCCCGGCGGCCGCCAGCATGTCGAGGTCGTTGGCTCCGTCGCCGATCGCGACCGTGTGGCTGAGCGCGATGCCGCAGTCGGCGGCGAACCCGCGCAACGCGTCGGCCTTGCCCGCCCGATCGACCACCGGGCCGACGATCCGGCCGGTGAGCCGGCCGTCGACGATCTCGAGCTCGTTGGCCCGCGCGTAGTCGATGTCGAGGTCGGCCGCGATCCGCGCGGTGATCTGGCTGAAGCCCCCGCTGACGATCCCGAACACGTAGCCGAGCCGTTTCAGCGTGCGCACCAGCGTGCGCGCCCCCGGCGCGAGCTGCAGCGCCTCGTAGACGGTGTCGAGCGCCGCCGCGTCGAGGCCGGCGAGCGTGCGCACGCGCTCCCGCAGCGAGTCGGCGAAGTCGAGCTCGCCGGACATGGCGCGCTCGGTGATCTCGGCGACCTGGGCCGCGGAGCCGGCGTGCGAGGCCAGCATCTCGATCACCTCACCCTGCACCAGGGTGGAGTCGACGTCCATCACGATCAGCTTGCGGCCGTGCCGGAGGAAACCCGCCGGCTGCACGGCGATGTCGACGCGCTGCCGTGCGGCCTCGGGAGACAGCAGCGTGCGCAGCAGGTGGGGCTGCGTCCCGGACACGTCGAGCTCGATCGCCGTGACCGGGTAGCGGGCCATGCGCACGATGCGGTCGATGTTGGCGCCGGTGTCGGCGATGCGGCCGGCGATCGCGGACACCGCAGACGGGCGCAACGGCCGCCCGAGGACGGTGACGTGGCTGCGGCCGTCGCGCCGGGCCCGGTTGTCCCCGCGACCGCGCTCGATGTCGACGTCCATCCCGAGGTCGCCGGCCACGCGCTCCAGGGCGCCCCGCAGGCTGCTCTCGTCACGGGGCAGGGTGACGAGGACGCCCAGCACCAACCGGCGCCGCAGCACCACCTGTTCGATGTCGAGCACCTCGACGCCGTGGGCGGAGAGCGCGGTGAACAGCGCCGAGGTCACGCCCGGCCGGTCCTTGCCGACGATCGTCACCAGGAGGGTGGGCTGCTCATCAGGCACGGGTTCACGCTACCGAGCGACCGGCGTCGTGCAGGCGGCGGCCAACGCCCGCCGCGCCGCCCGGTCCAGCGGCCGCAGGCTCGCGGTGCGCACGTCGGCCTCGTAGCCCGTCGGCGTGGCGCCCTCGGTCCGCCACGCCAGGTCGACGATCACCCGGCACCGCGCGGCCGTGGTGGCCAGGGCCACCGCCTTGGGCGCCATGTCCGGCGGCAGCCGCGGCCCGCCGGAGCGCCGGAGGTTCAGCAGCGCGTCGGCCACGTCGGGCTGCCACCGCGCGACGTCGAGCGCCGCCAGGGCGTCGGCCACCTCCCGCAGCACCGAGCGCAGGCCGCGGTCGGCCTCGCCGAGGTCCGGTGGCGCCGGCGACGCGGCGCGGCGTACCCGCCAGAAGACGCCCGCGCCGACCTGGGCGGGCACCAGGCCGAGCCCTGCCCCGCCGAGGAGCACCGCCTCGCCCGCGTCCACCGCCTCCGTGTTGAAGTCGGCCGGCCCAGCCAGGCCGGCGGGGTCGCCCGGCGCAGGCAACGACAGCGAGACGTGGTCGGACCGGTCGAGCACGGTCCGGCGCAGCCGCCCGAGCGCGAGCGCCAGCGGTGTCGCGCCATCGTCGTCGGACGCGTCGTCGGACGCGTCGTCGGCGTCCAGGCCGACCACGTGGTGGGCGACGTCGGCGCCGGTGATCGCGTCGAGCGCGTCGTCGAGACTCGTGCGCCCGTTGACGTAGGAACCGAACCAGCAGGCGAAGCGCGCGCCGGCGGACAACCCCTGGGAACCCTCGGACATCGCCGCACAGCCTAGAAGTGGGCCGGGGACTGGCCGTCGCCGGGCGGTCGTGACATAGGTTGGCTCCGGAGCACACCAGGCACGTGTCACTCGGGGAGTGGAATGACCGGCGTTATCGAGTTCGCGGGCGTGACCGTCGTGCGCGGCGGGCAGACGCTGCTGGACGACGTCAGCTGGGTCGTGGAGGAGGACGAGCGCTGGGTGGTCCTGGGCCCCAACGGCGCCGGCAAGACCACGCTGCTGCAGCTGGCGGGGGCGCAGATGCATCCCACCTCGGGCGTGGCCGGCGTCCTCGACGAGGTACTCGGCGCCACCGACGTGTTCGACCTGCGGCCGCGCATCGGCCTCACCAGCGCCGCGGTGGCCGACCGCATCCCCCGCGCGGAGGCCGTGCGGGACGTGGTGGTCTCGGCGTCCTACGCCGTGGTCGGCCGCTGGCGCGAGCGGTACGACGACCTCGACCACGGGCGTGCCATGGCGCTGCTGCGCGAGCTGGGGATCGCGCACCTGGCCGACCGCACGTTCGGCACGCTCAGCGAGGGCGAGCGCAAGCGGGTGCAGATCGCGCGGGCGCTGATGGCAGACCCGGAGCTGCTGCTGCTCGACGAGCCCGCCGCCGGGCTCGACCTCGGCGGACGCGAGGACCTGGTCGACACCTTGGCGGTGCTGGCGGTGGACGGGGCGTCGCCGGCCCTGGTGCTGGTGTCGCACCACGTCGAGGAGATCCCGCCCGGGTTCACCCACGTCATGCTGCTGCGCGCCGGCGCCGTCGTGGCCAGCGGTCCGCTGGAGTACACGCTCACCGAGCAGACGCTGTCCGAGACGTTCGCGATGCACCTGGAGCTGAAGGAGTCCGACGGGCGCTGGCACGCCCGTCGGCGCGTACCGGCGCACCGTGTGATGTGACCCTGGCCCGCTTCACCCGTCGGATAGGGTCGAAACATGTGGGACTGGCTGGGGGACAACGCGTGGGCCGGGTGGTTCGGCGCCGCCACGCTGCTCGCCGTCACCGAGCTGATGAGCATGGACTTCGTGCTGCTGATGCTGGGGTTCGGCCTGGCCGGAGGGGGCGTCGCCGACCTGGTCGGTGCGCCCTTGCCGCTGCAGATCCTCGTCGCCGTGATCGTCGCCATGGGCACGCTGGTCTTCGTGCGTCCGTCCGTCGTACGCCGGCTGCACCACGGCCCGGAGATCACCACCGGGCACGCTGCGCTGGTGGGCCGGTCAGCCGTGGTCACCGAGGAGATCAGCGCGCAGGCCGGACAGATCAGGCTCGCCGGCGAGATCTGGACGGCGCGCCCCTACGACGACACGCTGGTGATTCCCACGGGTTCGACCGTGGACGTCTTCGAGATCAAGGGCGCCACTGCGGTGGTGTTCCCGGTGGACTCACTGGGGCCGTAGGCACTCGGGCCGGTCACCGGACCGAGTGGCCGACATAGAGAGGGAGAATCCGTGGAAAACCTCGCCATCCTGATACCGCTGGTGCTCGTCGGCCTGGTGGTAGTCGTCACGCTGATGAAAGCGGTGCGGATCATCCCGCAGGCGCGGGCCGGCGTCGTGGAGCGCTTCGGCAAGTACCGCACGACCCTGACACCGGGGCTGAACGTGATCACGCCGTACGTCGACCGGGTGCGCTACCAGGTCGACCTCCGCGAGCAGGTGGTGTCCTTCCCGCCGCAGCCGGTGATCACCGAGGACAACCTGGTGGTGTCGATCGACACCGTCATCTACTTCCAGGTCACCAACGCGGTGGACGCGACCTACGAGATCGCCAACTACATCCAGGCGATCGAGCAGCTCACGATGACCACGCTGCGCAACATCATCGGCGGCATGGACCTCGAGCAGACGCTCACCAGCCGCGAGGAGATCAACCGTGCGCTGCGCGGGGTGCTCGACGAGGCCACCGGCAAGTGGGGCATCCGCGTCAACCGGGTGGAGCTGAAGGGCATCGACCCGCCGCCGTCGATCAAGGACTCGATGGAGAAGCAGATGCGTGCCGACCGCGACAAGCGCGCGGTCATCCTCACCGCGGAGGGCAACCGGCAGTCGGCGATCCTCACCGCCGAGGGCCAGAAGCAGTCGGCGATCCTGTCCGCGCAGGGCGACCGGGAGGCGCTGATCCTGCGTGCCCAGGCCGACCGCGAGTCGCAGATCCTGCGGGCGCAGGGCGAGGGCCAGGCGATCCAGACGGTGTTCCAGGCCATCCACGACGGCCGGCCCGATCAGTCGCTGCTGGCCTACCAGTACCTCGAGATGCTGCCGAAGATCGCGCAGGGCGACGCCAACAAGGTGTGGGTGGTCCCGAGCGAGATCGGCAAGGCCCTGGAGGGCCTGGGCAGCGCCATCGGCAGCGCGCAGGGCATCCCGGCGCACTCGGAGGGCGTCAAGCACCGGATGGACCTGGGGGAGACCCCCACGCCGGAGGCGGTCGCCGACTCCGACACGTCCAGTGCCGCCGTCCGGCAGGCGATGGCGGCGGCGGAGGCCGCGGCCCGGGGTCGCAGCGCCCCCACGACGCCCGAGGGGCCGCCGGCGGGCGGCCCCGAGGAGCCCGGTGCCGAGCCGGCGACCGGTGGCGAGCCTGAGCCGGGCGGGGGCACGCCCACGACGTGAGCTGGTTCGACGCCATCGCGGTGCTCGCAGCCGGGATGGCGGCCGGCACCATCAACACGATCGTGGGGTCGGGGACGTTGATCACGTTCCCGACCCTGCTGGCCCTCGGCTACCCGCCGGTGCTGGCGAACGTCTCCAACACCGTCGGGCTGGTCCCAGGCTCGCTGTCGGGTGCGATCGGCTACCGGCGTGAGCTCACCGGCCAGCGCTCCCGACTGCTGCGGCTCGGCGTCGCGTCGCTGCTCGGCGGGCTCACCGGCGGCATACTCCTGCTCGCCCTCCCGGCCAGTGCGTTCAGCACGATCGTCCCGGCGCTGATCGCCCTGGGGTGCCTGATGGTCGCCGCCCAGCCGTGGATCTCGGCCCGGGTCGCCACCCGGCACGACGCGCCGGCGCACGGCTCGGTGTGGGTGTGGCTGGGTGTCTTCGTCGTCGGCATCTACGGCGGGTACTTCGGCGCGGCGCAGGGCGTCCTGCTGGTCGCGATCATGGGCATCGGCCTGGACGAGACCATGCAGCGGCTCAACGCGGCCAAGAACGTGCTGGCCGGACTCGTCAACGCGGTGGCCGCGGCACTGTTCATCGTGGTGGCGGAGGTCGCGTGGCCGGTGGCGCTGCTGATCGCCGGCGGTGCGATCGTCGGCGGGCAGATCGGCGCGGGCGTGGGCCGCCGGCTGCCGCCGGTCGTGCTGCGCGTCGTGATCGTGACGGTCGGTGTGGTCGCGGTCTGGCAGCTGCTCTAGTCTTCGCCGTGCCGAGGCTGGGGCACGGCGGAGGAGCCGTACGGCGCCAGCAGGACGGTCAGCCGGTCGCCGGCGGGCTCGGCCGCGGCCGCGGTCTCGCGGTAGATGCGTGTGAGCTCCTCGCTGCTGAACAGCGCGTCCTCCTCGGCGTCCATCCGACCCTCCCGCACCGACTCCACCCCTTTGCACCTCCAACGGTGTACGGGCGACATCAAACCGCCGTGAAACCCGGCGCCATACTGCTGGGGTCACCAACCGGCTCCGCCCAAGCGGTCGGGGCCGGCCGCCGAGCCCAGAGGAGCCGACCATGGCCGTCGACGTACGTCCGACGATCGTGATCCGCCGCCCGCGCCCCGAGGTCGCGGCCTTCATGTTCGACCCCGCGAACGACACCGCATGGACGGGTGGCATCACCGACAGCAGACCGGCGCAGCACGGCCGGTTGGCGGAGGGCTCCGTGGTCGAGCGCGATGCCAGGTTCCTCGGCCGCCGCTTCACCTACGGCTACGTGGTGACCGCGCACGAGCCTGACGCGCTGGTGGAGATGAAGGTGGACCGGCCGTTCCCGATGCGGGTGCGCTACGAGCTCGCCGACCATCCCGGGGGGACGGAGGTCGCGATCCACTCCAGTGGTTCGCCGGGGCGGTTCTTCGGCTGGGCCACCCCGCTGATGGCGGCGATGGTGCGCCGCAGCATCGCGGCGGACCTGCAGCGGCTACGCGACTGCCTGGAACGGCGGTGAGCACCGGCGACCTCACCGATGCGACAGTCGGCGCCACAGCCAGCCGGGGCCCTGCGTCTGTGCGCCGAGGTCCGTGACACGCCGGCGCAGGTCACGGTCCGAGGTGACCACGACCACCGGCCGGTGCGGCTGGTCCGCCCTCGCGCGCCCCACCAGGTCGACGATCTCGTCGTCACCGGAGCCGGCGGCGTGCACCACGCGGACCGCACCCGCCCCGTCGGCCGGCACCCCCGCGCGGGCCGCGCCCTCGAGCACCACGGCCACGTCGCCCGTCGGCCCCAGTCCCGCGGCGACCTCGGCCACCAGGCGGTTGGCCGCGCCCGCCCGGTCCCGCCACCACCCGTCCGGACGGGACCCGACGACGTTGGCACCGTCCACCACCACCAGCGCGCGATCCCCGGCGACCGCTCGTCCGTCTTCCATGGGGCCATGATGGCCGAGAACCGGGGACCGGCCGCGGCCCCGGGCCGGTTGGCTCGGCTGTCGCGCCGGAGCCGCCCTTTGTTGGCAAGATGACCGTCATGCCGACAGATGCAGCCGAGAGCGGACACCCCGCGCTGCGGGTGCGCCTGGCTGCCGAGACGGCCAGCGTGCCGGGTGCCCGCAGGTTCGTCTGCGACGGCCTGGCGGACTGGGGGCGCGGGTCGGTGCTCGACGACGCGGCCCTGTGCGTGACGGAGATGGCGGCCAACGCCGCGCTGCACAGCGGCAGCGGATACATGGACGTGGTCGTGCACGACCTGACCGACTCCGTGCGTGTGGCCGTCGAGGACGAGGGCGCCCTGGTGCCGGTCGAGGCCGTGCGCCCGGGGACCGCCCCCCTGCCCGGCGACGACGGCGGGCTGTGGCTCGACGAGCAGCCCACGACCGGTCGCGGGCTGGCCATCGTCTCCATGATCGCCAGGTCCTGGGGAGTCGAGGAGACGCCGCACGGGCGCCGGATCTGGGCCGATCTCGCCGAGACCGATGCCGAGTACGCCGTACGGCCGCCGCAGGTCGAACGTACGGAGCAACCGCACGCGCCGACCGGCACGCTGCCTGAGGGCTGGAAGGCGACGAGGATGCTGCAGTGCCCGGTGCGGCTCGCGCTCAGGATCGACCGGCATCTCGACGACCTGGTGCGTGAGCTGCAGCTCATCGGAGCAGACCGCGGCACCTCGCCGCCCCGGCAGGTCGCGCAGCTGGTCGACACCCTCGTCCGGGCAGCATTCGCCCGCCACACCGGCCGCCGCATCGCGCAGGAGGCGGCCGCGGCCGGCCTGGAGTACGTCGACATCGAGATGCCGATCCCGCGGGCGATGAGCCCCGACGTGGCGGAGCTGCTCCGCCTGGCCCGGGAGGCCGACGAGGTCTGCCACGACCACGGACTGATGACGCTCGCGGCCACGCCCGAGATGGACTCCCTGCGGGCCTGGTTCACCGAGTGCATGGTCAGCCAGCTGGAGTGGGACGCGACGCCGGTCACCTACGCCGACTGGTTGGCGTCCCGGCCGCGCTGACCGGGTACCGCACCAAGGAATACACCACCGTCCGGTACCGTTGAAGAGAGGTAGTTGAAAGTCGTACTACCTACCCGGCCAGCCGGTGTTGCGGAGGAGAGGGCATGCAGTTCGGAATCTTCACGGTGGGTGACGTCACCCCGGACCCGACGACCGGGAGAACGCCGACCGAGCACGAGCGCATCACGGCGACGATCGCGATCGCCAAGAAGGCCGAGGAGGTCGGCCTGGACGTGTTCGCCACAGGGCAGCACCACAACCCGCCGTTCATCCCGTCCGCACCCACCACGACGCTGGCCTACATCGCCGCGCAGACCGAGCGGCTGGTCCTGTCCACCTCCACCACGCTGATCACCACCACCGACCCGGTGCGCATCGCGGAGGACTACGCGACCCTGCAGCACCTCTCCGGCGGCCGGATGGACCTGATGATGGGCCGTGGCAACACCGGCCCCGTCTACCCGTGGTTCGGCAAGGACATCCGCGACGGCATCCCGCTGGCGATCGAGAACTACCACCTGCTGCGCCGTCTTTGGCGGGAGGAGGCCGTGGACTGGGAGGGCAGGTTCCGGACGCCGCTGCAGGGCTTCACCTCGGTGCCGCGGCCGCTGGACGGCGTACCCCCGTTCGTGTGGCACGGCTCGATCCGCAGCCCCGAGATCGCCGAGCAGGCGGCGTACTACGGCGACGGCTTCTTCGCCAACCACATCTTCTGGCCGGCCGAGCACACCGAGCGGATGGTCAGCCTCTACCGCCGCCGGTTCGAGCACTACGGGCACGGCCGGGCCGACCAGGCCGTCGTCGGCCTCGGCGGCCAGGCGTTCATGCGCAAGAACAGCCAGGACGCCGTGCGGGAGTTCCGCCCGTACTTCGACAACGCGCCGGTGTACGGCCACGGACCGTCGCTGGAGGAGTTCACCTCCCAGACACCGCTGACGGTCGGCAGCCCGCAGCAGGTGGTCGAGCGCACGCTGGGCTTCCGCGAGTACGTCGGCGACTACCAGCGCGAGCTCTTCCTGATGGACCACGCGGGCCTGCCCCTGGCCACCGTGCTGGAGCAGCTCGAGCTGCTCGGCGAGGAGGTCGTGCCGGTGCTGCGCAAGGAGTTCGCCGCACTGAAGCCGGCCCACGTGCCGGACGCGCCGACCCACAAGAGCCTGGTCGCGGCCGCGGGCGGCGCCAGGGACAGCAGCGTGTACGCCGCCGGAGACGACGCGACCGGCCGTGCCCCGGAGGAGGTCACCACCCGATGAGCACCCGCACCATCGCGGTCGTGTCGGCGGGGTTGTCCCAGCCCTCGTCGACCCGCCTGCTGGCCGACCAGCTCGCCGAGGCGGTCGTCCGCCGGCTCGCAGAGGACGGCGTCGAGGCGAAGGTCGAGGTCGTCGAGCTGCGCGAGCATGCCCACGATCTGGCCAACAACCTGCTCACGCACTTCCCGAACGGCGAGCTGCGCGAGGTCATCGACACGGTGACGCAGGCCGACGGGCTGATCGCCGTGACGCCGATCTTCACCGCCTCCTACAGCGGGCTGTTCAAGATGTTCTTCGACGTGCTCGACAAGGACGCCCTGGCCGGCAAGCCGGTGCTGGCCGGCGCGACCGGCGGCACGGCCCGGCACTCGCTCGCGCTGGAGCACGCGGTGCGGCCGATGTTCGCCTACCTGCGCGGCGTGGTCGTGCCCACGTCGGTGTACGCCGCCTCCGAGGACTGGGGGACGGGCGGCACCGGCGGAACCGCGCTGGCCGACCGCATCGACCGGGCGGCTGACGAGCTGGCCGCGCTGGTGGCGAACCGGCCGGCGGACCAGCCCGCCGACCCGTTCGAGGACCCCACGCCGTTCGAGCAGCTGCTCGCCGGCCGCTGACGCGGGACGCACTCGCGCCGGCGCCTGTGGACAGGCGCGTTCCGCGGAGCGCAGTCGTCCACACCCACGTCGCACCCTGTTCAGCGGGATCGCATAAACGCCCCTGGTTGCGCGGCCTCCTCACCGTCCGCGCGCGGCCGGCTACGGAGTGAGAGAGCCTGGCC
>DATABY010000006.1:0-5735 GCA_036259355.1 Nocardioidaceae bacterium
CTGCACCGACGCACCCCTCGACGACGAGATGCTGCACGTGACGACGGAGTTCGTGACGAGCATCGACATCCCGCTCGTGCCCAGCGCGCCCGAGATCACCCTCACCGGCGAAGGAGCGTACCGGTGCGAGTACAACTGAGGCCGGGTCGCGGGAGCGGTCGCCCCGGTGAGCAAGGCGCAGCCGCCATCATGATCGCGATACTGACCGTGGTCTTTGTATCCGTGCTGGCGTTCGTCACCGACTTCGGGATGGCCTACGCCAACAAGCGCGTGTTGCAGAACGGCGCGGACGCCGCAGCGCTCGCCGCGGCACAGGAGATCGCCGAGGTGGCTCCGCCTACAGCGGACTGCTCGGCGATCGAGGGGTCGATGGAGGACAGCACGCGCACTGTCGCGGAGGCCTACTTCGCCGAGAACGGCCCGTCGGGCGATGCCGGACTCGCACCGGGCGCCACCGGCTACGACGTCGACTGCAGCAGCGGACGCCTCCTTGTGGAGGTTGCGACCCAGCAGAACTCGCCCAACTTCTTCGGGCCCATCTTCGGCACCGAGCACGCGGACGGAATCCCACTGCAAGCTTCTGCCAAAGTGGCGGTGGCACCGCCCAACGCCGTCATCGGCGTGCGGCCGCTTGCGATCTGCAGCGTCGACGCGGAGGCACTACGTGACAACGACACCCAATCGCGCTACATCATCTACGACAACGAGGCGTTGGATCCGCCCCTCGGTTGCGGCTCCGCTTCCGGCAACTGGGGGCTGCTCAACCTCGACGGCGGTGCCAACGGGACCCCCGAGCTCCGGGAGTGGATCGAGGGCGGCTACGACGAGGAGTTCGGGGGGACCGATACCTGCGAGGACGCTGACATCGAGTGCACCGAGGGGACGCCGGGTTTCCGTAACTCGTTGACGGGCTCCCTGGAGTTCATCCTCGGTGAGAAGATCGTCCTCCCGGTGTTCGACAGTGTCTCCGGCAGCGGCTCCACCGCCATGTACCACGTCCAGGGCTTCATATCCGTGCAGGTCTGCGGCTGGCGGCTCAACGGCCCCGCTGTCACGGACGTTGGCGAGGGACTGCCGGACCCTTGTTACGACCCCACCGTCGAGCCGGCCGTGGAGCCCAGGGACGACTGGTTCCAGCTCAAGTACTCCAACTACGTTCCGAGTGGAGACCCCACCGACCTGTGCGAGCTGGGCAACTCGGCGTGTGACTACGGGGCCCGGGTATTCCGCCTGGCCGAGTGACCTGCAGCCGGAACAGAGCGTCCAGGGCGGTAGTCTCCGGGGAGCACCCACTACCGGAGGAGAGGCTTGCGGGATGGCTGAGCAGACCTCGTCGAGCATCACGATCGCGGCCCCACCGGCCACCGTGATGGCCGTGATCGCCGACTTCGAGTCCTACCCGGAGTGGGCGACGGGCGTGAAGAAGACCGAAGTTCTCAGCTCCTTCGACGACGGACGCGCCGAGCAGGTGCGGTTCGAGCTGAATGCGCCGCCGATCAAGGACACCTACACGCTGCAGTACGACTGGACCGGCGACAAGCAGGTCAGCTGGAAACTGGTCGAGGCCAGCGTGCTCAAGGCGCTGGACGGCCAGTACGCCCTCACCCCGAGCGGAGACGACCAGACCGAGGTCACCTACCGGCTCAAGGTCGACGTGGCCATCCCGATGATCGGCATGCTCAAGCGCCGGGCCGAGAAGGTCATCATCGACACGGCCCTGAAGGGTCTCAAGCAGCGCGTCGAGACCGGCGCCTGAGCCGGTGGCCAGTTACAAGGCACAGTGACAAGGAACAGCGACGACAGCGTGCGGGTCCTGCTCTACACCGGCAAGGGCGGCGTCGGCAAGACCACCGCGGCGGCGGGTACGGCGACGCTGGCGGCCGCGCGGGGGCTGCGCACCCTGGTTCTCTCCACCGACGCGGCCCATTCTCTCGCCGACGCCTTCGACGAGACCGTCCACGGCCAGCCGACCGAGATCGACGACAACCTGTTCGTGCAGCAGGTCGACGCCCAGCACCGCTTCGAGGTCTCGTGGGGGGAGATCCAGGAGTACCTGCTCGACCTGCTCGACGCCGCCGGGGTAGACCCGATCGCGGCCGAGGAGCTGACCGTGCTCCCGGGCGCGGAGGAGATCCTCGCCCTGCTCGAGCTGCGCGACCAGGTGAAGTCCGCCCGCTGGGACCTCGTGGTGATCGACTGCGCCCCCACGGCCGAGACGCTGCGGCTGCTGGCCCTGCCGGAGGCGCTGACCTGGTACATGGACCGCGTCTTTCCGGCCGAGCGCCGCCTGATCCGGGCGTTCAAGCCGGTGCTCACCAGGGCCACCGGCATGCCGATGCCGCACGAGCGGGTCTTCGACGCCGTGGAGCGGCTGCACGCCGACCTGCTCGAGGTCCGCGAGCTGCTCTCCGGCGACAACGCCTCGGTGCGCCTGGTGCTCACCCCCGAGTCGGTGGTGGTCGCCGAGGCCCGGCGGTCGATGACCACGCTCTCGCTGTACGGCTACCGGGTCGACGGGGTGGTGGCCAACCGCATCTTCCCCTCCGCCGGCGCCGACGCCTGGCGGCGGCAGTGGGTGGCCGCGCAGTCCACGATCCTGGAGGAGGTGCGCCACTCGTTCGCGCCGATGCCGATCTGGCACTCGCCGTACCGCTCCTGCGAGCCGGTGGGTGTTGCGGAGCTGGCCGCGTTCGCGGCCGAGGTGTACGGCGACGACGACCCGTTCGGGCCACCGCCGGGGGAGAGCCCGGTGCGTATCGAGCGCGACGCCGAGACCGACGAGGTGCGGCTGCGCTGGGAGCTGCCGTTCGCGGCTCGCGACGAGGTGGACCTCGCCCGGCACGGCGACGAGCTGGTGGTCACCGTCGGTTCCTACCGGCGAGTGCTCGCGATGCCGGCGGCGCTGCGGCGCTGCGAGGTCGGCGGCGCCGGTCTGCAGGACGGCGCACTGGTGGTGCGCTTCCGCGAGCCCCAGGAAGCGGCCCAGGCCGGCCAGGAGCGGGCGCAGTGAGCGACTTCGACCCGCACGACCACGGTTCCGCCGACTCCGGAGAGCGAGAGCCGATCGGCACCGTGGGCGAGGAGGCCGCCAAGCTCCTCGCGGCGCTGCAGGGCTGGACCCGCGAGCACCTCGCCGACGCGTCGCGTACGGCGAGCGACCGCGGCTCGTCCTACATCTCCGACGGCTCAGCGGCGTGCCGGGTCTGCCCGGTCTGCCAGGTGATCGCCTTCGTTCGGGGAGTCAACCCGGAGTCGCTGGAGCAGATGAGCCACGCGGCCGGGTCGATGCTGAACGCGTTGGCCGGCCTGGTCGACGCCGCGCACCGTTCCGACGCCAGGCGCGGCTCGCCGGTGGAGAAGATCAACCTCGCCGACGACGACCCCGGAGCGCCGCAGTGACGCTGACCATCGGTGTCGACGTGGGCGGGACCAAGATCGCCGCCGGCGTCGTCGACGAGTCCGGCAGGATCGTCGAGCGCGTCCGGGTCGACTCGCCCGCCGCCGACACCGAGGCGATGGAGGACGCGATCGCCGACGCGGTGCGCGATCTGTGCCGGCGCCACGAGGTGGAGGCGGTGGGCATCGGCGCGGCCGGGTTCATCGACGCGACCCGCTCCACCGTGCTCTTCGCCCCCAACGTGGCCTGGCGTGACGAGCCGCTGCGGACCGAGATCGAGGCCCGCGTCGACCTGCCGGTGAAGGTCGAGAACGACGCCAACGCGGCCGCCTGGGGCGAGTTCCAGTACGGCGCCGGGCACGACGTCGATGACCTTCTCCTGGTCACCGTCGGCACCGGCGTCGGCGGGGGGCTGGTCCTCGACGGCGAGCTGTACCGGGGCGGCTTCGGCATCGCCGCCGAGATCGGGCACATGCGCGTCGTACCGGGTGGCCGTCTGTGCGGCTGCGGCAACCGCGGCTGCTGGGAGCAGTACGCCTCCGGCAAGGCCATGATGCGCGAGGTGCACGAGGTGGCCCGGGCCGGCTCCCCGCTGTCGGGGGCGCTGCTGGAGCGGGCCGGGGGCACGGTCGACGACATCACCGGCGAGATGGTGACCGAGGCCGCCCGCGAGGGCGACGGCTTCGCGGGCGAGATGATCCAGGAGACCGGCCGCTGGCTGGGGGAGGGCATCGCCACCCTGGCCGCCATCCTCGACCCCGCGATCGTCGCGCTCGGCGGCGGCGTCGCCGAGGCCGGCGACCTGCTGCTCGAACCGGTGCGCGCCGCGTTCCGGGGGTCGCTGACCGGGCGCCGGCACCGGCCGGAGCTCGAGATCCGCAAGGCACAGCTGGGCAACACCGCCGGGCTGGTCGGGGCCGCCGACCTCGCCCGCCGCTAGGCGTGCGCGCGGGACGGCAAGGCCGCCGAGCGGCTGTCGTACTGCTGGCTTGACCCGGCCGGGACGCCCGGAGTGGCCCGGCGAGGCACCGGCACGGTCACGGACGGTGACCCCGGGCTGTAGCCCATAGCACGTCTGGGCCATTTCGCTGTATTCGTCAGTCGGACCCTTGAGAGTTCAATAGCGTCCACGGCCATGAACCAGAAACTGTCGGTCACCGAACCGCAGATCGGACCTGACGAGCGACACGCGGTCGATCGCGTCCTGCGCGGCACCGCCGGGGCACCCGGGCACGAGGTCGCGGCATTCGAGAGCGAGTTCGCCACCTACCTCGGCGCGTCCACGTGCGTCGCGGTCAACTCCGGCAGCAGCGCGCTGCACCTCGGCCTGATGGCCGCCGGCGTGGGACCGGGCGACGAGGTGATCGTCCCGTCCTTCACGTCCGTGGCCACGGTCAACTCCGTCGCCGCGTCCGGTGCGACCCCGGTGTTCGCCGACATCGACCCGGACTCGTTCTGCCTGGACCCGCGTGCCGTCGAGGCCGCCGTCGGGCCGCGCACCGCCGCCGTGCTGCCCGTGCACCTGTTCGGCCAGCCCGCCGACATGACGGCCTTCACCCGCATCGCCGAGCGGCACGGCCTCGCGCTGGTCGAGGACGCCTGCCAGGCGCACGGGGCGGCGTGGGAGAAGCGCAAGGTCGGCACCTTCGGAGCCGTCGCAGCATTCAGCTTCTCCCGCACCAAGAACATGACCACCACCGACGGCGGCATGGTCGTGTGCGCCGACGACGCGATCGCCGACAAGGTGCGCGCGCTGCGCGACCAGGGCATGGCCAAGTGCCACGACGGCGAGGTCGTCGGCCTCAACGCACGCATGACCGATGTGTCCGCCGCGATGGGGCGCGTGCAGCTGCACCGGCTCGCCGGGTTCAACCGGGTACGCCGGATGAACGCCGCCCTGCTCACCATGGGGCTGCGGCGGGTGGAGACGCCGCCGCAGCCGGACGAGGCCTGGCACGTCTTCCAGCAGTACGTCGTCCGCAGCGCCGCGCCCGCCCAGCTGGCCGACCACCTGGCCCAGGCGGGGATCGCCACGGCGACGCCCTATGCCGTGCCGGTGCACCGACTCCCGGCGTACGCCCAGCAGCTCGACCTGCCCGAGACCGAGCGGGCCGCGGCCGAGAGCCTGTCGCTGCCAGTGCACCCCGGCATCGCCGGTGTCGACGTCCGCACCATCGTGCGGGCTGTCAACGAGGCCACCGCGACCCGCGCGGCCTGACCAGGCTCCGCGGGGCATTCGGGCCTCGCAGGTCCGCCGCGCACCGCCGTACCCTCGCCGCCGGGCCGTCGGCGGATACGCTCGCGAGGTGTCCGAACCACAGCGACGCGCCGGCTTCGG
>DATABY010000007.1:0-27584 GCA_036259355.1 Nocardioidaceae bacterium
GAACAGCGTGAGGACCTGGCCGCTGTGGAGGGTGTCGGCCCAGTAGGCGTCGAAGGCGACCAGGGAGAGGTTGACGGCGTTGAGCATGATCTCCACCGACGCCAGCACCAGCACCGCGTTGCGGCGCGCGAGGACGCCGTACACGCCGATCGCGAACAGCAGCGCCGCCACCACCAGCGGCAGCAGCAGGTTCACTGGGCGTCTCCATGACGATCGTCGTTCGAGGCGGCGGACCGGGACAGCACGATCGCACCGACCAGAGCGGCGAGCAGCAGCACCGACAGCACCTCGAACGGCAGCACCCAGGAGGTGAAGATCGCCTCACCGGCCCCCTCGGCGGAGCCGACCAACGTGTTGTCGAGATCGATCCGCACGTCGGTGAAGCCCGCGACGAGGGTGGCAACCAGGGCCGCGGCCACCGCGGTCGCGACCACCGCGGCCAGCGGGCGGTTGGCGGTCACCGATCCAGCCTCGGCACCGGTCGGCGCGCGGGTCAGCATCAGCGCGAACAGCAGCAGCACCACCACGGCGCCGACGTAGATCAGCACCTGCACCCACGCCACGAACTCGGCGGCGAGCAGCAGGTAGCAGCCGGCGAGCGCGCCGAGGGTGACCACCAGCCACAGTGCCGAGTGCACCAGCCGCGACGTCGTCACCACCAGCAGCGCGGAGCCGACCGTGACCGCGCCGAGCAGCAGGAACAGCACCTCGACAACGCTCAAGCCTCGCCTCCCTCGGTGCGCTGGGCGGCCTCTGCTTCCTGCGCTGCCTGTGACGCCGCCTTGTCGGCGGCCCGGCGCGCGGCGGTCAGCTCCTTGGGCTCGTCGGCGTGGGGGTCGAAGGCCGGCGGCGCGGGAACCGTCCACATCCAGTCACGTAGCCGGTCGCGCTCGTGCGTGAGGTCGCGGATGTCGAACTCGGCGTACTCGAACTCCGGCGTCCAGAACAGCGCGTCGAACGGGCACACGTCGATGCAGATGCTGCAGTACATGCACAGCGAGAAGTCGATGGCGAACCGGTCCAGCACATTGCGGCTGCGCTCGCGGCCGCCCTCCTCGGCCGGCGGCACGGTCTCCTTGTGCGAGTCGATGTAGATGCACCACGCCGGGCACTCGCGGGCGCACAGCATGCACACCGTGCAGTTCTCCTCGAACAGCGCGATCACCCCGCGCGACCGGGGCGGCAGCTCCGGCATCGCGTCGGGGTACTGCGCCGTCGACGAGCGCCGGGTCATGTTCTGCCACGTGACCTTCAGCCCCTTCAGCAGGCCGCTGCCCCACTGGCTCATGCCACGATCACCGCCCCTACCGTCGTGATCGCGAGCTGCGCCAACGCGATCGGAACCAGAGCCTTCCAGGCCAGCCGCTGCAACTGGTCCTCCCGCATGCGGGGCAGCGCCACCCGCGCCCAGATCACGCAGAACGCCACCGCGCCGGTCTTGAGCAGCGTCCACAGCCAGCCGAGCTGGTCACTGAACGGGCCCTGCCAGCCGCCGAGGAACAGCACCGTGGTCAGCAGCGCGAGCACGACGATGCCGGCGTACTCGGAGAGGATGAACAACGCGAACCGCAGCCCGCCGTACTCGGTGAACGGCCCGAAGACCAGCTCGGAGTCGGCCACCGGCATGTCGAACGGCGGCCGCTGCAGCTCGGCCAGGCCGGCCACGAAGAACACCACCAGGCCGGGCAGCTGCCACAGCAGCCACCACGGCTCCCACGCCTCGACGATGCCGGTCAGGGAGAGGGTCGCGGCCGCCATCGCCGGGCTGACCGCGGCCAGGACGAACGGCAGCTCGTAGCCCATCAGCTGGGCGGCGACCCGGAGACCGCCGATCAGGCTGAACTTGTTGGCGCTGGCCCATCCGCCCATCAGCGCGCCGAGCACGCCGATGCTCATCACGGCCAGCACGAAGAACAGGCCGAGGTCGAGGTCCTGCCCGACCAGCCCGGGGCCGATCGGGATCGCGACCATCACCACGAGGTACGGCAGCAGCGCGACGGCGGGTGCCAACCTGTACACGGTCCGGTCGGCCGCGTCGGGCAGGACGTCCTCCTTCTGCGCGAACTTCACCCCGTCGGCCATCAGCTGGGCCCAGCCGTGGAAGGCGCCGGCGTACATCGGCCCCACGCGGCTCTGCATGTGCGCCATCACCTTGTGCTCGGCCTGCCCGACCAGCAGCGGCAGCGTGAGGAACGCCGCCATCACGACGAGCAGGCGCAGCACCACCTCGAGCCAGTCAGCCATCGGGCGCGCCCTCGCCGCTGTCCTGGCCTGAGTTCTGGGCCTGGTCCGGGGGCTGGGCCTGGTGCGGCGCCTGCTCCTGACGCTCGCCCCGCTCGGCGGAGCGGTCGCGACCGGCACGCGGGCGTGTCGCGTCGGGAGCGTCATGGTCCCCGGCGGCACGGCGGCGCGGGCGGGCGGCACCGGGGCGGGCATGCGCCAGCGGGTCGGGTGCCGCCGAGCCGGGCGCGCGCGGGCCCCCCGCCTCCGGCTCTGGTACGCCGGGCGGGCGGGTGCGGCGGCGGCTCGGCGAGCCGCGCTCCCCCGGCTCTCCGCCCTCACCCGGCTCCATGGCGCCCGGCCACGGCTTCACCACCCGCGAGGCCAGCACGAAGTCCTTGCGCAGCGGGTGTCCCTCGAACTCGTCGGGCAGCAGCAGGTGCCGCATCTGCAGGACCGTCGGCGCCGACTCGGGTGAATCGCTGCCGCCGACCGCAGACGAATCGGTGAAGGCGATGCCGAACATCTCGGCGGTCTCACGCTCGTGCCAGCCGGCGCCGGCGAACACCCCGCGGGCCGACGCCAGCGTCGGCGACTCGCGGGGCAGCGAGGTGCGCAGCAGCAGGTGCCGGACCCCTCGATTTGCCTGCGGCACGTCGGGGGAATCGCTCCGGGCGGTCGCAGACGAACCGAGGGAGGCGAGGTGGCAGACGACGGAGAAGCCGTGTTCGAGCTCGTCCACGGCCGTCAGCCAGTCGAAGAAGGTGCAGCCCAGGGTGTCGCGGGCGACGGTCAGCGCCTGCGTCCACCGGTCGGCCGGGACGGTCACGGTCAGCGGGCCGAAGCCCTCGTCGTACGGCGTCTCGGTGCCCTCGGCGCCCTCGGTGCCCTCCGCCAGCACGCCGTCGAGCGCCGCGGCGACCTGCTCGGTCCAGGCCGTCGTCACACGTCGTCCTTCGGTCGGCCGCCCGGCGACAGCAGCGGACGCAACAACGAGCGGGCCGACCTACGGCGACGCGGCGGGGGATCCTGCGCCGACTGCTCCACCTGCTTCGACTGCTCCAACTGCTCCGGCCGCTCCGCCCGCCCGGCATCCTGGACCGCCTCCCGGTCGCCGGGATAGCGCTGCGCGAGCGACTCGGCGGCGATCTTGTCCTGCAGGGCCAGGATGCCCTGCAGCAGCGCCTCGGGGCGCGGCGGGCATCCGGGCACGTAGACGTCGACGGGGATGACCTGGTCGACGCCCTTGGTGACGCAGTAGGAGTCCCAGTACGGCCCGCCGGAGTTGGAGCAGGAACCGAACGAGATGACGTACTTGGGGTCGGGCATCTGCTCGTACAGCCGGCGTACGGCGGGCGCCATCTTGTCGGTGACGGTGCCGGACACGACCATCAGGTCGGCCTGGCGCGGGCCGGGCGCGAACGGGATCACGCCGAGCCGGATGAAGTCGTGGCGGGCCATCGAGGTGGCGATGAACTCGATCGCGCAGCAGGCGAGACCGAAGTTGAAGACCCACAGCGAGTAGCGCCGGCCCCAGTTCAGGACGAAGCGGGCCGGTTCGGGCGCCATCCTCGCCAGGGGACCCAGCGAGCCGGGCATGCCGAGGTCGACCGGTGGCGCCTCGTGCTGGTGGGCGGGCGGCTCGGTCTGCTGCTGCGGCGCCGCGGGCGCGGGGCGGCTCAGGTCCACGTCAGCACCCCCTTGCGCCAGGCGTAGAGCAGGCCGACCGCGATGAAGCCGATGAACACAGCCATCTCGCCGACGGTGACCCAGCCGAGGCCGGCGAACACGGTCGCCCAAGGGAACAGGAACACCGCGTCGACCGCGAACACGACGTACAGGTAGGCGTAGACGTAGTAGCGCAGGTGCACCTGCGCCCAGCCGTCACCGACGGGGTCGACGCCGCACTCGTAGGTGAGCTGCTTCTCCGCGGACGGCCGGTGCGGGCGGAGCAGCCGGTTGCCGGTGAACATCAGCGCGACCAGCCCCACGCCCGCGACCACGATGGCGAGCACGGGGGCGTACGACGCGTAGTAGCCGGCCACGGGGCGAGTCTAGGGCCATGAGTTCTCGCCGAGATCGCCCGAACACACCCCCGGCCCTCCAGTGCTCTCGGGCAGCGGGTGTGCGGGAGGTCACAACACCCGTGCACCGGGATGCGGACATCGGCTTTGCCCGGGGGCGCGCAGTCGTAGCATGAGAGGGGTGGTCAGGGACGCCGCACCGGCGGTCCCCGTCGCACCACGCACAGACACGACGACGGCGTCGGGCTCCGACGGACAACGCGGGCCCCCGCAGAATGAGGCTCGAGGTGACCAAACAGGTCCGGCAGCTCGACCGGGTCATCATCCGTTTCGCCGGCGACTCCGGTGACGGGATGCAGCTGACCGGTGACCGGTTCACCCAGGAGACCGCGTCGTTCGGCAACGACCTGTCCACGCTGCCCAACTTCCCCGCCGAGATCCGCGCACCGGCCGGGACGCTGCCGGGTGTGTCGTCGTTCCAGGTGCACTTCGCCGACCACGACATCCTGACCCCCGGCGACGCGCCCGACGTGCTGGTGGCGATGAACCCCGCCGCCCTGCGCGCCAACCTGCCCGACCTGCCCAAGGGCGCGACGATCATCGTCGACACGCACGACTTCACCAACCGCAACCTGACCCGCGCCGGCTACGCCGAGAGTCCGCTCGAGGACGACACGCTGGACGCCTACCAGGTGCACCAGTTCGACCTGACCGACCTGACGGTGGGGGCGGTCAAGGAGTTCGAGCTGTCCCGCAAGGACGCCGGCCGGGCCAAGAACATGTTCGCGCTGGGGCTGCTGTCGTGGCTGTACGGCCGTCCGACCGACCCGACGATCACGTTCCTGGAGCGGCGGTTCGCCGCCAAGCCGGCGATCCGCGACGCCAACGTGACCGCGTTCAAGATGGGCTGGAACTTCGGTGAGACCACCGAGGCGTTCGCGGTGTCCTACGAGGTCAAGCCGGCCCCGATGCCGGCGGGCACCTACCGCAACATCACCGGCAACACCGCCTTGGCCTACGGCCTGGTCGCGGCGTCGGTGCAGGCCAGGCTGCCGCTGTTCCTGGGCTCCTACCCGATCACGCCGGCCAGCGATATCCTGCACGAGCTGAGCAAGCACAAGCAGTTCGGCGTGGTGACGTTCCAGGCCGAGGACGAGATCGCCGGCGTGGGTGCCGCGCTGGGCGCGGCCTTCGGCGGGGCGCTGGGCGTGACCATGACCTCCGGTCCGGGCATCGCGCTGAAGAGCGAGACCATCGGCCTCGGCGTGATGCTGGAGCTGCCGCTGCTGGTCTGCGACATCCAGCGCGGCGGTCCCTCGACCGGCCTGCCGACCAAGACCGAGCAGGCCGACCTGCTGCAGGCGATGTTCGGCCGCAACGGCGAGGCGCCCCTGCCGATCGTCGCGCCGCGATCCCCCGGCGACTGCTTCGACGCCGCGCTGGAGGCGGCGCGGATCGCGATCACCTACCGGACCCCGGTGATGCTGCTGTCCGACGGCTACCTCGCCAACGGCTCCGAGCCGTGGCACATCCCCGACGTCGCGGCGCTGCCGCGCATCGACGCCGACTTCGCGACCGCGCCCAACCACGACACGGGCCGTGAGGAGGGCGGTGGCCGCGACTTCTGGCCCTACCTGCGCGACCCGCAGACGCTCGCCCGTCCCTGGGCGGTGCCGGGCACCGCGGGTCTCGAGCACCGGATCGGGGGCCTGGAGAAGGCCGACGGCCACGGCAACATCTCCTACGACCCCACCAACCACGACCTGATGGTGCGCACCCGCCAGGCCAAGGTCGACCGGGTCGCCGACTCGATCCCGCCGATGGAGGTCGACGACCCCGACGGCAACGCGCGGGTGCTCGTGCTGGGCTGGGGCTCGACGTACGGGCCGATCGGTGCCGCCGTGCGCCAGGTGCGTGCTGCCGGCACCCCGGTCGCGCAGACCCACCTGCGTCACCTCAACCCGTTCCCGTCCGACCTGGGCGAGGTGCTCAAGGGCTACGACCAGGTGCTGGTGCCGGAGATGAACCTCGGCCAGCTGTCCATGCTGCTGCGCGCGCGCTACCTCGTCGACGTGGTCGGCTACAACGCCGTCCGCGGGCTGCCGTTCACCTCCCACGAGCTCGCCGACGCGATCGCGGACCTGGTGGCCAGCCTCGACGAGCACCGCGACGGCCAGAACGAGCCGAGGCGCAACACCTCCGATGTGCAGGGAGTACGCCGATGACCGCGCCCACCGAGCTGCCCTTCCCGGCGGCGTCCAGCGGACTGCAGGGAGTGCCCACCGCGGAGTCCCCGCAGAACCGCAAGGACTTCGCCTCCGACCAGGAGGTCCGCTGGTGCCCCGGCTGCGGCGACTACGCCGTGCTCGCCGCGGTGCAGTCGTTCCTGCCCGAGCTGGGGCTGAAGAAGGAGAACATCACCTTCGTCTCCGGCATCGGCTGCGCCGCCCGGTTCCCGTACTACCTGGACACGTTCGGGATGCACTCGATCCACGGCCGGGCGCCGGCGATCGCCACCGGTCTAGCGGTCGCACGGCCGGACCTGTCGGTGTGGGTGGTCACCGGAGACGGTGACGCGCTGAGCATCGGCGGCAACCACCTGATCCACGCGCTGCGCCGCAACGTCAACATGACGATTCTGCTGTTCAACAACCGGATCTACGGGCTGACCAAGGGCCAGTACTCCCCCACCTCCGAGACCGGCAAGATCACCAAGTCCACCCCGATGGGCTCGGTCGACACCCCGTTCAACCCGATCTCGGTGGCGCTCGGCGCGGAGGCGACGTTCGTCGCGCGCACCTTCGACTCCGACCGGAAGCACCTCACCTCGGTGCTGCGGGAGGCGGCCGCGCACCGCGGCACCGCGCTGGTGGAGATCTACCAGAACTGCCCCATCTTCAACGACGGCGCGTTCGAGGCGTTCAAGGACAAGGAGACCCGCGAGGCGGCCATCATCCCGCTCGAGCACCGGCAGCCCGTCCGGTTCGGGTCGCAGGGTCAGTACGGCGTGGTCCGCGACGACGCCACCGGCGCGTTCGCCGTGGTCGAGGTCGCCACCGACGACAACGGGGCCGGCGTGCCCGAGTCGGCGCTGCACGTGCACGACGCGCACGCCGACGACCCGTCCGCCGCGTTCGGGCTCTCCCGGCTCACCCCCGGCGGGCACCTCGACCGGGCCCCCGTGGGGATCTTCCGGCAGGTGCAGCGCCCGACGTACGACGACCTGGCCCGCGAGCAGGTGAGTACCGCCCAGCAGACCGCCGGCGAGGGCGACCTCACCGCGCTGCTGAACAGCGGCGACACCTGGCACGTCGACTGACCCAGGCCCGCCACGAGCCTCGGCCCGGCTCCCGCGCTCCCGGTTGGCCGTCTGTCAGGAGTGTCGGTACTCTTGACTGGTGTCAGAGCACCGGCGGGGACTTCTCTTCGGGATCGGCGCCTACGGGTTGTGGGGGCTGTTCCCGCTGTACTGGCCGCTGCTCGAGCCCGCGTCGCCGCTGGAGATCATGGCGCACCGGATCGTGTGGTCGCTGCTCTTCGTCGGGATGCTGGTGTGGCTCCGCCGGCGCTACGCCACCGTCCGGGCCGCGCTGGTCGACCGCCGTACGCGCATCGCGCTGCTGGTGGCGAGCGTGGTCATCGGCGTCAACTGGCTCCTGTTCATCTGGGCGGTGAACAACCAGCACGTCGTCGAGACGTCGCTGGGCTACTTCATCAACCCGCTGGTCAGCGTCGCGCTGGGCGTGGCGGTCTTCGGCGAACGGCTCCTGCGGCTGCAGTGGGTGTCGATCGGCATCGCTGCGGCGGGAGTGCTGTGGCTGACGGTCGAGTACGGCCGACCACCGTGGATCTCGATCGTGCTCGCGCTCTCGTTCGGGACCTACGGGCTGGCCAAGAAGAAGGCGAACGTGGGCGCGGTGCAGAGCCTCGCGGTGGAGACGCTGGTGCTCGCCCCCCTGGCGCTGGGCTACATCCTGACGCTGCACGCCTCCGGCGGAGCGGAGTTCGGGCAGAACGGCGCCCTCCACACCGCGCTCCTGGTCGGCGGCGGAGCGGCGACCGCGCTGCCGCTGCTGTGCTTCGGCGCCGCGGCGACCCGGATCCCGCTGAGCATGATCGGCATGCTGCAGTACCTCACGCCGACGCTGCAGTTCCTCATCGGCGTCTTCCTGTACGGCGAACCGATGACGTCCGCCCGCTGGGTCGGTTTCGCGCTGGTGTGGCTGGCGCTGGCGGTGTTCACGTTCGCGACGCTGCGCGGCCGCCGGCGCCAGCTCCGGCTGGCCGCGGAGGCCGCCGCCGTCTGACCCCTCGTCGAGCGCCGCGCGCTGTTCACCCGCGCGGCCCCGGACCCGCCTAGCGCGGGGATCCCCTGCATCGAACCTATCGTTGTCGGGGACCCCCGCGACGAACGCCGTTCGCCCGGAACGGCCCCACGGGCTGCATGAGGCCTGCCTCAGGCCGCCGGGCGGCGTACAACCAGCTGAGGCGCGGGACGCTGGGCGCCCAGTTCACGAAGGCGGATCAGACCCAAGGCGACCTCGTCGGGGTTGTCCAGGGCGTCCACCGGGCTCCACGGGAGTACGAACACCCCCCACACGGTCAGGGCGCGCTGGCCCTTCTGCGTGCGCCGGTATCCGCTGGGGCGGAGATGCCACTGCATCGAGTCCACCTGCAGGGCCACGCCGGTACGACGGCAATAGGCGTCCGGTCTTCCGACGAACTCTCCGTCGAGCGTGAACAGTTCTACGTTCCACTCCAGGTCGTCAACGCCACGCACGATCAGGGCCTTACGCACCTTCGCCTCGGCCACCGAACGAACTCCGGCCTCGATCTCGCGGAGCACAGCACGGGCGAGTGCGGTGCGCTGGCGTGCGGCCTGCTGGACCGCCGCCACGAGCTCTGCAGCGGTGCAACGGCCCTCCTGGATCACCTCGGACACGATCCCGCGGACGTTGTCGAGGTTCTGCTTGCGCCGGCACGCGTCCACGACCGCGCGTGGCAGCGGCGCAAGGCGAAGCAGCCCGCGCCGGACGGGCTGTGGGAGCCGGCGAGTGCGTTCGACCACCACAAAGCTGTGAGAGGTACGGCGGCATTCGTGGGGCACCAGCATGTGCGGCCGGGTGCTCGCCTTGCGCGCAGCGGACACGCCGTACTCGACCAAGGCGGGAGCTCCGGTGAGAACGCTGCCCTCGCCGGCGTACTTGTGAGCAGCGAGGATCCTCTCACGGCGCGTCGGGATACCACGGTGTGCAGCGATCACACCTGGCAACAGTCGCTGCCACGGGCCGTCCGGACCAATCCGGGACATGATCGTGGAGCTCGGCACTCCGAGCTCCTTGAGCTCGCTGTGCCGGACGACGCGCTCGCATCCCTTGAGAAGGGCATCGAGGGCGGCGAAGTCAGTGAAGGTTCGACGCGGCATGGCCTGAGCCTGGACCACATCTGTGCTGCATCGCCAGACCACGATCCCAGGCTGGGGATGGCGTAATGCTGCGCCGTGGGGAGTCCCACTACGAACCCGGAACGTCGCGGGGGTCCTCCGATACGGACCTATCGTTGTGGGGGACCCTCGCGCCGTAACCGCCCGGGGGCCGGCTCAGGCGGTGCGGTGCACCACCAGGTCGCAGAGCCCGGCCAACGTCTCACGGGCCGGGATCTCGGGAAGCTCCTCCAGCAGCTTGCGGGCCTCGTCGGCGGAGCGGGACACCTCGGCCCGGGCCTCGTCCATCGCCGAGTGCTCGCGCAGCAGCGCCAGCGCCTCACCGTGCAGCGCGTCGTCGGTGAGGTCGCTGTCGAGCAGCTCCAGCAGCCGCGCGTCCCCGGGATCGCCCGACGTACGGGCGATCAGCACCGGAAGCGTCGACACACCCTCACGCAGGTCGGTACCGGGCGTCTTGCCCGACTCGCCGGTCTCGCTGGCGACGTCGATGACGTCGTCGGACAGCTGGAAGGCCGAGCCGATCCGCTCCCCGAACTCGGTCAGCACCGCCTCGACGCCAGACCCGGCGCCGGACATCAGGGCGCCGTACCGCGCGGAGGTCGAGATCAGCGACCCCGTCTTGTCCGCCACCACGCGCAGGTAGTGCTGCAGCGGGTCCTCGGCGGGGCGTGCCCCGACGGTCTCGCGGACCTGCCCCTCGACCAGACGCATGAACGTGCGGGCCTGGATCCGCACCGCAGCGGGCCCGAGGTCGGCGATCACCTCCGACGCCCGCCCGAACAGGTAGTCACCGGTCAGGATCGCCACCGAGTTGTCCCACCGCGCGTTCGCGCTCTTGGCGCCCCGCCGCAGGTCGGCCTCGTCCATGACGTCGTCGTGGTAGAGCGAGGCCAGATGCGTCAGCTCCACGCCCACGGCGGCGGGGACGACTCCGGAGGCACCGGGGTCGCCGAACTCCGCGGCGACCAGCACGAGCATCGGGCGGAACCGCTTGCCGCCCGCGCTCATCAGGTGGCGCGAAGCCTCGGCCACGAACGGCGCGTCGCTGTCGACACAGGCAGCGAGCCGTCGCTCGACCTCCTGCAGACCCGTACGCACGCGGCCCTCGAGGGCGGGGTCCACGAACGGGAGTCCGAGGCTGGCGGTGGTCACGAAGGCTCCAGGGCAGTCGGATCAGCGGAGGAAGGACCCCGCGTCGCGGGCGAGGTCGAGCACCGGGTCGGGCATCACGCCGAGTACGACGGTAGCGACCGCGCCAACCGCGATCACGCCGACGGTCAGCACACTCGGCATCGCCACGGTCGGCCCCTCACCGACCGGGTCGGAGAAGAACATCAGCACGATCACCCGCACATAGACGAACGCGGTGATGATGCTGGCGAGGACGGCGATGACCACCAGCCACTCGGCGCCGCCGGCCCACGCCGAGGTGAACACGGTCCACTTGCTGGTGAAGCCGCTGGTCAGCGGCAGCCCCAGGAACGCCAGCATGAACAGCGCGAACACGCCGGCCACGATCGGAGACCGCTTGCCGAGGCCGGCCCACCGCGACAGGTGGGTCGCCTCCCCGGAGGCGTCACGCACCACGGTCACGACCGCGAACGCACCGAGGGAGGTGAACCCGTAGGCCGCGAGGTAGAACAGCACGGCGGTCAGGCTGGTGATGCTGGCGCTGCCCTCGGTGGCCTGCTGCACCCCGATCAGACCGACGAGGATGAAGCCGGTGTGCGCCACCGTCGAGTACGCCAGCATCCGCTTCACGTCGGTCTGGGTCAGCAGCACCACCGCGCCGACACCCATCGTGAGCACGGCGACGATCCACATCATCGGCAACCAGTCCCACCGGGCGCCGCCCACGCCGACGTAGAACACCCGCAGCAGCGCACCGAACGCCGCGATCTTGGTGCAGGCCGACATGAAGCCGGTGATCGGGGTGGGGGCGCCCTGGTAGACGTCCGGTGTCCACGCGTGGAAGGGCGCGGCGCCGATCTTGAACAGCAGACCGACGGCCATCAGCCCGATACCGCCCAACAGCAGCGAGTTGCCGCCCACCTGCGTCGCGATGGCGGCGTCGATCCCGGCCAGCGTGACGCTGCCGGCGTACCCGTAGGTGAGCGCGATGCCGTACAGGAAGAACGCTGACGAGAAGGCGCCCAGCAGGAAGTACTTCATCGCCGCCTCCTGGCTGAGCAGGCGGCGGCGGCGCGCGAGCCCGCACAGCAGGTACAGCGGCAGCGACAGGACCTCCAGTGCCACGAACATCGTCAACAGGTCGTTGGACGCGGGAAACAGCATCATGCCGCCGACCGCGAACATCATCAGCGGGTAGACCTCGGTGTGCTCGAGCCCGCGGGTGGACGCCTCCCGCTCCGCCTCAGTGCCGGGCAGTGCGGCCGCCTGCCCGGCGAACGCGGTCACACCACCCTCGAGGCGGCGCTCGGCGACCAGCCCGACGCTGACCAGCGCCATCAGCAGCAGCAGCCCCCAGATGAACACCGTCGGGCCGTCGACGGCGATCGCGCCCTCCGCCTCGATGCCGCCCCGGCCGAGCCCGTTGCCGGTGACCGGCAGCGAGCCCGTCACGAGGACCAGCGCGACGAAGGCGCCGACCAGGCCGAGCGCCGCGAGCACCGTCTGCACGCCGTAGCGCAGCCGACGCGAGACGAACGCCTCGACGACGACGCCGACCAGCGCGACCCCGAAGACCACGAGCAGCGGCGACAGGCGGCCGTAGTCGATCGAGGGCGCCTCGATCGTCGTCGTCTGCGCGAACACCGTGCTCGTTACCGGGCTCGACAGTGGGTTCACCGGTCAGTTCCCTTCGGCCTGGGCGGAAGCGGGCGTGGCGGGCTGCGGGTCACTCACGCCGACGTGCTCGAGCGTGGTGGCGACGCCGGGGTTGATCACGTCCAGCGCGGGCTTCGGGAAGAAGCCGAGTACGACGAGCAGCAGCAGCAGCGGGGCGAGCGCGACGACCTCACGGGTGTTCAGGTCCGGCATCGCCGCCAGCTCCGGGCGGAGCGGCCCGGTCATCGTGCGCTGGTACATCAGCAGGATGTACAGCGCCGCCAGCACGATGCCGAAGGTCGCGAACGCCGCCGCGGGAACGTTGGCGGTGAACGTGCCGGCGAGCACCAGGAACTCGCTGACGAACGGCGAGAGGCCGGGCAGCGACAGGCTGGACAGCCCGGCGACCAGGAAGGTGCCGGCCAGCACCGGCGCCGCCTTCTCCACCCCGCCGAAGTCGCTGATCCGCTTCGTGCCGTGCCGGCTGATCAGGAACCCCGTCACCAGGAACAGCGCCGCGGTCGACAGACCGTGGTTGAACATGTAGAGCGTCGCACCGGCGTGGCCCTGACTGTTGAACACGAAGATGCCGAGCACGATGAAGCCGAAGTGCGAGATCGACGTGTACGCGATCAGCCGGCGCATGTCGTTCTGCGCGATCGCCAGGAGCGCGCCGTACAGCACGCTGAACACGGCGAGCACGATGACGACCGGTGTCGCCCACTGCGACGCCTCCGGGAAGATGCCGAGACAGAACCGCAGCATGCCGAAGGTGCCGATCTTGTCGAGCACGCTGACCAGCAGCACCGACGTGCCCGGGCTGCCCTCGCTGGCGGCGTCGGGCAGCCAGGTGTGCACGGGCCACATCGGCGCCTTGATCGCGAACGCGATGAAGAAGCCGAGGAACAGCCACCGCCCGGTGGTCTCGTCCATGTTGACGTTGCTCAGCTCGGAGAGCAGGTACGTCGGTCCGGTCTCGGTGCCCGCGGAGACTACGTACAACCCGACCACCGAGGCCAGCATCAGCAGGCCGCCGAACAGGCTGTAGATGAGGAACTTGGTCGCGGCGTAGGAGCGGCGTACGCCCCCGAAGCCGCCGATCAGGAAGTAGATCGGCACCAACGTGGCCTCGAACAGCACGTAGAACAGGAACACGTCGGTGGCGGCGAACACGCCGATCGACAGCGCCTCGAGGATCAGGATCCAGGCGAAGAACGACTTGACGCTCCACCGGCCGCCCTCGGCGTCGTTCCAGGATGCGAGGATCACCACCGGGGTGAGGATCGCGGTGAGCACGATCATCAGCAGACCGATGCCGTCGAGTCCCATCGCGTAGTGGGCGCCGAACGCGGAGATCCACTCGACCTCCTCGACGAACTGCATGCCGCCGCCGGGGTCGAACTGCACCGCCAGCACGATCGTCAGCGCGAGCGCCGCGAGCGACACCCCGAACGCGACGGTCTTGTGCACGACCACGCGGCCGGCGCCGGGCAGCAGCGCGACCACCAGCCCGCCCACCAGCGGCAGGGCGGCGAGCACGGTCAACCACGGGAAGGTCACGAGGCCTCCTGATCGTCAACCCGGTAGGTCATTTCTGCCATCTCGGCGCGAAGGGGGTGCGCGGCGGGCGGAGCCCCCCGTGTGTTCGGGGGGTGCGCGGGGGGCGGAGCCCCCCGTGTGTGGTGGTTCATGCGAGGTTCACCGCCAGCAGGGCCAGGGTCACCAGCAGGGCACCGCCGACCATCGCGAGAGCATAGGAGCGCACGAACCCGGTCTGCAGCCGCCGCAGCCGCCCGGACGAGCCGCCGATGAGCGCGGCCAGCCCGCCGACGGTGCCGTCGACACCCTTGTTGTCGAAGAACAGCAGGGACCGGGTGAGGTACTGGCCGGGGCGCATGAACACGGCCTCGTTGAGGGCATCGCCGTACAGGTCCGCGCGGGCCGCCTTGGTGAACGGCGACACCTTCACCGGGGCGGCGTCCGGTACGTCGCGCCGGCCGACGTAGACCCACGCCGCCGCGACGCCGAGGACCACGACCACCAGGGTGGCGACCGTGATCACCCAGATGGGTACGGCGAGCTCGTGGTGCTCCTCGCCGACCACGGGCGCGAGCCACTCCACGATCCAGCTCCCCAGCAGCAGCACGCCGCCGACGACCGAGAGCGCCGCCAGCGCGATCAGCGGGACCGTCATCACCGACCCGGACTCGTGGGGGTGTGCCTCACGCGGCCAGCGCCGGCCGGTGAAGAACGTCAGCAGCATCAGGCGGGTCATGTAGAACGCGGTGATGCCGGCGCCGAGCAGCGCTCCCGCGCCGACGACGAAGCTGTCGGCGAAGGCGGTCTCGATGATCTTGTCCTTGCTCCAGAAGCCGGACAGGCCGGGGAAGCCGATGATGGCCAGGTAGCCCATCGCGAAGGTGAGGAACGTGATCGGCATGACCTTGCGCAGGGCGCCGTAGCGGCGCATGTCGACCTCGTCGTTCATCGCGTGCATGACCGAGCCGGCACCGAGGAACATGTTGGCCTTGAAGAAGCCGTGCGTGAGCAGGTGGAAGATCGCGAACGCCGCGCCGGCGGGGCCGAGCCCGGCGGCCAGGTGCATGTAGCCGATCTGGCTCATCGTCGACCCGGCCAGCGCCTTCTTGATGTCGTCCTTGGCGCACCCGATGATCGCGCCCCACAGCAGCGTGACCAGACCGACCACCACCACCGCGGTCTGGGCGATCGGCGCCTGGTCGAAGATGAAGTTGGAGCGGACGATGAGGTAGACGCCCGCGGTCACCATGGTCGCGGCGTGGATCAGCGCCGACACCGGGGTCGGGCCCTCCATCGCATCGAGCAGCCAGCTCTGCAGCGGCACCTGGGCGGACTTGCCGCAGGCACCGAGCAGGAGGAGCAGCCCGAGTGCGGTGAGCGTCGTCGTCGACGCGCTCTCGGCCGCCTGCGAGACACCCGCGATGGCGGTGGTGCCGAAGGTGGCGAGCATCAGCATGATCGCGAGCGCCATGCCCATGTCGCCGACACGGTTCACCACGAACGCCTTCTTGGCCGCCACGGCCGCGCTGGGCTTGTACTGCCAGAAGCCGATGAGCAGGTACGACGCCAGGCCGACGCCCTCCCACCCGAGGAAGACCACCAGGTAGTCGCTGCCGAGCACCAGCATCAGCATCGCGGCCACGAACAGGTTGAGATAGCCGAAGAACCGCCGGCGCCGCGGGTCGTGGGCCATGTAGCCGACCGAGTAGATGTGGATCAGCCCGCCCACGCCGGTGATCAGCAGCACGAACAGGACCGACAACGGGTCGAGCAGCAGGCCCATCTCGACCTGCCAGGACCCCGCGCCGACCCACTCGTACAGCGGCTGGGCGACGGTACGCTCGCCCTCCGGCAGGCCCAGCATCTCCACCAGCATGACGAGGCCGAGGACGAAGGACGTCAGCACCGAGGCGCAGCCGAGCAAGTGGCCCCACGCGTCGGAGAAGCGGCCGGCCAGCAGCAGGATCGCGGCGCTGACCGCCGGGATGGCCACGACCAGCCACAGCAGCGAGAACACTCCCCCGGCCGCGCCCGGGTCGACCGCGTGCACGGCCGGCTCGGTGGACAGGCTCGGCGCAGCCCCCAGCAGCGTGGTGCTCAGCGACGGGCTCACGGATAGCAGACTCACGTTGGCGCGCTCCTCAGTACTTCAGCAGGCTCGCGTCGTCGACCGAGGCCGACCGGCGGGTGCGGAAGATGGTCACGATGATGGCGAGCCCGACCACGACCTCGGCCGCGGCGACCACCATGACGAAGAACGCCGCGATCTGCCCGTCGAGGTTGCCGTGCTGGCGCGCGAACGTGACGAAGGCGAGGTTGGCGGCGTTGAGCATCAGCTCGATGCACATGAACACCACGATGGCGTTGCGGCGGACCAGCACGCCGAAGGCGCCGATCGTGAACAGCAGCGCCGAGAGGACCAGGAACGGCTCAGCGCTCATCCGTGCCCCCCGTCTCGCCGATGGTGTCCGCGCCCGGATCGGGCTCGGCGCCCGTGCCGGGGTACGCCTTGCCCTCGTTGGGCGACGGACCGGTGCCCGCGTGCCTGGGGTCGATGCTGCGCAGCGTCTCGTCGATGTCGTCGGCGAACATCGGCGCGGACCGCACGGTGCCGCGCGCCTTGAGCGCCCGCGACACCGACGCCTCGGAGATGCCGCCGCCGGGCAGCAGCGCCGGGGTGTCGACGGCGTTGTGCCGCGCGTACACGCCCGGTGCGGGCAGCGGGCCGAGGGGCTTGCCCTTGGTCGCGTAGTCACGCATCCGCTGCTCGACCAGCTCGCGTTGGGTGACCCTGGGGGTCAGCCGCTCGCGGTGCGACAGCACCATCGCGCCGAGCGCGGCGGTGATCAGCAGCGCGCTGGTGACCTCGAACGCGAAGACGTAGTCGTTGAACAGGAGTGCCGCCAGCGACTCCACGTTGCCCGCGGCGTTGGCGCCGGCCAGGCCGACCGCGGGCCCCACGATCGCCTGTGCGGTGCCCAGTGCGAACAGGAGGCCGAACCCGAGCGCCACGACCACGGCCATCAGCCGTTGGCCCTTCAGCGTCTCGACCAGCGAGTCGCTGGCGTCGACGCCGACCAGCATCAGCACGAACAGGAAGAGCATCAGGATCGCGCCGGTGTAGACGATGATCTGCACGGCGAACAGGAAGGGTGCGTCCTGCAACGCGTACAGCACCGCCAGCGAGATCATCACCACGGCCAGCAGCATGGCCGAGTGCACGGCCTTGCGGGCGAGCACCATGCCCAGCGCCGCCAGCACCATCACCGGCGCGAGCAGCCAGAAGGTGATCACTTGGTTCCCTCCGGGGTCTCGGCCTCCGGCCCGGCGACGTCCTGCAGCCCGCCGCGGTAGTAGGCCTTCTCGCTGTCGCCGAGCCGCATGGGATGCGGGGGCTGCTCCATCCCGGGCAGCAGCGGCGCCAGGAGGTCCTGCTTCTCGTAGATCAGGTCCTCGCGGTTGTCGTCGGCCAGCTCGTACTCGTTGGTCATCGTCAGCGCCCGGGTCGGGCACGCCTCGATGCACAGTCCGCAGAGGATGCAGCGCAGGTAGTTGATCTGGTAGACGCGGCCGTAGCGCTCACCGGGCGAGAACCGCTCCTCGCCGGTGTTGTCCGCGCCCTCGACGTAGATCGCGTCCGCGGGGCAGGCCCAGGCGCACAGCTCGCAGCCGATGCACTTCTCCAGCCCGTCGGGCCAGCGGTTGAGCTGGTGCCGACCGTGGAACCGCGGAGCCGTGGGCTTCTTCTCGAAGGGGTACTGCTCGGTGACCGCCTTCTTGAACATCGTCCGGAACGTGACCCCGAACCCGGCGACCGGGTCCCAGAACTGTTCCCTGAGGCTAGGCACGCGCATCCTCCTCGTTCACGGTTCGCACCGTGGTCGGTTCACGCTCGGGCAGCCGCTGACCGGGCATCGGAGGCACGGGGTAGCCGCCGGCGAACGCGTCGAACTCCTCGGCCGTCTCGGCATCCTCCTTCTCCTGCGGCTCCCGCTCACCGACGAACAGCAGCACGACGAAGACGGCCAACGCGATCGCGGCTCCCGCGATCAGGTACGTGCGGTCGATGCCGCCCTCGAGGCTCAGCGAACGGATGGTGGCGACGGCGACGATCCAGACCAGGTTGGCGGGGATCAGCCACTTCCATCCCAGCGACATGAACTGGTCGTAGCGCATCCGCGGCAGGGTTCCCCGCAGCCAGATGAAGATGAACATGAAGAGCATGATCTTGGCGATGAACCACAGCACCGGCCAGTAGCCGGCGTTGGCGCCGTCCCACAGCGACAGCGGCCACGGTGCCCGCCAGCCGCCGAGGAACAGCGTCGCCGCGACGGCCGAAACCGTGACCATGTTGATGTACTCGGCCAGGAAGAACAGCGCTAACTTCAGCGACGAGTACTCCGTGTGGAAGCCACCGACGAGCTCGCCTTCGGCCTCGGCCAGGTCGAACGGCGCGCGGTTGGTCTCGCCGACCATGGAGATCACGAAGATCACGAAGGAGGGGATCAGGATGACGCCGAACCACAGCGGCTCCTGCGCGGCGACGATCTCCGAGGTCGACAGCGAGCCGGCGTACAGGAACACCGCGACCAGCGACAGCCCGAGGGCGATCTCGTAGGAGATCATCTGCGCGGACGAGCGCAGGCCACCGAGGAGGGCGTACGTCGACCCCGACGCCCAGCCGGCGAACACGATGCCGTAGATGCCGATCGAGGAGAGCGCCAGCACGAACAGGATGCCCACCGGAAGGTCGGTCAGCTGCAGCGGTGTCCGGAGGTCGGTGAAGGGCACGTCGGCGACCGGCCCGAACGGGATCACTGCGAACGCCGCGAACGCGGTCGTGGTGGAGATGACGGGCGCGAGGACGTAGACGACCTTGTCGGCCGTCCGAGGGATGATGTCCTCCTTCAGCGCGAGCTTGACGCCGTCGGCCAGAGACTGCAGCAGCCCGAACGGCCCATGCACGTTGGGGCCGACGCGGTGCTGCATCCGGGCCACCACGCGCCGCTCGAACCAGATGTTGAACAGCGTGAGGAGGACCAGCAGCCCGAAGATCACCACGGCCTTGACGATCCACAGCCACACCGGGTCCTGCCCGAACTCGCCCAGGCTGTCCTCGCCGCCCTCCGCGGCCACGACGCTCCACTGCTGCAGGGTCTGCGTCACGTGGGCGGTCGCGTTCATGCCGCACCTCCCGAGATCCGGACCACGGCGCCGGACACCGCACCGAGGTCGCGGTTCAACGAGATCCCGGCGGAGTTCTGCGGCGCCCACACCACCCCGTCGGGCATGTCGCTGACCACGACCGGGAAGGTAACGCGCCCACGCTCGGTGGAGAGGGTGAGCTCACCGCCGTCGGCGACCCCCACCGCGGCGGCCGTCCCTGCGGACACCCGGGCGACGGCCCGAGGGCCGGTGGCCTTCAGGTAGGGCTCGCCGTCCTGCATCCGGCCGTCGTCGATCAGGTGCCGCCAGGTGGCCAGCACGGCCTGCCCGGCTCCCGCCGCGGGAACGGCGCCGGCGGGGACCGTCGGCTTGGCCGCCCGCTCCCCGTCCCAGGGGCCCAGCTCGGTCATCTCGGCGCGGGCCTGCTCGACGGTGCTGAACCCCAGGCCGGCGGGGCCGGACCGGTCGGCGGCCGGCATCTCGTCGGCGATGCCGGCGAGCACGCGGACGTCGGTGAGTACGCCGGAGGTCCGCAGCACGTTCTGGAACGGCCGGACGCGACCCTCCCAGTCCACGAACGAGCCCGGCTTCTCCGCGACCGGCGCGACGGGCAGCACCACGTCGGCGAACTCGGTCACCTCGCTGGCGCGGATCTCCAGGCTGACCAGGAACGGTACCGCCGCGAGCGCGGCCCGCGCCGCGTGCGGGTCCGCGAGGTCGGACGGCTCGACACCGCCGACCACGAGCGCACCGAGGTCGCCGGCCGCCACCGCGGCCAGCATCTCGTCGGTGCTGCGTCCCGCCCGGGTCGGGACGGTGTCGACACCCCAGGCGGCTGCGACGTCGACCCGTGCGGACGCGTCGGCGACGGGGCGTCCGCCGGGCAGCAGGCCGGGCAGGCAGCCGGCGTCGAGAGCGCCGCGCTCACCGGCGCGACGGGGGACCCACGCCAGCTTCGCGCCGGTCGTGCGCGCGAGCTCCAGCGCGGCGGACAGGGCACCCGGCACGGTCGCCAGGCGCTCGCCGACGAGGATCACCCCGCCCCCGTCGAGCGCCACCTCTCCGTCACCGCCGAGGGCGCGCAGCCCCTCGGCCTCGCCGCCGGGCGGCGTGGGCAGCAGCCGGCCGCCCATCTTGTCGAGGCTGCGCGTGGCCAGCGGGGCGAGCGAGAAGATGCGGGCACCGTGCCTACGGAAGGCCTTGCGGAGGCGCAGGAACACGATCGGCGACTCCTCCTCCGGCTCGAAGCCGGCGAGGACGACGGTCGTGGCGGCCTCCAGGTCGGCGTACGTGACGTCCGACCGTGCGGCCACCGCGGCGGACAGGAAGTCCGCTTCCTCCGGCGAGTGCGGGCGGGCCCGGAAGTCGATGTCGTTGGTGCCGAGCACGGCCCGGGCGAACTTGGCGTAGGCATAGGCGTCCTCGGCGCTGAGCCGGCCGCCGGGCAGTACGCCGACCTGCCCGCCGGCGGCAGCCAACCCGCGCGCGGCGACCGCGAAGGCCGCCGGCCACGAGGCCGGCTGCAGCTCGCCGGTGTCCTCGTCGCGCACCAGCGGGTGGGTGAGCCGGTCGGCCTGCCGCGCGTAGGTGTAGGCGAAGCGGCCCTTGTCGCAGTTCCACTCCTCGTTGACCTGCGGGTCGTCGCCGGCGAGGCGGCGGGTGACCTTGCCGCGACGGTGGTCGGTGCGCAGCGCGCAGCCGGACGCGCAGTGCTCGCAGACGCTGGGCGTGGAGACCAGGTCGAAGGGCCTGGCCCGGAACCGGTACGTGGTGCTGGTGAGCGCGCCGACCGGGCAGATCTGGATGGTGTTCCCGGAGAAGTAGGACTCGAAGGGTTCCTGCTCGTAGATCCCGACCTGCTGCAGCGCGCCGCGCTCGATCATGTCGATGAACGGGTCGCCGGCGATCTGCTGCTGGAACCGCGTGCAACGCGCGCAGAGGATGCAGCGTTCCCGGTCGAGGAGCACCTGCGCGGAGATGCTGATCGGCTTGACGAACGTGCGCTTCTGCTCGATGTAGCGCGACTCGCCGCGGCCGTTGGACATGGACTGGTTCTGCAGCGGGCACTCGCCGCCCTTGTCGCAGACCGGGCAGTCGAGCGGGTGGTTGATCAGCAGGAACTCCATGATCCCCTGCTGCGCCTTGTCGGCCACGCCTGAGGTCGCCTGGGTCTTCACGACCATGCCGGGCGCCACCGGGAGCGTGCAGGACGCCTGCGGCTTGGGGATCGGCCGGCCGTTGCCGGCGTCGGGGATCTCGACCAGGCACTGTCGGCAGGCGCCGACGGGGTCGAGCAGAGGGTGGTCGCAGAACCTGGGGATCTGCACGCCGATCAGCTCGGCGGCGCGGATCACCAGTGTGCCCTCGGGCACGCTGACCTCGACGTCGTCGATGGTGAGCGTGACCAGCTTCTCCAGCGTGGCGTCGGCACCCTCCGAGCCCGCCTTGTTGGCCTGGACCGTCATGCGTGTGCTCCCGCGGTCGCGAACAGAGTGGAGACGTGGTGGTCGAACGGGCACCCGCCGTGCTCGAGGTGGGCGAGGTACTCGTCGCGGAAGTACTGGATCGACGAGGTGATCGGGCTGGTCGCACCGTCACCGAGCGCGCAGAACGCCCGGCCGAGGATGTTGTCGCACTGGTCCAGCAGGACGTCGAGGTCCTCCTCGCTGCCCTGGCCCTTCTCCAGCCGCTGCAGCACCTGCACCAGCCACCACGTGCCCTCCCGGCACGGCGTGCACTTGCCGCACGACTCGTGCTTGTAGAACTCGGTCCAGCGCAGCACCGCCCGCACGACGCAGGTGGTGTCGTCGAAGATCTGCAGCGCCTTGGTGCCGAGCATGCTGCCCGCCCCGGTGACGCCCTCGTAGTCCAGCGGCACGTCGAGGTGCTCGTCGGTGAGGATGGGCGTGGAGGAGCCGCCCGGCGTCCAGAACTTCAGCACGTGCCCGGCACGGACCCCGCCGGCCAGGTCGAGCAGCTCGCGCAGGGTGATGCCGAGCGGTGCCTCGTACTGTCCCGGGCGCTGCACGTGCCCGGACAGCGAGTAGAGCGTCATGCCCTTGCTCTTCTCGGTGCCCATCGACGTGAACCACTCCGGGCCGTTGTCGACGATGCACGGGACCGAGGCGATCGTCTCGACGTTGTTGACCACGGTCGGCGAGGCGTACAGGCCGGCGACGGCGGGGAACGGCGGGCGCAGCCGGGGCTGGCCACGGCGTCCCTCGAGCGAGTCGAGCAACGACGTCTCCTCGCCGCAGATGTACGCGCCGGCGCCGGCGTGCACGACCATCTCGAGGTCGAAGCCGGTGCCGAGGACGTCCTTGCCGAGGTAGCCGGCGAGGTAGGCCTCCTGCACCGCGCGCTGCATCCGGCGTACGACGTGCAGCACCTCGCCGCGGACGTAGATGAAGGCGTGGCTGGCGCGGATCGCGAACGAGGAGATGATCGCGCCCTCGACCAGGGTGTGCGGCGAGGCGAGCATCAGGGGGATGTCCTTGCAGGTGCCCGGCTCGGACTCGTCGGCGTTGACGACCAGGTAGTGCGGCTTGCCGTCGCCCTGCGGGATGAAGCCCCACTTCATGCCCGTCGGGAAGCCGGCGCCGCCGCGGCCGCGGAGGCTGGAGTCCTTGACCATCTCGATGAGCGCGTCGGGCTGCTGCCTGAGCGCCTTCTTCAGCGCACGGTAGCCGCCACGGTCCTCGTAGGCCTGCAGCGTCCAGGAGCGGTCCTGGTCCCAGTTGTCGGTGAGGACCGGCGTCAGCGTGGACACGGCGTGCCCATCGGTCTGCCCGTCGGTGTGCTCGGTCACTGTTCCCCCCTCGTCCGGTCGTCGGCCGCCGGAGCGCGCCAGCCCCGGTCACGAGCGATCTGCAGCCCGACCAGCGACTCCGGTCCGGCCGCGGGCCCCTCGTCGGCGAGGTCGTCGGGAAAGCCGGCCAGCACGCGCTCGGCCTGCCGCCAGGTGCAGATCCGGGGCCCGCGGGTGGAGCGCACCTCCTCGCCGCCGCGCAGCCGGTCGACGAGGTCGACCGCGCTCTCGGGGGTCATGTTGTCCATGAACTCCCAGTTGACCATCATCACCGGCGCGTAGTCGCAGGCCGCGTTGCACTCGACGTGCTCGAGCGTCACCTTGCCGTCCTCGGTGATCTCGTCGTTGCCGACGCCGAGGTGCTCCTTGAGCCGGTCGAAGATGACGTCGCCGCCCATGATCGCGCACAGCGTGTTGGTGCACACGCCGACGTGGTAGTCGCCGACCGGCCGGCGCTTGTACATCGTGTAGAAGGTCGCCACCGCCGACACCTCGGCGGCGGTCAGCTCCAGCAGCTCCGCGCACACCTCGATGCCGCGCGGGGTGACCTGGCCCTCCACGCTCTGCAGCAGGTGCAGCATCGGAAGCAGGGCCGACCTCGCCTGCGGATACCGACTGACGATCTCTCTCAACTCGGTGAGCGTGGTCTCGTCCAACGGCTCCCGCGCAAGGGTGGAACTGCGGTCCGGCGACGTGGAGCCGGCCGTGGACGGGCCTGGCCGTCCGGCGACGGAGGAGCCGGACTGGCTGGCCGGCGGAACCTCGCCGGACCGCTCCCCGGGCGAGCGGCGCTCGCCGCCGGGCGTGCTCTCGGTCATCGGTCCACACCTCCCATGACGGGGTCGATGCTGGCGATCGCGACGACCACGTCGGCGACCATGCCGCCCTCGGCCATCACCGACGTGCCCTGCAGGTTGACGAACGACGGGTCGCGGAAGTGGGCACGGTAGGGGCGGGTGCCGCCGTCGGAGACCACGTGGCAGGCGAGCTCGCCGCGCGGCGACTCGACGGTGCCGTACGCCTGTCCCGCGGGCACCCGGAAGCCCTCGGTGACCAGCTTGAAGTGGTGGATCAGCGCCTCCATCGACTCGCCCATGATGTGCTTGATGTGGTCGAGCGAGTTGCCCATTCCGTCGTTGCCGACCGCGAGCTGCGCGGGCCAGGCGACCTTCTTGTCGCCGACCATCACCGGCGCGCCCTCGAGGTCGGCGAGGCGGTCGGCGCACTGCTCGATGATCCGCAGCGACTGGTGCATCTCCTCCAGCCGGATGCGGAACCGGCCGTAGGCGTCCATGGTGTCCCACGTGACGACGTCGAAGTCGTAGGTCTCGTAGCCGCTGTAGGGCTGGGTCTTGCGCATGTCCCACGGGTAGCCGGTCGCACGCAGCGGCGGGCCGGTGATGCCGAGTGCCAGGCAGCCGGCGAGGTCGAGATGGCCCACACCCACCAGCCGCCCCTTGAAGATGGGGTTCTCGTTGGCCAGAGCGGCGTACTCGGGCAGCCGCTTCTTCATCAGCTTGATGAAGTCGCGGATCTTGTCCAGCGCTCCCGGCGGCATGTCCTGCGCGACCCCGCCGGGGCGGATGAACGCGTGGTTCATCCGGAGGCCGGTGATGTGCTCCAGCACGTCGAGCACGAGCTCACGCTCGCGGAAGCCGACCGTCATGATGGTCAGCGCCCCGATCTCCATGCCGCCGGTGGCGACCGCGACCATGTGCGAGGAGATGCGGTTGAGCTCCATCAGCAGGACCCGCATGACGTGGGCCTTCTCCGGGACGTCCTCCTCGATCCCGAGCAGCCGCTCCACGCCGAAGCAGTACGCCGCCTCGTTGAACAACGGCGACAGGTAGTCCATCCGGGTGCAGAACGTGGTGCCCTGGACCCACGTCCGGTACTCCATGTTCTTCTCGATGCCGGTGTGCAGGTAGCCGATGCCGCAGCGGGCCTCGGTGACCGTCTCCCCGTCGAGCTCGAGGATCAGCCGCAGCACGCCGTGCGTCGACGGGTGCTGCGGGCCCATGTTGACCACGACACGCTCCTCGTGGGACTCCGCGATGCCGGCCACGACCGTGTCCCAGTCCTGCCCGGTCACGGTGTAGACGCGTCCGGTCGTCGTCTCCTGCGCGGAGGCGTACGGGTCCTCGGCGTTGGGCGTGCTGGTGTAGCTCTCCTGCGAGCCCCCGGTGTGGCTGCCGGTGTGGGCGCCTGTGTCGGCCATCAGTTGTAGGACCTCCGCTGGTCGGGCGGCGGCACCGTCGCGCCCTTGTACTCGACCGGGATGCCACCGAGCGGGTAGTCCTTGCGCTGCGGGTGGCCGGGCCAGTCGTCCGGCATCTCGATCCGGGTGAGGGCGGGGTGGCCGTCGAAGACGATGCCGAAGAAGTCGTAGGTCTCGCGCTCGTGCCAGTCCGCGGTGGGGTAGACCGACACGACCGAGGGAATGTGGGGGTCGGCGTCGGGGCAGGCGACCTCGAGGCGGATCCGGCGGTTGTGCGTCATCGAGAGCAGGTGGTAGACCGCGTGCAGCTCGCGTCCGCGGTCCTCGGGGTAGTGCACACCGGAGACACCCGAGCACAGCTCGAAGCGCAGGTCGGCCTCGTCGCGCAGCCTCTTCACGGTGCGCAGCAGGTGGTGGCGACGGATGTAGAAGGTGATCTCGCCGCGGTGCACGACGACCTTCTCGATCGCGTCGTCGATGCCCTCCTCGCGCAGCGCGACGTCGAAGCTGTCGGCGACCTCGTCGAGGTAGCCGCCGAAGGGCCGGGAGCTCGAGCCGGGCATCGCGACCGCGCGCCGCAGCCCGCCGTACCCGGAGGTGTCGCCGGTGCCCTTGGCGCCGAACATGCCGGTGCGGACCTCGACGACCTCGACCCGGGTCTCCGGGGCTCCGGTCTCCGGCGGGAGGTTCTCGGGCATCCGCCCGGTGATGCCCTCGTCCTCGGGGGCTTTGGCCGGGGTCTCCTCGACGCCCTCGTCGACGTTGCTCTGCTCGGTGGTACCGGTCGCCTTCGCGCCCTCACCGGTCTCCTCGCTGGGCCGGTCCCCGCGCTTCTCGTCGTCGGTCACCGCAGCAGTCCCTTCATCTGCGAGGTCGGCAGAGCCTGCATCCGGTCGGCTTCGTGCTGCTCGATCTCGGCGAGCCGGTTGGGTCCGAGCTTCTGGGCCTTGATCTTGTCGTGCAGCTTCAGGATCGAGTCGATCAGCATCTCCGGGCGGGGCGGGCACCCGGGGAGGTACATGTCCACCGGCACCACGTGGTCGACGCCCTGCACGATCGCGTAGTTGTTGAACATGCCGCCGCTGGAGGCGCACACGCCCATCGCCAGCACCCACTTGGGGTTGGCCATCTGGTCGTAGATCTGCCGCAGCACCGGCGCCATCTTCTGGCTCACCCGGCCGGCGACGATCATCAGGTCGGCCTGCCGGGGCGACGCCCGGAACACCTCCATGCCGAACCGGCCGGTGTCGAAGCGGGGCGCTCCGGAGGTCATCATCTCGATCGCGCAGCAGGCCAGCCCGAAGGTCGCCGGCCACAGCGAGGCCTTGCGCATGTAGCCCGCCACGCCCTCGACGGTGGTCAGCAGGACACCGCTGGGAAGCTTCTCCTCGATACCCATCTCAGTCTCCTATCCCGTCCGGCCGGCTCCGCAGGCGCGTTCGCAGGTACGTCGTTGGCACGCGCGTCAGTCCCAGTCCAGGCCGCCACGGCGCCAGACGTACGCGTAGGCGATGAAGATCATCGCGATGAACAGGACCATCTCCACGAGTGCGAACATCCCCATCGAGTCGAAGGCGACCGCCCACGGGTAGAGGAAGACGATCTCGATGTCGAAGATGATGAACATCATCGCGATGATGTAGTACTTCACCGGGAACCGTCCGCCGCCGACCGGCTGGGGGGTCGGCTCGATGCCGCACTCGTAGGAGTCGAGGCGCGCGCGGTTGTAGCGGCCGGGCCCGGTGAGGCCGCTGACGACGACGGAGAAGATCGCGAAGCCCGCTCCGAGAATCAGCAGCCCGAGAATCGGCACGTACAGTTCCACGCCGACTTCTCCCCTCTCCTGGTCACTCGCCTACCGTGTCAGACGGTGCGCGGTCCGGTCATCCTAGGCTGCGTCCGGGCCGCCTCCGTCACGCCGCCGGTGCCATCTTCCTCATCGCGTTGATCACCCGGTCCATCGCATCGCCGCCTCGTGGGTCGGTGAGGTTCGCGAGGAGCTTCAGCGTGAACTTCATCAGCAGCGGGCGGGGCAGGCCGTAGCGGGTGCCGTACTTCATCACCTGCGGGTTGCCGATCGCTCGCGCGAAGAGCCGGCCGAGCGTGTAGTAGCCGCCGTACGCCGCGTCGAGGGCGCGCGGGTAGCCGGACAGAGCCAGCTCGCGCTGTGACCCGGCGGGGCGTGTCAGCGCCTCCGCGATCACCTCCGCGGCCATCGCGCCGGACTCCATCGCGTAGGCGATGCCTTCCCCGTTGAAGGGGTTGACCATGCCGCCGGAGTCGCCGACGAGCATCAGCCCGTCCTGGTAGTGCGGCTTGCGGTTGAAGCCCATCGGCAGCGCGGCGCCACGGATCTCGCCGACCATGTTGTCGTCGCGG
>DATABY010000008.1:0-2515 GCA_036259355.1 Nocardioidaceae bacterium
CCTGGTCGCCGGAGCGGTGGCGCTGCCCGCGCTGGGCGAGGTGCTGGTCACCGACCCCGCGGCCGTAGTGCCGCCCCCGCGGGGTGGCCGGCCGCGGATCGCGGTCAGCCGGACCCGCCCGCCGGCCGAGGCCGCCGTCGCCGCCGAGGCGCTGAACGCCGAGGTCGTGCCGCTGGGCTCGGCGGGCTACAAGATGACCGCCGTGGTGCGCGGCGAGGTCGACGCCTACGTGCACGCCGGTGGCATGTACCAGTGGGACTCCGCCGCGCCGGTCGCCGTCGCCCGCGCGGCCGGGCTGACCGCCGTCCGGCTCGACGGGTCGCCCCTGGTCTACAACGGCCCCGACCCGTGGCTGCCCGACCTGGTGGTGTGCCGCCCGGAGCTCGCCGAACGGCTGCTCGCCGCCGTCCGGCCGGGGTCCTGACCCGGTCCGGGCGGGCCATGCCGGACACTGGTACGGGAATCTCCCCCGGACCGGTGCGGTTGCTGCCGGTTCGAGCCCTGCCGCCGACCGACCGGAGCCTACGTCCGTGAGCACACCCGACTACCGGCTCTCCCAGCTGGAGACGCTGGAGGCCGAGTCCATCCACGTGATCCGCGAGGTCGCCGCCGAGCTGGAGCGCCCGGTGCTGCTGTTCTCCGGCGGCAAGGACTCCATCGTCATGCTGGAGCTGGCCCGCAAGGCGTTCGCGCCGGCCCGCATCCCGTTCCCGGTGATGCACGTGGACACCGGGCTGAACTTCCCCGAGGTGCTCGAGTTCCGCGACAAGCGGGTGGCCGAGCTCGGCGTCCAGCTGGTCGTCGCCTCGGTGCCCGACGCGATGGCCCGCGGCCTGGTCAAGGAGGAGCCCAACGGCTCCCGGAACCGGATCCAGACCCCCGTGCTGCTCGACGCGGTGGAGGAGCACGGCTTCACCGCGCTGTTCGGCGGCGCGCGGCGCGACGAGGACAAGGCGCGGGCCAAGGAGCGGGTGTTCTCCTTCCGCGACGAGTTCGGCCAGTGGGACCCGAAGAACCAGCGGCCCGAGCTGTGGGACCTCTACAACGGCCGGATCCACGTGGGCGAGTCGATCCGGGTCTTCCCGCTGTCGAACTGGACCGAGCTCGACATCTGGCAGTACATCGCCCGCGAGCACATCCCCATCCCGCCGCTGTACCTGGCGCAGGAGCGGGAGGTCGTCGAGCGGCAGGGGATGCTCTACGCGGTCAACGAGTTCATCCGGCCCCGGGACGGCGAGCAGCCCTTCCGCGCGACGGTGCGCTACCGCACCGTCGGCGACGCCAACCTCACCGCCGCCGTCCGCTCCGAGGCCACCACGGTCGAGGAGGTCATCGCCGAGATCGCGGTGACCCGGATGACCGAGCGCGGCGCGACCCGCGGCGACGACAAGGTGAGCGACGCGGCGATGGAGGACCGGAAGAAGGAGGGGTACTTCTGATGAGCGCCGCCGAGAGCCTCAGCGACCCCGTCGACCTGCGCTCGGCCGTCGCCGAGCACGCCGTGGAGATCGCCACCGCGCGCAAGGACATCTGCCGGATCGCCACCGCCGGCTCCGTGGACGACGGCAAGAGCACGCTGATCGGCCGGCTGCTGTTCGACAGCAAGGCCATCTTCGAGGACCAGTACGAGGCCGTGGCCCGCGCCAGCAAGGGCGACTACGTCGACCTCGCGCTGCTCACCGACGGCCTGCGGGCCGAGCGCGAGCAGGGCATCACCATCGACGTGGCCTACCGCTACTTCGCCACCCCGCGGCGCACGTTCATCCTCGCCGACACCCCCGGCCACGTGCAGTACACGCGGAACATGGTCACCGGCGCCTCGACCGCCGACCTGGCGATCGTGCTGGTCGACGCCCGCAAGGGGATGGTCGAGCAGAGCCGGCGGCACGCCTTCCTCGCCTCGCTGCTGCGGGTGCCCCACGTGGTGGTCGCGGTCAACAAGATGGACCTCGTCGACTGGTCGGAGGAGACCTACGAGGCCATCCGCGACGAGTTCAGCGGCTTCGCCACCAAGCTCAACGTGCCCGATCTGACGGTGATCCCGATCTCGGCGCTGCACGGGGACAACGTGGTCAGCCGGTCGGCACGCACGCCCTGGTACGACGGGCCCTCGCTGCTGCACCACCTCGAGCACGTGCACGTCGCCAGCGACCGCAACCTCACCGACGCCCGGTTCCCGGTGCAGTACGTGATCCGGCCGCAGTCCGACGCGTTCCACGACTACCGCGGCTACGCCGGCACCGTGTCCAGCGGCGTGTTCCGGCCCGGTGACGAGGTCCAGGTGCTGCCCAGCGGCCTGACGACCACCGTGGCCGGCATCGACGGCCCGCGCGGCCCGGTGGACGAGGCCTTCCCGCCGATGTCGGTGACGCTGCGGCTGGCCGACGACCTCGACGTGTCCCGCGGCGACCTGATCTGCCGGCCGCAGAACGCCCCGCACCCCACCCAGGACCTCGACGCCATGGTGTGCTGGATGTCCGACGAGCCGCTGCGCGCGCGGCAGCGGATCGCCGTC
>DATABY010000009.1:0-7705 GCA_036259355.1 Nocardioidaceae bacterium
CTCCGGCTCCTCCGAGCCGCCCGACGTGGCACCCGCCGGCACCGCCTCCGCCTGCTGCGACGCGAGGTTCTCGAAGATGTGCTGGGCGTCGAGCGTCGGCTCGGGCTCCGGCTCCTCCTCGACCTGCACCTCGAGGTTGAACAGGTACCCGACCGACTCCTCCTTGATCGCGTCCATCATGACCGTGAACAGGTCGAAGCCCTCCCGCTGGTACTCGACGAGCGGGTCACGCTGGGAGTAGGCCCGCAACCCGATGCCCTCACGCAGGTAGTCCATCTCGTACAGGTGCTCGCGCCACTTGCGGTCGAGCACGCTGAGCATCACCCGGCGCTCGAGCTCGCGCATGACCTCGTCGCCGAGCTCCTCCTCACGCTGCTGGTAGGCCTTGTGGGCGTCGGCCTGGATGCGCTCGGTCAGGAACTCCCGGGACAGGTCGCTGCGCTCGCCGCCGGCGTCGTCGATCAGCTGCTCCGCGCTGAACGAGACGGGGTACAGCGTCTTCAGCGCCACCCAGAGCTTGTCGAGGTCCCACTCCTCCGGGAAGCCCTCGGTGGTCGCGTTGACGTACGCGCGCGTGACGTCGTCGATCATGCCGCGGACCTGGTCGCGCAGGTCGGCGCCCTCCAGAACGCTGCGGCGCTCGGTGTAGATCACCTCGCGCTGGCGGTTCATCACGTCGTCGTACTTGAGGATGTTCTTGCGCGTCTCGAAGTTCTGCGACTCGACCTGAGCCTGCGCCGAGGCGATGGCGCCGGTGACGCGCTTGTTCTCGATCGGGACGTCGTCGGGGATCTTCAGCGTCGTCAGTACCCAGTCGACCCAGTCGGACTTGAACAGCCGCATCAGGTCGTCCTCGAGCGAGAGGTAGAACTGCGACGCACCGGGGTCGCCCTGGCGGCCGGAACGGCCGCGCAACTGGTTGTCGATGCGGCGGGACTCGTGCCGCTCGGTGGCGACGACGTACAGGCCACCGAGCCCGATCACCTCGTCGTGCCCGGCCTTGACCTCGGCCTGGAACTTCTCCAGGGTCGACGGCCAGGCCGCCTCGTACTCCTCCGGTGTCTCCACCGGGTCGAGACCGCGCCCGCGCAGCTCCTTCTCCGCGAGGAACTCCGGGTTGCCGCCGAGCATGATGTCGGTGCCGCGGCCGGCCATGTTGGTGGCGACGGTGACTGCGCTGCGCCGCCCCGCCATCGCGACGACCTCCGCCTCACTGGCGTGCTGCTTGGCGTTGAGGACGGTGTGCGGGATCCCCCGCTGCCTCAGCAGCTCGGACAGGTGCTCGCTCTTCGAGACGCTCACGGTGCCGACCAGGATCGGCTGGCCCTTCTCGTTGCGTTCGGCGATGTCGTCGATCACCGCGTTGAACTTGGAGCCCTCGGTGCGGTAGACGAGGTCTGCCCGGTCCTCCCGGATCATCGGCTTGTTGGTCGGGATCGGAACGACCCCGAGCTTGTAGATCTTGTCGAACTCGCTGGCCTCGGTCATCGCCGTACCGGTCATGCCGCCGAGCTTGTCGTAGAGGCGGAAGTAGTTCTGCAGGGTGATGGTCGCGAGGGTCTGGTACTCCTCACGGATCTGCACCCCCTCCTTGGCCTCGATGGCCTGGTGCAGGCCCTCGTTGTACCGGCGGCCGTGCAGCATGCGTCCGGTGTGCTCGTCGACGATGAGCACCTCCTCGTCGATCACGACATAGTCGCGGTCACGGCGGAAGAGCTCCTTGGCCTTGATTCCGTTGTTGAGGAAGCTGATCAGCGGCGTGTTGACGGAGTCGTAGAGGTTGTCGATACCGAGGTGGTCCTCGACCCTGGTGATGCCCGGCTCCAGCACGGACACCGTCCGCTTCTTCTCGTCCACCTCGTAGTCGACGTCCTTGGTCAGCTTCTGCACGAGAGCGGCGAACTGGTCGTACCACTCCACGGCCTCGTCGGACGGCCCGGAGATGATGAGCGGGGTGCGGGCCTCGTCGATGAGGATCGAGTCGACCTCGTCCACGATCGCGTAGTAGTGCCCGCGCTGCACGCACTCGTCCAGCGAGCTGGCCATGTTGTCACGCAGGTAGTCGAACCCGAACTCGTTGTTGGTGCCGTACGTGATGTCCATGCCGTACGCCGTACGCCGCTCGTCCGGCGGCATGTTCGCGAGGATCGCACCGACCTCCAGACCGAGGAAGTGGTGCACCCTGCCCATCCACTCCGAGTCACGCTTGGCCAGGTAGTCGTTGACCGTCACCACGTGCACACCCTTGCCGGCGAGCGCGTTGAGGTAGACGGGCAGCGTCGAGACCAGCGTCTTGCCCTCGCCGGTCTTCATCTCGGCGATGTTGCCCAGGTGCAGTGCGGCTCCGCCCATCAGCTGGACGTCGTAGTGGCGCTGGCCCAGCGTCCGCTTGGCCGCCTCCCGGACGGTGGCGAAGGCCTCCGGCATCAGGTCGTCGAGCGGTTCGCCGTTCTCCAGCCGCTGCCTGAACTCGGCGGTCTGGCCCCGCAGCTCCTCGTCGCTCATCGCGACGAAGTCCTCCTCGATGGCATTGACCTGTTTGGCAACGCCCTCGAGCTGACGGAGGATCTTGCCCTCGCCGATCCGGAGGATCTTGTCCAACAAAGCAGGCACGAGCACTGACTCCTAGTTACCGAGTATCCGCCGCCGGGCAGCGGCGGGCACGGGCCGGGCCGACCCATCCGCCATCGTAGGCGACAGCCAAGCCGGGTTAGGCACACCAGCGATTTCCATGGTCCCGACGGTCGGTGGCTGCCGGTGGAGTCGAAGACATGTTCGGGCGTGAGCGGTTCCCGCGGCTTCCCGGCGGTGCGTCGGCCGTCGAGCTCCGCCTGAGCCGCCTGCCAGGCGGTCAGGCAGCCCGCATGCCGCACGGTCAGCGCGGGCGCCGTGGGCAGCCGTGGTCGGCCCTCCAGTGCCTCACAGCACGCGCCGGTGAGAGGTCGCGGTCGCGTTCCCACGCGCGCAGGAAGCGGAACGGCCGGACGGTGCCCCGGCGCACCCACCAGTCGCCGGCACGTGCGCAGACCGGGCTGATACCGAGATGCAGGTGGCAGCCGGTGCCGCGAGCGTTGCCGGACTGTCCCACCCGCCCGAGCATCGCGCCCGCACGCACCCTGGCGCCGGGCTTCGTCCGCCCGGCCAACGACCGCAGATGACTGCCGTAGTAGCGCACGCCGTCGTCACCGCGGAGCGAGATGAAGCGTCCACCGCGCAGCGCGGGGTTGTTGCGCGCCGGTCGGTAGCGGTCCCTGCGGCGCACCTCGAGCACGACGCCGCTGACCGGCGCGACGACGCGAGTGCGGCACCGGGCGAAGATGTCGGTGGCGGGGTAGTCGTGGTGGGCGCGGATGTACGACGTGGCACCGCGCACGGGAAAGACGTACGGCAGCCGCCCGGCCCGCCGCTCCGGCATCGCCGCCGCTCCGGCGGACCGCTCCCGTGTCTCCGCCCCCGCGGGCGGCCGGGGGTCGCCGTCGACGGAGGACCGTGGTGTGGCGGGCGAAGCAGACGGCGGGTCGCCGGCACAGCCGGTGACCGCCAGCAGGACGAGCACGACCATCAGCCGCGCGATCACAACCGCTTCACCTCGACGGCCAGGGCGTCGGCCAGGTCGCCGCGAGGCGACACCGTGACCGCGGACAGGCCCAGCCACCCGGCGAGCGAGCCGAGCTCGGACGCCAGCTCGGACGCCGTCTCCGGCGGGGCGTCCGCCTCGGCGTAGGCGGCGTGCACCAGCAGCATCCCTGCCTTGCGGTCGGCCTTGAGGTCGACGCGGCCCACGAGCCGGTCACCGAGCAGGAACGGCAGCACGTAGTAACCATGCACCCGCTTGCCGGCAGGCACATAGATCTCGATGCGGTACCGGAAGTCGTACAGCCGCTCCGTGCGCGTGCGTTCGAACACCAGCGGGTCGAAGGGGCTCAGCAGTGCCCGCGCCGCGACAGCGCGGGGCAGCCGCGCCTCGTGATGCAGGTAGGCCGGTCGTGACCACCCCTCGACCTCGACCGGCACCAGCGCGCCGCTCTCCACCAGCTCGCGCACCGCGACCTGCGTCTCCTGCGGCGTGAGGCGGAAGTAGTCGCGCAGGCACGGCTCCGTCGCCACACCGTGGGCGCGGGCCGCAGCCTCGACGAGCGTGCGATGAGCCTCGTCGTCGGCGGGCGTCGGCGCGGCGACCACCTCAGGCGGCAGCACCCGCTCGGGGAGGTCGTAGACGCGCTCGAAGGCCCCGTTGCGGCGGGCCGAGGTGACCTCGCCGCACCAGAACAACCACTCCAGCGCTCGTTTGGTCTCGCTCCAGTTCCAGCCCCAGTGCTCCTTGCTTCGGGGGACGTCGTGCTCGACGTCGCGTGCGGTCACCGGCCCACGGCTCTCGACCTCGTCCCGGACGAACTGCACCAGCTCCGGCTGCTCTTCAGCGGTCCGGCGCATCCAGCCCCAGGCGTGCCGATGGGCACGCGCCATCCGGAACCGCAGCGACGGCTGCAGGTGGACGGGCACCAGCGACGCCTCGTGCGCCCAGTACTCGAACAGCCGGCGAGGCTTGCGCCCGTAGCCCCGCTCGAGCACTCCGACGTCGTAGGGCCCGAGACGGCTGTACATGGGCATGTACTGGGCACGCATCAGCACGTTGACGGAGTCGATCTGGAACAGGCTCGTGCGGCCGACCACCCGCGACAGCGCGCGAGCGTCCGGACGCGCGGGCCGCGGGTCGCAGAAGCCCTGTGCCGCCAGGGCGACGCGCCGCGCCTGCGCCCGCGAGAGTCGTTGGATCCGCCGCCGTGGCCGTACGTCAGGGAGCGTCACGAGCGTCCACTCTAGGACGCCTTACCGACACCGGACGTGCGGCCGCGCAGCCTCAGGGGATGTCGAGCAGCTTCTCGCGCACGGCGTACATCACGGCCTCCATCCTGGAGTGCAGCTGCAGCTTCTCCAGGATGTTGCGCACGTGGTTCTTGACGGTGTTCTCGCTGATGAACAGCTCTCGGGCGATGTCGCGGTTGTTGAGCCCGCGGGCGACCAGCCGCAGCACCTCGAGCTCGCGGTCGGTCAGCCGCGGCGCCGTGACGTCCTGCCGACGCCCGACGACCGACATCTGCTTGAACTCGTCGAGCAGCTTGGTGGCCATCGACGGGCTGATCAGCGACTGGCCGTCGGCGACCAGCTGGACTGCCTGGGCCACCTCGTCGATCGAGGCGTCCTTGAGCAGGTAGCCGGAGGCGCCGTTCTTGACCGCCTCGTAGAGGTCGGCCTCCTCCTCGCTCACGGTGAGCATCAGGATCTTGGCGGAGGGCGCGGCGTCCTTGATCGTGAGGCAGGCCTCGATCCCGGACCGCTTGGGCATCCGGACGTCCATCAGGACGACGTCAGGCACAGCCGTGGAGGCGAGCTCGGTGGCCGCGACGCCGTCGGAGGCCTCCCCCACGACGTCGATTCCGTCCTCGACCGAGAGGAGCATGATGAGGCCACGCCGAAAGAGCTCCTGGTCATCGACGACGATGACGCGAATGGGCTCCCGCCGCGATGGCGCTAGTCCCTCTGCCGTCTCCATATTCCGCATCATTGCAGACCACCGGTACGCCGTGGAGCATCATCGGGCAAGTTGACGCTTATTCCCGCCGGCCACGAGCCGCCCACAGCGGTCCGCCGCGCGGTGCCCAGGCTCAGATCTCCAACCGGATGACGCCGTAGTCGTAGCCCCGGCGGCGGTAGACGACGCTGGGAAGCTCGCTCTCCTTGTCCATGAACAGGAAGAAGTCGTGCCCGACGAGCTCCATCTCGTAGAGCGCCTGGTCGAGCGTCATCGGGGCGGCCTGGTGGTTCTTCTCGCGCACCACGAGGGGCCCGTCCCCCACGACCGTCAGCGGGCCCACCTTGTGCTCGCCTGTGACGTCCTCCTCGGTCTCCTCCGGCTCGACGGGCGCGACACCGTTGGACGCCGTCGCCTCCGCGACCGAGACCGGGGTCCGGGAGCCGTGGTGGATGCGTCGCCGGTCCGCCGCCTTGCGCATCCGCGCCTGCAGGCGGTCCAGCGCCATGTCAAGGGCGGCCATCTTGTCCTCGGCCGCCGCCTCCGCCCGCATCACCGGGCCACGCGACTTCATGGTCAGCTCGACCCGCACCGCCCGGTCGGACATCCGCGGGTTTCGCTCCTTGGACACCTCCACGTCGACGCGGATGACGCGATGGTCGAGCTTCTCCAGCCTCGCCAGCTTCTCCTCGACGTGTTGACGGAACCGGTCGGACACCTCGCAGTGACGACCCTTGACCACGACGTCCACGTGGACCTCCCTCGTTGCGATAGGAACCCTGCGCGGTTGCGCGCTGCGGGCACGGGAACGCGGAGACACCCGCTCGGCCGACCTGGTCTTCGTCCCCACAATCGCCTGCTGAGGCGCTCGCAGCCCATTCGCCACTACTGACCTTCTCTCGGGACGAGGGGCATCGGACCCCCCGGCGAGGCAGGACTTACGTCTAAGCCGCACCGTGATCGGTCGACGACAAGTCGCCTTACGTGGGCCGTTTCGCCTGCGGCTGGCATCGGCTTGCCGACGGGGTCTCGCGCGGGCGAGACCTTGTCGGCGCAACCACGGACCCGAGCGGGTGCCATACACAGACGCTAGTCTCCCCGGCCGATAAGTGGTAGCGGCGGGCCCAAATCCCGGCGTGCCGGACGGCGCCTCACGGTGGCCGCAACGGTGGCGACCCCCCGCACCCGCGCACCGCCGGCCCGCAGGGCTCGGCACGCCTCCGCCGCCGTCGACCCGGTGGTGAGGATGTCATCGGCGAGTACGACGAGCCGGCCGTCGGCCTCGCCGGCGTACCGAGGCAGGATTCGCAGGGCACCGGACAGGTTGGCGTGCCGCTGTGCGGCGTCCAGGTCCGCCTGGTCCTGCACCACACGAGCCGCGTGCAGGCACGGCACCGTCCGCAGCGGTACGCCGCGGCTGCGCGCGTGCGCGGCAGCCACCCGGGCCATCCGCAGCACCGGGTCGTGGCCGCGCTGCCGCACCACCGCGGGGCGGGACGGAACCGGCACGAGCCAGCACGACGACGCCCGCACCGGTCCGGCGGCCGCGAGGGCGGCCTCGCCGAGCGCGCGACCGAGGGCCCGCGCCAGCCCATAGCGGCCGTGCTCCTTGTGCGCCAACAGCGTCTCCCGTACCGCACCGGCGTACTCGGCCACGCACCACGGCGGCGGTAGGCCGGACGGTACGGGGTCGGGCCACCGCCGCCGCGGCGGCGCCCGCAGCTCGTCCGCGCAGCTGGTGCAGAGCGCCCGGCCGGGCGCGGCGCATCCCGCGCAGCGTCCGCCGACGAAGAGGTCCAGGAACGCGTCGGCCAGCCCGGGGCCGAGATCGCTCAGCAGCATCATGCGGCCCGATGGTGGCCGACCAGCCGGCCCGGCCGCATCGGACAGGCCCGGTGGCTGTGGACGACCGCCGGCCGGACCGGACCGGCTCACTGCACGTACGACGGCTCCCGGAAGGCGCCGTCGAGGGCGACCTCGCTCCATCGGTCGGACAGCTCCACGAACAGCGAGCCGGGACGCGTCGCGACCACGGCCGGGACATCGGGGTCCGGCGAGTCGGCCACCGACACCAGGTCGAGGTCCACCAGGGCGGCGGGCTCCACGGCCGAGCCGTCGACGCTCACGGTGAACGTCTGCGGCGAGCCGGAGGCCTGGGCGGCCACCACCGTG
>DATABY010000010.1:0-10194 GCA_036259355.1 Nocardioidaceae bacterium
CGACACCCGCCCCTGCCCGAACGCGGCGCTGACCTTGGGCAGCTCCCGCAACGCCCGCGCCACCCGCACATGCTCATGGGCAGTGCGCAGATCCAGCCCACACCGCCACGACAACCAGTGCGCACACGAGTGCACACCCCACCCACCCCAACCCTCCCGGGCGTCGAAGTCGGCCAGCAACACCAAGAACCGCGACGTCGCCGCCGCGATCTGCCCGGCCAACGTGCACAGCTCGGCCTCCACCCGCTCCAACGGCATCGCCGCCGGATCGACCGGCCCGCTCGCCGACGTCGGCGGCGGCGCGGGAGACACCTCAGACAGCACTGGGCTTGCCAGCAGAGTCATGGACACCACCTCAAGTCCTCGAAGATGTGTTCGAGAATATCGGTGGCGACCGACATCGCCTGGTGAGGCGATGGGCTCGGTGCGCGGTCAGATGCCGTGCGTGGCGCGGGGGTAGGCCGCCTTCGGGTCGGTGATGACGTTGACGAGGTACGGCACGCCCGAGTCGAACGCCCGGTCGAGCGCCGGACCGATGTCGCCCGGAGCCCTGACCGTCTCCCCGGCGCCGCCCAGAGCCTGCACCACCTGCTCGTACGGCGTCTCCGGTCCCAGGTCGGCCGCGACGTCGTAGCCGTAGAGCATCTGCATCGGGCCCTTCTCCAGCGCCCAGCACGAGTTGTTGCCGACGACCATGACGACCGGCAGGTCGTGGCGCACCAGCGTGTCGACGTCCATCAGCGACATGCCGGCGGCGCCGTCGCCGTACAGCACCACGACCTGCGACGACGGGCGGGCAATCCGCGCCGCCATCGCCGCGCCCATGCCGGCACCGAGGCAGCCGTACGGGCCTGGGTCGAGCCAGCTGCCGGGCCGCTTGGGCTCGACGTACTTGCCCGCGAACGACACGAAGTCGCCGCCGTCACCGACGAGGACCGCGTCGTCGGCCAGCCGCTGGTTGAGCTCTCCGTAGATCCGCGCCGGGTGCACCGGGTCGGACTCGCTGGCCAGCAGGTCTGCGTCCCGCGACACGGCCGCGGCCACGTCCTCCTGCAGTGTGGCCGTCCAGGCGGTCCAGTCCGGCCGCCGGCGGGACCTCTCCACGGCGGCCTGCAGCCCGTCGAAGACCTGGGCGAGGTCGCCGGCCGCGGAGCCGGCCAGCTCGGCGTGTCCTGACACCTGCGCGGGGGAGTCGGCGATGTGCACGACCGACGCCGGTGGCGCGCCGTCCTTGCCCCCGAAGACGCCGTAGCCGAGGCGGAAGTCGAGCGGGGTTCCGACGACCAGCACGAGGTCGGCCTGGCCCAGTGCGGTGCTCCGGGCCTTGGTGACCAGCAGCGGGTGGCCGCCCGGCACGACGCCACGCCCCATGCCGTTGGTGATCGCCGGCAGGGCGAGGTCCTCCACGAACCTCAGCGCCTCCTGCTCGGCTCCGTCGGACCACACGTCGGTGCCCAGCACCAGCACCGGGCGCTCGGCGCGGCTGAGTAGCCCCGCGATCCTGTCGAGCGCGTCGCTGTCGGGGGGGAGCGGGCCCGGAGTGGGCGGCCCGGGCGGCCACGGGACCTCGGCGCGGTCGAAGAACTGGTCCATCGGTACGTCGAGGAACGTCGGCCCGCGGTGCGACGACCGGGCCAGCGTGAACGCGTCGTCCACACGGGCGGCGATGTCGCCGACCTGGTGCACCGTGTCGGACACCTTGGCGATCGTGGAGAGGATCGGCGGGTGGTCGAGCTCCTGCAGCGAACCGGTGCCCCAGCGGCCCGCCGGCGCGCGCCCGCCGACCACCACCAGCGGTGAGCCGGCGAAGTGCGCCTGCGCGATCGGGCTCACTCCGTTGGTCACGCCCGGGCCGGCGGTGAGCACGGCGAGACCGGGGGTGCGCGTGAGCTTGCCGGTGGCCTCGGCCGCGAAGACCGCCGTCGGCTCGTGGCGCACGTCGACCAGGCGCATGGGCGGCTCGGCCTTGACCGCGCCGTCGTACATCGGGAACACGTGCGCGCCGGACAGCGTGAACATGGTCTCGACGCCATGCGCCTGCGCGACCGCGACGGCGAGCTCGCCGCCGTGCCCCTCCAGTGACTGCCCGTGCTCTCCGCTCTGTGCTGCTGTCGTCATGCGCCGAAGGCTACCCGCAGGTAGCCGGGCGGTTCGGGGCACACTCAGACCGGCTGCGGCAGCTCGTCCACGCCTTCGTCGCCGGACTCGGCCCGGTAGTCCTCCGGCACGGTCTGGTCGGTCCCCTCCGCCACGTTCGCCGCGCGCAGCACCACGGTCATCACCACCGCGACGGCCACGTTCAGGACGAACGCGGTCAGCGCGATGTAGCCGACGGTCTCGGTCCCGGGCACCGGGGCAACCGCGGAGAAGTCCACCTGGTAGGCGGTCCAGGTGCCGTACGCCATGCCGACGGCCCAGCCGACGAACAGCGCCCACCGGTGGAACCAGCGCGTGTACAGGCCGAAGACGATGGCGGGGAACGTCTGCAGGATCCACACCCCGCCGAGCAGCTGCAGGTTGATGGCGAACTCGGTGGGCAGCCCGAGGATGAACGCGAGGGCGCCGAACTTCACCACCAGCGAGACCAGCTTGGACTGGCGCGCCTCCTCGGCGTGCGTGGCGGCGGGGTTGAGGAACGCCTTGTAGACGTTGCGGGTCCACAGGTTGGCCGCGGCGATCGACATGATCGCGGCCGGCACCAGCGCGCCGATCGCGATCGCGGCGAACGCCATCCCCGCGAACCAGCCGGGGAACTCCTGCTCGAACAGGGCCGGGATCGCCAGCTGGGGGTTGTCGACCTGGACGTCGGCCGCGACCGCGACGAACCCCAGCAGCGCGAGGAGGCCCAGCAGGAAGGAGTACGCCGGCAGCAGCGCCGCGTTGCGCCGGATGACGTTGCGGCTCTTGGTCGACAGCACGCCGGTGATCGAGTGGGGGTACATGAACAGCGCCAGCGCCGACCCCAGTGCCAGTGAGGCGTATGCCCAGTGCAGCGCCCCGGGAGGGATCGTGCCGACCGCAGGGTCGTTCGCAGCGGCGAACTGCTCCTCGGCCGCGCCGAAGATCTCCCCCCAGCCGCCCAGCTTCAGCGGGAGGTAGATGACCGCGACGATGATGACGATGTAGATGAGGGTGTCCTTGACGAACGCGATCAGTGCCGGTGCCCGCAGCCCCGACGAGTACGTGTACGCCGCCAGCACCGCGAACGCGATGAACAGCGGCAGGTCCCGCTCCAACAGGGAGGCGTCTTCGCCACCGCCGATCCCCATCACCTCGAGGACCACCTGGATGCCGACCAGCTGCAGGGCGATGTAGGGCATCGTGGCGAGGATGCCGGTCAGCGCGACCGCCAGGGACAGCCCCCGGTGCCCGTAGCGCCCGTTGACGAAGTCGGCCGGCGTCACGTACCCGTGCCGGTGTGAGACCGACCAGAGGCGGGGCAGGAAGATGAACACGAGCGGGTAGATGACGATCGTGTAGGGCACCGCGAAGAAGCCGATGACGTTGCCGGCGTAGAGCAGGGCGGGCACGGCGATGAACGTGTAGGCGGTGTAGAGGTCTCCGCCGATGAGGAACCACGCGATGAAGGTTCCGAACCCGCGGCCGCCCAGCCCCCACTCGTCCAGGCTCTCCAGGTCCACCCCGGCGCGCCAGCGCGCGGCCAGGAACCCCAGCACCGTGACGAGCAGGAAGAAGAACATGAAGACGCTGAGTGCTACCCAGTCGATGTCGGTCACCGCGACGCACCTCCCCGCCGGCCGTCACCGGTCTCGCGGTCGCGTCGCTCCTGCCGGCTCGCCAGCAGGTACGCGATGCTGGTCAGAGTCGCCGCGATGAGGATCCACAGGAACTGGTACCAGTAGTAGAACGGGAACCCGAACAGCTCGGGCTCCTGACGCGCGTAGATCGGCACGATCAGCGGGATCACGATCGGAATCAGCAGCATCACGCCGACGACCCACCACACTGCGCGGTTGCGGGTCCTGCGGGGTGGTTGCTCCACGGTGGCCTCCTCGTCCGGAGTCGTCGCTCGCTCGAAGCGCTCCGACGGTAGTGGAGGGCTCCGCGGTGCGCCAGCGCCGGACCGGCGTGGCGCCCGGTGCGGGACATCCCGCCGCTACGCTCGCGTTGTGCCGTCCCTGAACGAGGTGGTCCGCCACTACACCGATCTCGGCGCAGCCGATCTCGAGTGGCTGCACCTGCTCATCGCGGACTGGCAGATCATCGCCGACCTCTCGTTCGCCGACCTCGTGCTGTGGGTCCCGGACCGCAACGGACACGGTTTCTGGGCCGCCGCCCAGATGCGCCCGACCACCGGGCCCACGGCGTTCATCGACGACGTGGTGGGGGCGTTCGTGCCGCGGGAGCGGCGTCCGCTGCTCGACGCGGCCTACGACCAGGGGCGGATCGCACGCGAGGGTGACCCGGAGTGGCAGGAGGACGTGCCCGTGCGGGTGGAGACCATCCCGGTACGCCGTGAGGGACGCGTCCTCGGCGTGATCGCGCGCAACACCAACCTGCTGGGTGTGCGCACACCCAGCAGGCTCGAGCTCTCGTATCTGCAGACGGCCACCGACCTGGCCAAGATGATCAGCGAGGGGTCGTTCCCCGTGCCGCGCGAACGGTCGGAGCTGTCCGACTCGCCGCGGGTCGGCGACGGCTTCGTCCGGCTCGACGCGACCGGCGTCGTGACGTACGCCAGCCCCAACGCTCAGTCGGCGTACCGGCGGATGGGCATCCCCGGGGACCTCCTGGGGGCGCATCTCGGGGACCTGACCGCGTCCCTGCTGCCGACGAGCACCGAGCCCACCGACGAGGCGGTCGCCGCCGCGGTGTCGGGCCGGCTGCCGCGCGAGGCCGAGGTGGAGAACGCCGAGGCCACCCTGATCCTCCGGTCGATCCCGCTGCGGCAGGGTGACGCGCACGTCGGTGCCCTGGTGCTGATCCGCGACGTCACCGAGCTGAGGCGCCGTGAGCGCGAGCTGCTCACGAAGGAGGCGACGATCCGGGAGATCCACCACCGGGTCAAGAACAACCTGCAGACGGTGGCCGCCCTGCTGCGTCTGCAGGCCCGCCGGCTGCCCAACCCCGAGGGGAAGGCGGCGCTGGAGGAGGCGGTACGACGCGTCGGCTCGATCGCGATCGTCCACGACACGCTGTCGCAGACCTTCGACGAGTCCGTGGAGTTCGACCAGGTCGCCGACCGGCTCCGGGCGATGGTGGCCGACGTGTCCGCCGCGGACGGGGGCGTGCGCACCGAGCGGACCGGCACGTTCGGCGTGCTGGCAGGCGAGATCGCCACGCCGCTGGCGATGGTGCTCACGGAGCTGTTGCAGAACGCCGTCGAGCACGGGCTGCACGGGCGGTCCGGAACCGTGACCCTGCGCGCCCGGCGCCGCCCGGGTGAGCTGTGGGTCGACGTCGACGACACCGGGCCGGGCTTCCCGGCGGGGTTCGACCCGGCGAACGGCACGCTGGGTCTGTCCATCGTGGGCGCGCTGGTCGAGGCCGAGCTGTGCGGGGAGCTGACTCCCGGGACCAGCACCGCGGGCGGAGCCAGGATGAGCCTGCGCATCCCGGTGAGCCCGCGGACATGGAAGAACCCCACCGGAAGCCCGGTGGGGTCTGACCCGTCGTGACGTGCGGGAGTCGAGGTCAGGCCGAGCGGATCCTCGCCCGTGCGTTGCGGCGCTTCAGCGCCCGCCGCTCGTCCTCGCTCAGGCCGCCCCAGACTCCGTGGTCCTGGCCCGCCTCCAGCGCCCAGGTGAGGCACTGCTCGCGCACCTCACAGCGACGGCACACGGCCTTCGCCTCCTCGATCTGGAGGAGCGCAGGACCGGTGTTGCCGATCGGGAAGAACAGCTCTGGGTCCTCGTCGAGGCACGCAGAGCGGTGGCGCCAATCCATGGGCGGTGAACTCCTTGTCTACAAGGCGCCGGGGACCGGTCTGATCCCGACGCGTGGCGTCCTGGTGGTGCGTGACTGTGCCCCGCACCGGCTCGTGAAGGCTTTCACGAGGTCTCCCGCGCTCATCTTGCTGACTGATTGAGCCAGCCCGATGCTCGGTGATTGCGTCCTGCATGCGGAGGTAGTGCACATGCTGCAGCCGCAAAACGATCGTTGCAATAGATGGGGCCGGGCACAACCCCCGTGCGCTTGTCACTTTTGTCACAAGCGCCTCTACCCAGCCCAAGTCGCCGGTAATCGGGCGGAGCGCGCCGGTATGGTGCCGCCGTGACGTCCCCCCAGCCCGTGTCCGAGCCATCCCGCCGGGAGCCCGTCCTCCTGGTCGCGGCGTCGCTGGTCGCCGCGGAGGCGCTCGCGCTGCTCGCGGTCGGTGTCTCGGTGGTGCTGGGCGGCGCCGAGAGCCGGCTGCTGCTCGACGTCACGACGACGGGGTTCTTCCTGGCCTATGGCGGCGGACTGCTGTTCTGCGCGTGGGGGCTGCTCCAGGCCCGTCGCTGGGCGCGGGCCCCGGTGGTGTTCGCCCAGCTCATCCAGGTGCTCGTGTCGTGGAGCTTCTTCTCGGGAGAGACCAGGTGGGTGACGGTGCTGCTCGCCGGTACGGCGGGCGTGGTGCTGGTCGCGGTGCTGTCCCGACCGGCCACGCGGGCGTTGGTCGACGACGAACCGGCGTACTGACGGCCCTCAGTGGTCCAGCAGCCCGGAGCGCAGCTGGGCGAGCGTCCGGCTGAGGATGCGGGACACGTGCATCTGCGAGATGCCCACCTCGGCGGCGATCTGCGACTGGGTCATGCCACGGAAGAACCGCAGCATCAGGATGTGCTTGGCGCGCGGGTCGAGCTGGGCGAGCAGCGGCTTGAGCGACTCGCGGTAGTCCACGCCCTCGAGCGCCTCGTCGTCCATGCCGAGCGAGTCGGCCATGCTCTGGCCGTCGGTCTCGCCGATGTCCGGAGCATCCAGGGACAGCGTGCTGTACGCGTTGGCCGACTCGAGCCCCTCGAGGATGTCCTCCTCGTTGACCTTCAGCCGGTCGGCGAGCTCGGAGATCGTCGGCGCGCGGCCCAGCTCCTGGGTCAGCTCGGCCGTCGCGGTCGCCAGCGACAGCCTCAGCTCCTGCAGCCGTCTGGGCACGCGGACGGCCCAGCCCTTGTCGCGGAAGTACCGCTTGATCTCGCCGAGGACGGTCGGCGTGGCGTACGTCGAGAACTCCACACCGCGGTCGAGCCGGAACCGGTCGACGGACTTGATCAGGCCGATGGTGCCGACCTGGACGAGGTCGTCGAGGGGTTCTCCCCGGTTGCGGAACCGGCGGGCCAGGTGGTCGACCAGCGGCAGGTGCAGCTGCACGAGCTCGTTGCGCACCTGCTCCTGCTCGCGACCCTCCGGCATCTGGTCGAGTCGCTGGAAGAGCTCGCGGGTCCGGGCGCGGGTGTCGATGCGCTCGTCGATGTGGTCGACCAGCGGCGGAACCTCGGGGGGCTCCGCGGCGACCGCCTCGACCGATTCGCCGTCCGACCGGCCGGGGAGGTTCACGGGTGCTCGAACCCTTCGCGCTCACGGGTGAGGCGCAACGTCACCCACGAGCCGTCCACGTGCGCGTCGACGTCGGAGGTGAGTGCGGTCAGGACGGTCCACGCGAAGCCGTCGCGGCGGGGCGGCTTGGGAGCCGTGGACTCGGCCGTCACGGCGATCGTGAGCGACCGCTCGCCGACGTCGAAGCTGCAGTGCAGGTTGGACTCGGCCTTGGACTGGGGAAGCAGCAGAGCGCAGGCCTCGTCGACCGCCATCCTCAGATCCTCGATGCCGTCGAGCGTGAAGTCCAGGCGCGCGGCCACACCGGCGGTGGCAGTACGGAGGATGGACAGGTACGCACCGTCGGCCGGGATGGTCAAGGTGACGTGATGGTCATGGCTCATGCGCTGCTCCTGGGGCGGCTGGAGTGCCCTGTGCGAGGGCCGAGCCTATCGGTAAGGCACGGCCCTCGCGCGGGGTTCAGGACGCCTTCTTGGTCTCCCAGAAGATCTCTGCGATCTCGTCGATCTTGGCGAGGAGCTCGTCCGCCTTGCTCTCGTCCATCGCCCCCTTGGCGCCGGAGGCACCGGCCAGCTTGGTGGCCTCGTTGAAGAGCTGGTGGAGCTGGGGGTACTTCTCGAAGTGCGGTGGCTTGAAGTAGTCGGTCCAGAGCACCCACAGGTGGTGCTTGACCAGCTCAGCGCGCTCCTCCTTGATGACGATCGCGCGGACGCGGTAGTCCGGGTCGTTGTTGTCGGCGACCTTGCCGATGATGCCCTTGATCGACTCGGCCTCGATCCTGGCCTGCGCGGGGTCGTAGACGCCGCACGGGAGGTCGCAGTGCGCGCGAACCTCGATGGTGGGTGCGAACAGTCGCGCCAGCATCACGGTTCCTTTCTGTTGACCTGAGAGTGCTTGACCATTGGCGACAGTACCCCTGTCACCGCAGGCGTACCCTGCGGGGCTGGGAGGCATGAGTGACCACACGGACAGGGGTGCCGCGCGTCGGCCTGGCGGTCGTGCGTGGCCGTTCGATGGAGCCGACACTGCGCGACGGCGACCGCCTGCTCGTGCTCCACGGAGCCACGCCGCGGGTCGGCGGCCTGGCTGTCGTACGGCTGCCGCGACGCCCGGTCGCGGTGAAGCGCGTGACGCGTCGCGAGCCCGGCGGCTGGTGGGTCGAGCGGGACAACCCGTACGAGGGCGTGGACTCCTGGGTCGTCGGAGCGGTCCGCGACGAGGACGTCGTGGCGGTCGTCGTACGCCGGGTCTGGCCGTGGCGGCTGCCACGGCGCTGGCGCCGCCGCCGTCACAGGACCTTCGACAAGAACTCCTGAGTGCGCTGGTGCCGCGGGTCGTTGAGCACGTCGCCGGGCACACCCTCCTCGACGATCACGCCGCCGTCCATGAACACCAGCTTGTCGCCCACCTCGCGGGCGAACCCCATCTCGTGGGTGACCACCATCATCGTCATGCCCTCGGTGGCCAGCTGCTTCATCACCGCCAGCACGTCGCCGACGAGCTCGGGGTCGAGCGCGCTCGTCGGCTCGTCGAACAGCATCATGTCGGGATCCATCGAGAGCGCACGGGCGATCGCCACGCGCTGCTGCTGGCCGCCGGAGAGGTGGGCCGGGTATGCATTCTGCTTGTCCAGCAAGCCGACCTTCTCCAGGTTGCGTCGCGCGACCTCGACGGCTTCGTCCTTGCCGCGCTTCCGCACCCGCTGCTGCGCGATGGTGAGGTTTCGCAGCGCGGTCATGTGCGGGAACAGGTTGAACTGCTGGAAGACGATGCCGATCCGGCTACGGACCTCGTCGAGGTTGGCGTCGCGATCGGTGATGTCAATGCCCTCGACGTAGATCTTCCCGGACGTCGGCTCCTCCAGCCGGTTGACGCAGCGCAGCAGGGTCGACTTGCCGGAGCCCGACGGTCCGACGACGCAGACCACCTGCCCGTTGTCGACGTGGAAGTCGATGCCTTTGAGCACCTCGTTCCTGCCGAAGTACTTGTGCAGGTCCTGGATGTCGATCGCGGCGACGTTCGGGTCGGTTGCCATGTCAGCGCGCCCTCTCGCTTCTAGCCTCCATGCGCCGTACGACGATCGACAGCGGCACGGTGATCATCAGGTAGGCCACGCCGATTGCCATGAGCGGGGTGACGCTGACCAGTTCGTTGAGCGCGTCACGGCCGAAGCTGGTCAACTCATATGACGCCAGGCTCAGTCCCAGCACGTAGACGAGGCTGGAGTCCTTGGTGAGCAGGATCAGCTCGTTGGTCAACGGCGGCAGGATGATGCGGAAGGCCTGCGGGATGACGACCGAGAACATCGCTCGGCTGTGCGACATGCCGAGCGACCGCGCAGCCTCCAGCTGACCCTTCGGCACGGCCTGGATGCCGGCCCGGATGGTCTCGGCCATGTAGGCGCCCCCCACCAGACCGAGCGCGACGGTGACGTTGCCGATGATCCCGCCGGGGACCTCGCGCGCGAACGCGATCGGTAGCCCGTAGCCGAAGAAGAAGAAGACCACCAACGCCGGCAGGCCGCGAAACAGCTCGATGACCCCGGTTGCGAACCAGCGGTACGGGCCGACCGACGACAGCCGCATCAGCGCGAGGACCAACCCCAGCACAAGCCCGAAGCTGAAGCCGCACGCGGTGTAGATCACGGTGTTCTTCAGCGCGATCGTGAAGATCTCGGGAACGATCTGGGCCAGCACC
>DATABY010000011.1:0-17736 GCA_036259355.1 Nocardioidaceae bacterium
TTGGTGAAGCCGTGACCGTGGGCCAGCCAGACCCAAATTCCAGTGGTATGCCTCCAAGTGGCCACCCAGTCGGTACGACTGGCGATAGACGAAACGTCCAGCGCACCGCTACGGAGGCACACACCTGCCGTTACGGATGGCGTTGTGGGCCGCATAGGGGTTCGAAAAGTGGCACATGCCGCGTCAATGTGATCGGTTCGGTCGCTGTCACGCTGCGGGCTGCCCGTCCTCTCGCCATCAACGGGGTCATGAGCACGAACTCTCACAACTTCCAGAGGCGCGAACGGTCGGGCGAAGGGCGCCACTCGGCAATCTTGGCTATTTCGCCACGCCAATCGTGCTGCCTGCCTACCCTAAGCACAGGCCAGCGGGACGCGCGCCCGCCTTCGTCCCGGAAGGGCTCGCAATGATCCGCAGGCTGGTGTCAGCGGCCATCGTCGCTCTCGTACTTGCCCTGGCTTGCTCCACTGGTGCCTACGCCGCGACCGTGTCGATCATCGACGCACGCCAGGACATGTGGGCACTGACAGAAGATCCGAGGGTACGCGCGCCGGGTCAGCAGCTCGGTGATATTCGCCGTACAACCATCGTGCACGGCCCACGAGCCGTCAGCATGCGCATTAGCTTCGTCGAGCTCAGGCGGGCCGGCGAGTGGTACACCTTCGATGCCGAATTGCGCACGAACGCGGGAACGTGGCTGTTCGTAACCGTGTGGCCGTATAGGCAGCACTGGCGCGGGGAACTCGACGTCAGCCGCAGGAACTGCGGAGTCACCCGCCGCGTCGATTACGGCCAGGACGTGCTCAAGCTTCGGATACCGCGGACGTGCCTAAACGGCCCTCGATGGGTGCAGGCACGCGTCACGTCGCTGCACCAGCGGAGCAGCGACCTGACGGTGTTCGGAGACAGCGCGCACAGTGTTGGGCCTCGAGCCAGCTGGAGTAGCCGGGTCCGACGCGGCTGAGTCCGACAGCTCGCCCTCGCCTGCCCTTCAGGTGGCGAGGAGACTGCGCCGCCAGACGGCCGAACAGCCGGCCGGTGAGGCGCCACTGTTCGAGAGCGCGCGCTTCGAACGGGTCGCGTAGGGGCCGAGCCAGAGCCACGGGCCGGACGCCTGGCAACTGCTGCAGCCGTAACCACTGCCCGACAGCACTCGCGCCGTTCCCTACGTGCCCCGGCGAGCACCGGGCGGCGCAACGGCGCTCGCGACGGACCCTGAGGTCGTCCGCTCCAGCCGCGCCTCCGCGGGGCTGCTCGTGAGGACAAAGCGAGCCGTCTTGAGACTCGGCACAACGACCCCTGCGACGTCCGACTTCGCCGCGGATAGTGCGATGGCGCTAGGGGCTGATCAACGAGGCGGACGGGTAAGTGGTAGCGGCGGAATTGTCAGTTTTGCTCCGCGACAGGAGGACCTGGACAGAGAATGTCCACAGAGCCCTGCGGACACAAGACCAGTGGGCTTCCCCTCGGACACAACCCGCCGGAACTTTACTCGGGAGCCTCCTTCTATGACGTTCACGCAGTCCGTTGGCTCGGTGCTGAGCCAGTACGCCACGTTCTCCGGCCGCGCCCGCCGTGCCGAGTACTGGTGGTTCTACCTGTTCACCATCCTGGTCGGGCTCGCTGCCTCGGGCGTCGACGCCGGCCTGAACACCGCGTTCAACAACGAGATCGGGGTTGTCGGCACGGTCACCAGCCTGGGGCTGCTGCTGCCTACCCTGGCCGTGACCGCCCGCCGACTGCACGACACCGGCCGCACCGGCTGGTGGATGCTACTCCCGGTGGGCCCCCTCCTCGCCACCATCGTCGTAGGGTTCGTCGCGGCGTTCGCCACCGTGTTCGGCCCCGATGCCGACGACACCGCCGCAACCGCGCTGGTCGTGCTCTTGGTGCTCTGCCTGCTTACGACCTTGGCTACGTTGATCACCCTGCTGGTGTTCCTGTGCCTGGACTCCAATCCCGGACCTAACAGGTACGGCCCCTCGCCGAAGCAGACTCCCATGCCGCCGACCGGCCCGGGTGGCTACTATCCGCCGGCCGGGTACGGCCCGCAGCACCCCGCATCGGGCTACGGCCCGCCACATGGGCACCCGCAGCAGCCTCCCGCTCCTCCGGCCGGGGGCTTCTATCCGCCCCAGCCGTAGCAGCCCTGGACGCTTCCCCGGTTTCGCGCTGGCAAGAATGTCCGCCTTGTAGCGCACCCTCGCGGTCTGGCAGAACCGCGACCATGGCGCCTCAGAGCGCCCTTGTCTGAGTCCCAGACGACCCATGCCACGCATCGACTCCGTCCTAAAGCCCCTGCTGTACGACCACGCGAACGCCCTCACACGCCGCGGGGTGCGCGCGGGCTACTCCTCCAACGTGGCTCCCCAGCCGTCGTACTCGCCACCATGCTGCTCGATGACAGGGATCACCTCTCGTGTGAACGCGGCTGCCGTGTTGTGGTCGACGGCGGTGACATGTGTGAATTCCACGACGGTCCTGAACCAGCGTCGATGCACGCCGAGGTCGTAGCCGAGCGTGGCGAGTGCCGCCGCCGCGGCCTTGGCAGCCGCCTGCGTTCGGAACGTTGCGCTGTGGTCAACCTCCCGCGGTACTTCGGCGCGGTCACCCATGCTGAGGCGTTGGCAGACCAACTCCGCGGTCGCCTCTAGCTGTCTCTCGAGCTCACCGCTCATGAGCCCAGCATGCGCACGCCGTCGTGGCCGCATGGGGACCCTTCGACGCCCACGCTCGCGCGGCACTTAATCCGTACTGGCACTTCAAGCACCCGTTCAGGCACCTCGTGAGGGCTAGAGGTGGAGTTGGCGCGGCGGGTGGCGTCACCCGTGATCCAACATTGAGACCATCCGACTCCGCCGCGAGCCGCGCGGGGCACCGGTGCGACGGGGGCGATCAAGGAGTAGCCCCATCTTGCCCCGGAACTTTGCCCATCGACCTCCTGCCATCATCGCAGGGTGACTGTCATCAAGATCAACGCGATTACGGTGCCCGCCGACAGCGGAGACGAACTGGCCCACCGGTTCGCCGCACGGGCAGGAGCTGTGGACGATCAAGACGGGTTCGAGGGCTTCGAACTGCTCAAGCCCACGGACGACCGGAGGACCTGGCTGGTGATCACACGCTGGCGCGATGAGGCTGCTTTTGAGGCCTGGGTCAATTCTCCTGCCTTCGCGCACGGTCACCGTTCAGCGTCGGAACGCGAAGGTGAACCAGCCCAAGGCCCAGTAGGGAAACACAGCGAACTGTGGTCGTACGAGATTGCGGGCAGATCCGACCCCTAGTCGCCTCGATTTCTCCGGACAGGTTCGAGCTGCCGACATCCGACTTCGCCGCTTGGTTGTGCGGTTTCCCCGGGAGTGGGACGTTGTCCCGCACGCGGCGTCCGGTCTGCATCGGCTGAGGAGCCTGGCGCCCTGATTGGGCGGGTCGCCTCGTGACACGCCCGCGCCAGATCCCTGTCGCCAAATGAGACATCCCTCATCCATGGCTCATAAGAGCCTCACGACCCGGGATCAGACTGTCGGAGTCTGTCCCACCCCCGAATCCACCAGGGAGCACACACTCATGTCTCGGGTCAACCCCCTCCTCGCCGCATCCGCCGTGGCGGCCGGCCTCATCCTCGCGTTCTCCGCTCCCGCGCAGGCCGACGACCGTCGCTGCACCGGCACGATCCGCACGGTCCAGATTGACGGCGACGTGAACGTTCCCGCAGGCGCGAGGTGCACCCTGATCGGCACCCGGATCGACGGCAACGTCAAGGTCTACCGCAACGCCAGGCTGGTGGCGCGCGGCGCCAAGGTCGGCGGCAACATTCAGGCCGACAACCACCGGCGGGTCGAGATCCTGCCGCGCCGGCTCGCCAACGGCAGGCTCAGCCTCACGACGGTCGGCGGCAGCATTCAGCTCAAGCAGGGCGGGGGCGGCGAGGTGCGCCGGACGCGCACCAACGGCGACATCCAGCTGTTCTCGAACACCGACGGGGGCAGGTTCCAGGTGTACGGCAACCGCGTGGGCGGAAACCTGCAGTGCAAATCCAACTCTCCCGCACCGGTCGGCGCCAACAACACCGTGCAGGGCAACAAGGAAGGCCAGTGCCGCAGGTTCTGATGCCTGCGGCGTCGGCGACGTACGGTCGCAAGGCATCATTGTGCGCTCGAGTTGGCGAGACCAAGGAAACCGCAACCGAGGTGCTGCACAACGCGGTCGCATGGTGCGCGGGCCGCGGCGTCACCGTGTACTCACCGACAACGGCAGCTGCTACAAGTCCCGTCTCAGACGCGACACCTGCGCTGAGCTCAGAATCACGCCGAAGAGGACCAGGCCCTACCGGCCACAAACCAATGGCAAGATCGAGCGCTTCCATCGCACCCTGGCTGAAGGCTGGGCGTTCAAGACGTTCTACAGCTCCGAGTCAGCCCGGCTCGCGGCTCTGCCAGCATGGATTCACCTGTACAACCACCACCGGCCCCACTCAGCAATCGGCAAGGCCGCGCCCATCACCCGGTTAGACAACCTGGCTGGGCATCACACCTGGTAAGCCTGCCGACCCTCGAATCGATCGAGGTGGCGGGTCGTCCGGCGGTGCTCTGGCGAGAGCGGAACGGGCGGGACCGCTCTGAAGGTGCGGATTCCTACACCGACGGCGACGAGTGGCTCCTTCACTCAGTCGATGCCGCAGCCTGGGGTTGATTCCTGACCCACCGGTGAAAGGCGCGCCACAACCACCGACGGTAGGGCTTCACCAGCCCTGAAGGTGTGAGGCTCGGACATCTGAGGAGTACGTGGAGGCGCGTTACCTCGTCGTGCAAAGCAGGTCAGAACGGAAATTTGCAGAGCCGCCCATATCGCACCACCGCCACGCGCGATTAGCCTCTCGAGCGAGCCGTCCACCGAATTCCGAGCGGAGGTCTGGTATGTCTCAGCATTCTGGCCGTTCTCGCATCGCCGCCCTCTCGGCCCTCCTAGCGCTTCTGGCGTTCGCCGCGGTGCCGCTCACCTCCGCCGCGGCTAACGGCCACGGACATCACCAGCCGACGATCGCCGCGGCTCGCGCGATGCCGCTCGGCACCGTCGTCACGATTGAGGGCACCGTGACCACACCGTCCGGCGTGTTCGCGTCCAGCTACTTCGACGAGGGCTTCGCTGTCCAGGACAAGACAGCAGGGATCTTTGTCAGCTTCCCGGATACCAACATCGACGTGGAGCCACCGCGGCACATCGAGGTGACCGGCGTGCTGCAGGACTCGTCCGGCCTGCTTGTGATCGCGCCCGCGAGCGTCAAGGGCGTGAAGGTAAAGGGCAAGGACAGGCCGATCCAGCCGACGTGGGTGCGCACCGGCTCGGTCGGCGAGTCGACCGAAGGCTCGCTGGTGCGTGCCGTCGGCGTGATCACCCAGGGCCCGATCGACGACCTCCCCTTCGGCCACAAGTTCTTTATCGACGACGGCTCCGGTGAGATCACGGCGTACGTGAACCTGGGAACGCACGTCGACGTGCAGCCGTTCGCGGTCGGGCAGCTGATCGAGGTGAGCGGCTTCAGCAGCCAGTTCACCGACCACTACGAGATCGACATCCGCGGACCGCATGACCTCGCGCAACCCGCGAAGTCGTCGGACGCGGCTCGGGCGCGCCGTAGCGTGGCTCGGTCGTAGACCGGCCGCCCGATGCTGAAGTACACGTCACTGACGGCTCCACCCGTGACCACCTCGTGCAGCTCGCACGCCCGGACGATGTCCCTCGCAACGCCCCAGCTCGTCCGCGTCCGCCGCGGAGTGCTCGGTCGCACCGACGTGGAGCGCCGGCGTGCTCAGAGCTCTTTGCGCGCCAGGAGCATCCGCCAGTGGCTCTCCGCGGAGTCTTCGCCAGGGAATCTCCACTCGACTCTTAGCCCGGCGTCCCCGAGCAGCGTGCGGAAGGCGGACTCCGTCCAGAGCACGGTGAAGTAGGGATTGCCCGAGTCGCCGACCTCCCAGAGCTCACCGACACCTATGCGGATCGCGACGAGGAAGACCCCGCCGGGTTGCACCGCCGCGGCAACTCTGCGCAGGAATGCTGGGATCTGAGCCCGGTCGACGTGTTGCAGCACGGCCAGCGCCATCACCGCGTCGTACGGGCCGCCGAGTTCGTCGCTGGTGACATCGAGCTTCTCGACCTGCTTGCCCCGTTCGGCCTGGAAGTCGATGAAGGCGGCCGTGACTTCGGTCCGCCGAACCGCGACACCCTGCGACTCGACGAAGTCGGCGTCCCAACCGGGTCCCGAGCCCACTTCGAGCACAGTACCGCCGGCGGGCACGGCGTCGACCAGGCGACGCAAGCCCTCGCCGCTGAACTCTGCCGCGCCAGACGGGTCGGGGACTGTGTCGGCGGCGTACTCCCGCGCGATCCGCTCGTAGGAGTCGATCGTGCGCCGGTTGGCCGAGTCGATGTCGTTCTGAGGCTCAGAGATGCGTTGACGTGGGGTCACAATATGCACCCTAGCTATCGCGCGGGATGGTCCGAGCGGCCGACGAACGCCGCCCTTGGCAGGGAGGGGACACACACCAAACCGCCGACACGTTGGACCTGGGAACGGCGCATGAGTTGCTGACCCGCTGGGCGTTCGCCCTGTGACCACGTCCGCCCTAGGTAGCCTCCGGGTGGGGCTCTTGGGCCTCGTCGATGGACTTCGCGCAGTGGGCGGCCGCCTGGCACATGTCGACTAGTCGGTACGGAGCGGAGGCGGGCTCACCACCCGTATCCTGTGGGCCAGGAGGTCGTCATGAGCGATCCAGTTCTGATCGGTACAGGTGCCCTGGGCTTGATCTTTCTGATCGGAGTTGCTGGCTTCCTGTTCGACCGACTCCGCAGGCATCGGTCCCCGTCCCGACATGAAGCCGCCGTCCAGCGGCGAGCTAGCGAAACGCTGCGGTACTACCGCGACGTGGGCGACTCGAACAACTCAGGCGGCGGCTGGTAGCCGCCAGCGCTCGTCACCTCGCGATAGCACTGGCCTGCGGCCGACTCCGCCACGGTTGTGCGCGGCCACCGCTGGCCGCTGACGTGAGGGCGCCTGGTTGAGCCGCATGCTGGGTTGGGCGAAGTCGAACCGAAGCGACATGGCGACCTACTTCGACGGCTGGAACGCCGACCTGACCCAAACGTCCGCACCATCGCTGGGTGCCCGGTGGCGCGCATTCCGGGCGAGCGGACGACCGTCTTCGAGCGGTGCCGGCCGCGGTCCGTACATTCGTCCGGAGATTCTAGCCTCCCCAGCCATACTCGTGGTCAGATGTTGCATCTGGCTCACATGCACGGCTTCGAAATGCAAGGGAGGTGGGCGCGACCCGCCCAAGTTTCCTTGAGACGGCGTTCCGTCGGACGTCCTTGCCGCCGCTCAGGACCCCGAGCCGCGCTTCTGGGCGAGCACCAGCAGGTACTCGTAGTGGTACTCGGCAGCACCGTTGGCCCGCCCCTGGTTGGTCCGGGTCGCGAACTCCAAGAAGTCCCGGTCCAGGGCGGCCAGCCGTTCCGGGTCGTCGGCGAGGGCCGCGTAGGTTGCGACCACCGGGCCGAAGGTGCGCTTGAAGAGGTCGACGTAGGCGCCGGGCGAGTCCACCGTCTCGATGTACTTCCTGCGGGTCATGTGCAACGACTCCACCCGACCGCCGAAAAGATCCTGGACATGCTCCTCGCTTCCCCACAGCGGTGGTGGCAACGCGTCGGGGGGTAGAGGAGGCATATACGGCGCGAGCGCTGTGAAGAAGTCAGAGATCACACCCTCCGGCGTGAAGTTGAGCATCCCGATCGTGCCTCCAGGGCGACAGACGCGCACCAGCTCATTCGCCACCGCCTGGTGATGTGGCGCGAACAGTGCTCCGAACGAGGAGGTGACAACGTCGAACTCGTCATCGGCGAACGGCAGCGCCTCCGCGTCGGCCTCCCGCCACTCGAGCTGCGCCCCCTGCGCCGAGGCCTCGCGACGCCCGGCCTCGAAATTCTCCGGGGTCAGGTCGGAGGCCACCACGTCCGCGCCGGCGAGTGCGGCAGGGATCGCGGTATTACCCGTCCCCGCCGCCACGTCGAGCACCCGGTGACCGGCGGTGACGCCACACGCCTCGACCAACAACTTCCCCATGCCCCACACCGTGGCCTTGGCGAACTGGTGGTAGTCACCGAGCGCCCAGGCTGCCCGGGTCGCGGCCTTGTCCGTGTCTGCAACCGTGTCCATGCCCAGCACGATAGGCATGACGGGCAGGCATTCGCGTCGCCAGATCTGGCTATCATCGGCCGCGCTCGAGTAGCCCGGATTGCGCAGCATAGGCGGCGGCCGCGGTCCGCGAGGGCAACTCGAGCTTCCGCAGGATGTTCGTGACGTGCCGATGCACTGTGTGCTCGGAGAGCACCAATCGATCCGCGATCTGTCGGTTGGTGAGTCCCGTGGCGAGGAGCACCAGGACGTCCCGCTCACGGGTGGTCACCGGAGCCGATTGCCTCGGGTCCCCGCCCATCTGGGTGACGATCGCCCGTAGCCGCCGGGCCCGCGCAGCCTCGGACTCGGCCTCGAGTCGCTCCAGGGTCTCCAGTGCCGCCGTCGCCTCCCGCTCGGCGAGCTCAGCGCGGCCACGCGCCGCCAGGCTGACGGCCAACTCTATTCGAGCCGTGGCGGTCTCGAAGGGCGCCCGGCACCGCTGGAATCTGTCGACGGCATCCTCGAGCCGGATCCGCGCCTCCTCATGGTGGCCCGCGGCTGCCTGGAGAACTCCCTCGGTGAGGTCGGTGAGCGCGCGCACCGGCTCGGTGCCGACGACCTTGTCCACATCGCGCAGGGACTCGAGCGCCGCGTGTGCCTGGTCCAGGTCCCCACGCGCCGCGTGGCAACGAGCCAACAGCTCGAACGCGGGCGCTCGGTCGAGCTTGCGTTCGTCCGGCGACTGCCGCAGCGCCCGCTCGATCAGCTCCACCGAACGTCCAGGGTTGCCGCGATCGAGCTCCATCCGGGCCAGGCAGAGCATCGCGGGTCCCGATGACCCGGCGCGGTCGAGGAGGTCGGCAGCTTCCTCGCGCCGACCCTGGCGTCGGCGCAGCTCCGCCAGCGCGACCAGAGGACCACCTGCCATCGCCGGCCGGGACCTGGTGAAGTCGGCGACCGAGGACTCCAGCATCTGCTCAGCCTCCGACCACTCGCCCCGCCAGAGGTGAACGGCGCCGTATTCCGCCCTGCAGAACGCAAGGATGTACCGGCTGCCGTACTGGTCGGCGAAGCGGGAGATCGAGTCACACCACTGGAACGCTCGCTCGAAGTCGAGTACGGCGGTGCAGGCGGACACCAGGAAGCAGCAGGCCCAGGCACCCGAGATCGGGAGGATCGCCTCACCGGCCATGACCTTCGCCTCGTCGAGGCATCGCATGCCCTCCTCGACCTCGGCGCACCCGACGAGAACGCTGCCGCGCATGGCCAGTCCGAGCATCACGAGGTCCGCGATGTCGAAGCGTCGTCCGATCTCCGCGGCGCGATCTGCGAGCCGGGCAGCCGTGGCCGGGTCCCCGGTGAGGTTCGCGAGATACCCCTCGTGGAACGCCAGCCAACCGTGCTCCGGCTGCAGCTCCACCGCCTCCAGCAACCGGCTCGCCCGCCGTAGCCAACCCCCGGCCACGCTCGTGGCACCGCGAAAGTCGAGCTGGTCACAGCCGAGCCAGATCGCCATCCTCGCCGCCCCGACCGGGTCACCCTGATCGCGGTAACGTCGGTAGGCCCGCTCCCGAGCGTCGAAGACCACGTCCGCGTCGTCGAGCCACCAGGCGGCCCAGCTCAGACCCTCCAGGGCCTCCGGAGTCTCCTCGTGGGCCAGGGCCTCGCTGAACAACCTCCGAGCCGCCTCCCAGTCGGCCTCGGCGAGGTGAGCACGCCCAGCCGTGATGGGCTCCGTCGCTGCGCTGCGCGGTGTCTCGCCCATGACCGGCATTCTTCCGCGTCGATCAGGTGGCCGCACCCCGATCCGGGAGAAGGGCCCGCAGGACCGACCGGTACGGCACACCGCAGCGACGTTGCGCGCTCATACTGCTTCAGTTCGCGGAGACGAGCAGGCGCCATCAGCTGGCGTTGGCGAAGGAATGCCCTTCCGCGGCCGTATCGCGTCCCTGGGTCGCATGCGCGCTTCCTGAGCATGGAGTCGGCAAGCACACCGAGGGCAGCGCCTGTGGCTCGAGAGGTCCAGCTGCTGGAACAGGCGTCGACGTCGAGGCGCCAGCGTGGCGCCGGCTCCTTGACCTTCCTCTGGGCGAGTTGACCGGTGATCACCTCAACGACTTGCGAGAGTCGCGGTGGCATCGATGTGCGGCTGGGCACGGTGGACGGCCGACGCAGGGGCGTCGCAGCTCTGCCCAACTCAGCTCGGCATGGTCGTGGGTGTTGGTAGGCCTCGGCTTCGTTCAGCTCGTCGTGGTAGCGCTCAGCGCGGTGAGTACATCCAGGGGTCCGTGAGGTCGAGGAACTCAGGCTCACCAACCTCGAGCGACTCCATCTCCTCCATCAACGGCTTCAGCTCCGCTGGCGTCTCCTTGCGCTCGCCCTCGCGCGCCTCCGTCTCCGAGGTGAAGTACAGGACCATGGTGTAGCGGCCCTCCTCGTGGCCGACCCCGAGGCTGCCGATGATGTCGGGGCGGAAATCGGCCCACTGCGGGGAGTCGTCGCGCATGAGCTCGCGTGCACGGGCAGGGTCCCTGGTCCGCCCGCGGATGACCTGGACGAAGCCGGCGCGGTCGGGGTCCCCTTGGAGGTCGACGTCGACGTCGGTGCTGTTGTGGAAGGCAGGTTCGTCGGTGAACAGCTTCGAGGCTACTGACCACCACTGACCCTGCTCGACTCGGTCGCTATTGCCTAGCGCCGCGTCCTCCGACTCGAAACGAGCGAACAGTACGAAGGCGCCGTTGTCGGTCACTCCGGCCGTGCTGCCGAGCCAGCCGGACGCCTCCGGCGCCAACTCCGAGGCCCATCGATCCAGCGCCGCGTGCATCTGCGACGGATCGGCGACGTGTCCCTCGATAACTTGCACGAACATCGCGAAGCTCCCCTCCTGAAACCTGCTGGCCGGTGCAGAATCCCCTTCCCAGACGGTAGTCCTGCCCAGGACCAACGTCGACACTCCGGCGAGCCCACTCGCCCCGCCCACGACGAGCGGCAGCACGAACGATGGGTCAGCGCGCATCAGTCCGCTGGTTGCTCCAGCACCTGGGTCAGATGAACGTCAATGCGCTCGGTGGAAGATGTGTCGGCGTCGAGGTGTGCCGCGCCAACCAGGTCGCCGGGGCTGACCACGCCGTCGCCGCCACGGTCGACGTGCACCCGTACCGAGTACTGGTGTCGCGGACGTAGGGCAGCGCGCACCCCCAGCGTGGCAACCGAGGGACCCGACTCCGCGACAGCCTCGGCGACCACAGTGGACGACTCGTCGAGGAGGCTGACATCCTCGATCACTACTCTGATCGACCCTTCCCGCGGGAGGTCCTGCGAAGGCTCCTCGGGAGTGCGTAACCGCAGGACATACTCTCGTTCCTCCCTCCCGTCCCCGGGGCGCTCTGTATCCGTCACAGCAGCGATCGTCTCACCAGGTGCGCGACATTGACCACAGCACCGCCTGTGAAGTCGGCGACCCCGAACGGCCCGCCGACTGTGCAACGTCCGCCCGCACCGCTCAGTAGGCGTCGGGAGGAGGTCGCTTCCTTCCCGGATTGCGGGCTAGATTCCCTCCATGGTTAGCGATGACCTACTGGTGTGGCTGCGTGATTCTGATCCGGCCTTACGCTGGCAGGTCGAGCGTGATCTCGCGGGGGAGCCCCCCGAGGTCTGGGAGGCAACGCGGGTAAGGATCGCGACCGAGGGGTTCGGCGCACGGTTCCTCGCACTACAGGACCCGGACGGGCAGTGGGCGGGCGGCGCGTACTTCCCCGGCGACTTCGTCTTTGACGGTCCTGAGGCGACAGATGATGCCGGGCAGCCTTGGACGGCGACGACGTGGACGCTGAACTCGTTGCGGGAGTGGGGCCTTGACCCCGCTGTCCTGCGCCAGCACCGCACGGCGGAGCTTCTCGCCGAGAACAGCCGCTGGGAGTACGACAACCTGCCGTACTGGGGCGGCGAGGTCGACTGCTGCATCAACGCCTACACGGTCGCGAACGGTCTGTGGCTCGGTGCCGACATCAGCAGCATCGTTGACTGGTTCCTCGAGCGTCAGCTGCCCGACGGCGGCTGGAACTGTGAGTGGGTCGAGGGCTCGACGCGGTCGTCGTTCCACTCCACGCTCAACTCCTTGAAGGGGCTGCTCGCCTACGACCGCACAACTGGAGGCACGGACGCGACGCGCGCTGCCCGGCGCTCGGGTGAGGAGTACCTCCTGCGGCGCGGTCTCTTCCGTCGTCTCTCCACGGGTGAGCCCGTGGGACCGTGGGTGGACCGCTTCGCCTACCCCTTCCGCTGGTTCTACAGCGTGCTGAACGCAGCCGAGTACTTCCGCCAGGCTGCCCTGCTCGACGGGGTGAGGCCGGACCCGCGCATGGCTGACGCGGTCGCACTCATCCGTGCCGCCAGGCAGCCGGACGGCACCTGGATCCAGGCTCGACGACACCCAGGGCGGGTGTGGTTCGAGGTCGACGCGCCGGCCGGGGAGCCATCGAAGTGGCTGACCCTGTTCGGGACACGAGTGCTCACCTGGTGGGACTCCCAGACTCCTAGGCGTTAGAAACGAATGCAAACGCCGGCATGGCCCGCGAGTCGACCGGGCACCATTGCCGTGGGCGGCCGCTCTGATGAGGAGTCGGTGCTGCACGAAAACGGGCTGCATCCGCCCTGTGGAGTGCGCGATGCTGCCGACATGCATCTGGATGCGGCTGCCCGGCGCTGGCAGACGCACGGGTACGTCATCCTGCCCGCGTACCTATCCGCCGCGGATCTCGCACCCGCGGTGACCGACCTTCCGACACTGTTCCCCTCCGCGGAGGGATTCCACCACGGGTCTGATCCTCGGCGAAGTCGTTTCGTCGGTGACGAGTGGAGACCTTCGCCTCTATTCAGCCGAGGCATGGGCGAAGTACACCGGCGCGGCAGAGTACAACCAGGCGCTGCACCGCGACTACCTCAACCACACCTTGGTGGTCCCGACCGACGCCGTGGCCTACCAGCAGGTGGAGATGTTCGTCTACCTCGTCGACGTGCCGGAGGAACTTGGGCCACCGCACATGCTGTCGCGCCAGCACACCCAGTCCTTCCCCGCCAAGCCGAACTGGTACCCGCGCAGCGCACCAGGTGCCGACGCTGACAGCGCCGGTTTCGTAGCGCCGACCGCGCACCCGGAGCTGTACGACGCCGAAGAATCCGCGACCGGGCCCGCCGGAACCGTTGTCGCCTTCCAGCCAAGCACGTTCCACCGCGGCACCGCCCTGAGCGCTCCGCGTGGGGTGCGGTACAGCATGCACGTCAACTACCGACCGAGCGTTGCGGAATGGGCGCAACGCCACAGTTGGGTGAGCCATAGCCACGACCCCGACTGGTACCGCTTCGTCGAGCGTGCAACGCCGAGGCAGCTCGCCCTGTTCGGCTTCCCACCGCCGGGCCACCCCTACTGGACCACGGACACGCTCGCCGGTGTCGCGCAGCGCTACCCCGACCTGGACCTCTCCCCCTGGCAGACAACGTCATAGCTCACTCGGCCGAGCCGTCAAGATCTCGGACATTTCGTCAGTCAACCATGACAGCTGGATCGGGCGTGAACGTCCGCTGCGCCGCATAGTGCGCGGGTCGCGCCGGTCTGCGCGCAGTCACGACGATGCCCTGTTGTGGGCTACTCCGTGGTGATTTCGAGGCCCCTCTGCGCGAAACACGCACCGAACGGGCGGTAGGCGCGAGCGCGAGCGATGCCAGCCAACGTCGGGGGCGATCCGCCAAGGGGCTCGGGTTGGCGGCAGGGCTGCGCTATCTCCTGCTGCCGCACTCTTCCGGCGGTCGGGATCAGGGTCTTGCGCTTCTCGTACGGCGGCACAAGTGGCCAGGTGGCAAACGGAGGGAGAGGAACCGGGTCAGGAGTCGTATTGCGCGATGGGGTCGGCCTTCACTGGTGGCTCTCGCAGGGCGAGCTCCTGCGCGATCGCAGGAACCTCGGGATCGGAGAGAAACCCCTCGTAATCCTCGATCGTCCAGTCGAAGAAGACCCACACGCGGTTGCGGTCATCGGGATCCCGGAACACGTGAGAGCCCTTGCATCCATGCTCTCTTCGCTTCTCGGCGCCTCTGGTCGAGAAGGTCCTCAGGAACTGGTCAAAGTCGGCAACCTTGGCGATGGTGAGGATCATGTCTCCTCCCTTCGAGTGAGCCCCGTGCAGAGGTCGTATGGGTTAGATGGAACCCGCAGACAGCCCTGATCGTCTCGCCAGAACCCCTTCTGGGTGCGGTCAGTTTTCCGGCTTGTCGGCTGCCCTCAGGGCCCACGCTGGCCAGTGTGGTTGGGATGCGTCTCCGACCGCGCGCGCCGGTCCAAGACCTTCACCGAAGCGCGAGCTCGTGGGTGCAACGGTCCGGGACCGCACTTGAGTGGCCGGACGCACCCTCACGGGTCGAATCAGCCGGCGAAGGGGTTCCTGGGAAGGGTTGAGCAGCGCGTTGATGCCGCGGATGCCCATCACCACGTAGGTGCCGGGTCGCAACCGGTACCGGAGCACGAAGGCCGCGTTAGGTGAAAGCTGAGCGGTTGTCCGGAACCCACGGAATCGGATCGGCACGTCACCGCGGGGCCGGCGGAGCGCACGCAGGAAGTCGGCGTAGGTCGCATTCCGTCGCAGCGGCACGAAGAACAGGGAATCGAGACGATCGCTCCTGTTGCGAATCAACACTCGTCCGGTCTGCGGGATCCTTCGGCTGAGCCGCAGGCCCTGGTCGAGGCTGGTGGCCGTGGCGGAAACCCGCGGGAAGGAACTCACGAACGGGGTGCCGTGGACATGGATCGTCTTCATCGAGACCCGGGGCCGCCGCGCAGACAGGCCGACCAGCCAGTACCGGCCGGCGTACAGCGTTTCCCACAGCGTGCTCGACCCTCCGGCGCCCATCTCCACGCCCCCGAAGAAGCGCAGGTTCTGGCTGATCCGTCGGTTGGCCTCTCGGCCTCCACGCCGATCATCTGCCCGCAAGTCCGCACGGGTATAGCCTCGGTCCGGCTTCACCAGCAGCAAGAGCCCTGGGCTTCGACGCGGGGCACGAACCCGGATCCGGTAGCGACCAGCCGCCAACGAATCGCGAGCGTGAACACCCGACGCAGACAGACGCACGTCGAGCTGTCGGGGCCCCCGAAGATCCCCCGCCTGCGCCGACGAGGCGGCAGGAAGGATCGCCGAACCCACCAACGCAACTGCAAGCACCGAACACCGAACGCTGCGCACAACGACTCCCTGCTTTCGCGAGCGGAGCCACAGAGCACCGCGCCACGGCACAGTATGGAGCATCCTCGCGCGGAGGAAGCCGCTTTCTGCCAATCCCACCACCACCGTCGAACCCTTGGCAGCCCCGTTCATTCAGGAAGCGAGCGACCACGACGCCCTCGGTCGCGAGCGTTCACGTCAACGCACCGATCCGCCGCGAGTCGCTACCGGCCCGGTGATCCGCCCGGGGGAACGCTTGCGTCGACCCGGACCGGCGCATCTGTTCTATAGGTTGCCAGGGTGACGATCACTCTTCGAGCTCTACATGGGGATGACCTTGACGCTCTCTTCCGGTGGGAGAGCGATCCGAAGGCGGTCCACATGGCGGCGTTCACACGTGCGGATCCCGCGGACCGGGCAGCGTTCGACGCTCACTACCAACGCGTTCGGTCCGACCCGGAAAACACCAACCAAGCGATCGAAGAGGACGGTGCGCTTGCTGGCATGATCGCAAGCTTCACTGTTGATGGCGACCGTGAGGTGACCTACTGGATTGATCCAGCGCGGTGGGGGCGCGGCATCGCGTCCGCGGCCGTGCAGATCTTCATCGCGCGGGAGACTGAACGGCCGTTGTTCGCACGCGCGGCGGCACACAACCGTGGGTCGAGCAAGGTGCTCCTGCACAACGGGTTCGTGCAGATCGGTGAGGTGACTTCTTGGGCGGCTGGCGTAGGCGCAGATGTCGTTGAGCACATTTATCGGTTGGACTAACCCCAGGGCCGACCGGCAACCGAATGTCCGCATTCGCCGCCGCGATGCGCGCGGTCGCGCCGAGGGCTGGCTGTGGGGTGGTTCCCGTACGGCCGTTCGACACCCGCGAGGTCGGAAAGACGCCACGTGGACTGCCGGCTACCGAACGGGGCTGTCGAGCGCCCGGCCGTCTCGCAGCGCTTCAGCGTGTTCAAAGCTCCCGTCGATCAGGGGACGGGTGGACCGGTAAGGACAGTGGGGACGTACTCGAGCAGCTGGAGTCTGCCGTCGAACGTTTGGTTGGCAACCATATCGAGAGCGACATCGGGGTAGCCGTCGTAGATGCGGTCCCGGCCCGTCTTGCCGGTGATCACAGGGAAGACCACCAGCCGGAAACGGTCCACCAGCCCTGCCTTGAGGAGCGACCGGCACAGGGTGAGGCTGCCGAGGGTGCGCAGCGGCTCTGTGCCTGTCCGCTTCATCTCCTGCACGGCCTCGATCGCATCTCCGCTGATCAGCCGGGTGTTGGGCCACGACAACGGGGACTGCAGGGTCGTGGAGAACACCACTTTGGATGCGTTGGCGAGTTCGGCGATGGAAGCGTCCTCGTCGGTTGTCTCCTTCGATGCCGATGCCTCGGATTCATCGGCGAATCCAGACATCAGACGGTACGTGTTCGCACCCATCAGGATCGTGTAGTCGCGTTCGGGCTGCTGGCCGAGCCAGGCCAGGTACTCGGGGCCTTCGAGCCCCCACCACCCGGGCCAGCCTTCCGCGGCCCCGTAGCCGTCCAGTGAGGTGATGAAGTCCACCAACAGATCCTGCATGGAAGCTGCTCCCTTCACCTTGCAGTGTCGCTCCCTTCTATTCGACGAATTGGGAGCCCGAAAGTCATCGGTGAGCCGGTCACAAGCGAAGGATCTTCTGCACTCGCTTGGGCAACTTCGCTGAGTCCCGGGCGACGCGGGCATCGATCGCAAGGTACTCGTCCTCGGTGTAGGCGTTCTGCAACTTTGGCAGCGTGCACCGACAGAACGAACCGATGGCCCGGGCAAGCGCGCCAGCCTCCGGCGCGTTGTTTCCCCTATCCCGTCCGCCCGTTCCGCCATCTGATCGAGCTGGTCTTCCGCAGATCTCGCCCGTGGGCCGCATCAGCGTGCGAGCACGTGCCACCCCACCCACCCCCAGACCATCACCAGCACGAGGCGAACGACAGCCCGGGACCGCAGGGCATCGACAAGATCGCCCAGAGGAACGAGCCCGAGCCTTCGGGTACGCCCTGCCAGATACAGCATCACGGCGACCCCGCCCAGCAGCGCGAAACCAAGAATTGTCACCACGCGCATAGTCATCGGCGGACCAGCCTGTAGCCGACGTACAGCCAGCAACACCAGAGGAGGAATCGCGGCAAGGCTGACCCACTCAGTGGGTCGAGCAGAAGCGAGATCGTCGGATGGGCCGCCGAGGCGACGTTGTAGGCGGGCTGCGCCAACCAAGCCGCCAGGTCCCACAGTGCTGTCAGCGCGACGACGCCGCCCCAGGCCAGCGCTGTCCTAGACAAGCGTCCTTGGGAGAGACCAATGTCTGCCCGAGTACGCCGGGTGC
>DATABY010000012.1:0-8705 GCA_036259355.1 Nocardioidaceae bacterium
CGCCAAGCTCGGCATCGCCCGTGCCATCTCGGTGAACGAGCGTCTGCAGACGACACTGCATCCCTGGACCAGCTTCGTCGTCGTGCCGCTGTTCGCGCTGGCCAACGCCGGCGTGGACCTGCGCGGCGGCGTGCTCGCCGACGCGTTCGGCTCCCCGCTGACGTGGGGCGTGGTGCTGGGCCTGGTGGTCGGCAAGCTGGTCGGTGTCGGCTTCGGAGCCTTGGGTGGCGTGCGCCTCGGCATGGGGGGACTGCCGCAGGGTGTGGGGCAGGGCCAGGTGCTCGGCGGCGCTGCGCTGTCGGGCATCGGGTTCACCGTGTCACTGCTGATCGTCGGCCTGGCGTTCGAGACACCGGAGCTGCGCGACGCGGCCACGGTGGGTGTGCTGCTCGCCGCCGTGCTGTCCACCGCGGTGGGCTGGCTGCTGTTCTGGGCCGCTCGGGTGTTCCGCGGTGAGCGCACCGCGGGCCTGCCGCGGGTGCTCGACCGCCCGGTGGACGTGGCGCATGACCACATCCGCGGTCGGGTGGACGCGCCGCTCACCCTGGTGGAGTACGGCGACTTCGAGTGCCCGTTCTGCGCCAGGGCGACCGGCGTCGGGAGGGAGCTGCGGCTGCGGTTCGGCGACGACCTGCGCTACGTGTTCCGGCACCTGCCGCTGCCCGACGTACACCCGCATGCCGAGACCGCCGCACGTGCGGGCGAGGCGGCCGGCGCCCAGGGTCGCTTCTGGGAGATGCACGATGTGTTGTTCGCGCACCAGGACGAGCTGGAGCTCGAGGATCTCGTGGGCTACGCCGGCGAGCTTGGTCTCGACGTCGAGCAGTTCGTCCGCGACCTCGGGGCCGAGGAACACGCGCAGCGCGTTCGCGCCGACGTCGCCAGCGCGGAGGCCAGCGGCGCCCGCGGCACCCCCACCTTCTTCGTCGGTGACCGCCGGCACATCGGCCCGCACGACGCCGAGACGCTGGCCCGCGCGCTCGTGGCTTCTCGGACCGAGCGGGAGGTGTCGTCGTCGTAGCAGCCCCTCAGCGGAGGCCGCGGGGGAGCGGGCCAGCAGCCCGACCAGGTCGTACGCCCACCAGCCGTGGCTCTTCGTGTCGTGGTCGGGGCTACACCTCTGCCGGGGCGGTGGAAAGCCCGGCCTCGGCCACTGGCGGTGGCGAGCTGACCTGCAGCAGCAGCAGCGTCACGTCGTCGTCGTGGTCGGAGCCGTCGCTGAGCAGCGTGCTGAGCAGCTGGTCGCAGATGGCGTCGGGCTCCCAGTTCGAGATCGGTACCGTCTCGAGCGCCGTCAGGCCCGCGTCGATCGGCGCGCTTCGCCGCTCCACCAGGCCGTCGCTGTAGAGCAGGAGGTTGTCACCCGGCCGGAGCTGGAGCTCGTGCTGGGGATAGCGAGCGGTCCCAATCACCCCGAGCGGAGGACCGGGCTGACCGGTCAGCAGGCGCCGTGCTCCCGGGGCGGTGGCGAGCAGCGGCGGGAGATGGCCTGCGCTGGCCCACCTGACCACCAGGGTGGCGGGGTCGAGCACGACGCAGATGCAGGTGGCGAGGTCGGAGACGTCCATCAGGTGGGCCGCCCGGTTGACCCGGCGCAGGATGCTCGCCGGTGACGCCTTCTCCAGGGCGTACGCGCGCAGGGCGTTGCGCAGCTGACCCATGCCGCTGGCGGCGGACAGGTCGTGGCCGACGACGTCGCCGACGACCAGACACACCTCACCCGTGGGCAGGGTCACGACGTCGTACCAGTCTCCGCCGACTCGATGGTCCACGCTGCCGGGGACAGACCGCGCCGCGAGCGCGAGACCGGGGACGGTAGGCAGCGCCGTCGGCAGCAGGGTTCGTTGCAGCAGGTCGGCGGCCGAGCGTTGCTCGGCCTCCCGCACGAGTGCGCGATGCAGGCTGCGGATCGAGCGCATGTGCCACGCGACCAGGGCCAGCCAGCCGGCCAGCGCGGCCAGCGTGGCGGTGGCGATCATGCGGTCGGCCTCCTGCTTCTCCGCGGCGGCGTCCCGCTCGACGCGGTCGGACGTGGCGAGCAGCTGGTCAGTGACCTGGGACTGGGTCTGCACCAGCTGCTGGAACGCCGCCTCGTAGCCCACCAGGGCGGCCGGTGCGCGGCCGCCGTTGGCCAGGGCCGACTGCACCAACGACTCGGCGGTCGTCACGTAGGTCCGTTGGGCCGGACGCAGCCGGTCCAGAGCCTGCTCCAGGTCCGCCGACAGCGACAGGGACTCCACGGCCCGCAGGGCCTTTCGGTAGTCGGCGGCGTGGCGCGCGGTCTCGCGCCGTACGGCGGCGGGTGACAGCCCAGGAGTGCCCGAGCCGGCCAGCTGTGCCCGGGCGACGTCGGCGCGCATCGCGTCGTGCAGCATGTCGGCGTCCTGGTGGAAGCGCTGCGCGTGGCTGACCTGCGCGAGCTGACGGTTGATGGTACTGAGCTCGGCGAGGCAGAGCTCGGCGGCCACCGCCACCGCCAGGGTCATCAGCACGCCCGCCATGGCCAGGAGCAGCAGGCGCTTGCGCACTGCCAACAGGTTCATCGTCACCCCCAGGCGCGGCGGTCGCCCGGCCTCACCGCGCAGACGACTCCGGCTCGGTCGACCGGGGACTTCCCGAGTGCGCAGGTTACGGCGAGCCTAGACCGGCCCATTCGGCGGTGTCCGGGGAATGCAAAATCTTCGCCGGGCTGTTCGGGTTGCTCCTTGGTGAGACCCGAAGCTGCGGTATACATGGCTTTCGATCACCGCAGCGTGTCTGTGCGGACACGGTCCGTGACAGAATGGTCCCGCGCTCGCTGATTTCTGCCAAACTACGTATGCAGAGTCACCGTTGTTCCTACGCTGTCCCCACGCGTCAGTTCAAGGGGGACTCGGCCATGAAGAAGATGCTCTGCGGCCTTGCGCTCGCGGTCGCCTCGTTCGGAATCGCCGTCCCCACCGCCCAGGCCGACACGCCACGGTGCGTGACCAAGGGCGAGTACCGGCAGGTGCACCGGAACACCCGCATGCCGCGCGTCCACCGGGTCTTCGACATCCGCGGCCGCCGCGTCGCGTACGCGCGGGTCGGCCGGTTCACGTCAGAGGTGCGGGTCTACCGGACCTGCCGGCGCGGCGGTGCCGTCTCGGTCTCCTACGGCAACCGCCGGCTCAAGGGCAAGTTCGCGATCTGGCGCCGCGGCTAGCCGGTCCGGTCCGACGACCACGGCCAGGTCAGCTGGCCTGCTGGTCACTCTCGGGATGGCTGGGCATGGACTGGTCTGACCGCTGCATGAGGTTGCGACGGATGTGCGACCGGTTGCCGCTCAGTGCCCTCGCGATCTGGCCCTTGTGGGACCCGGCGAAGTAGCCGATGCACCAGTCCAGCTGCTGTAAGGCGTCCTCCGCCGCCGTGCGGTAGCGGTCCACCTCCTTCATGAGGCGGGTCAGCTCCAGCTCGAGCTCGGCGACGCGGTCTGTATCTGCGGCCATGGGTTGCTCCCCGGCATTTGTGGACCTGCTCCTTGGAACAGCAGGGTACGCCGGGTGTTGCTCAAGAGACGCCTGCTCCCGCCGATAGATCTCCTGGCCGGGCTACGACCGGTCGCTGCCGTGGCAGCCTGGCTGATCTTCCCGGGGGACCGCTCGTGCGCACTGCCCTGTCACCGAAGGCGTGGCGAGATGTCCACGACCAAGCCCTTCCCGCACCGCACTCACGGGCTCGGCTCCGTTCGGTCCGCGCGGTCGGGGTGGCGGCCCTGGTGCTCGGTGTCGGCTACCTGCTCTGGCGAACCGTCGCGACTCTGCCGGGGTCGTCGTGGTGGCTGGCGGTGCCGTTGCTGCTGCTGGAGACGCACGCCCTGGTCACGTTCGGGCTGTACCTGCACGTGCTGTGGGCACCGGGCACGGTCGCTCCGCCCGAGCCGGTCGACGAGTCGCAGCGAAGCGTGACCGTGCTGGTGCCGACGTACAACGAGCCGGTGGAGGTGCTGCTGCCGACGCTGGCCGCCGCCGCCGCCCTTCCGCAGGCACACGAGGTGTGGGTGCTCGACGACGGTGACCGGGCATGGGTCCGCGACGTCGCCGGCTCGCTCGGCGTCGTGTACCGCAGCCGTGAGTCGCGGGAGCACGCCAAGGCGGGCAACCTCAACGCCGCCCTGCCGAGTGTCGCCACGGAGCTGATCGCCGTCCTGGATGCCGACCACGTGACGCGGGCGGACTTCCTCGCCAACACGCTCGGGTACTTCGCCGACCCCGCCGTCGCCCTCGTCCAGACGCCGCAGTCGTTCTACAACACCGATTCGTTCGAGCACATCCGGCTCCGCAAGCGCGACTACTGCGAGCAGGACCTCTTCTATCGCCTGCTCGCGGAGGCCAGGAACGCCTGGGGCGCGGCCTTCTGGTGCGGCACGAACGCGGTGGTCCGAGTGGAGGCTCTGCGTGACGTCGGAGGGATCGCCACCGAGACCGTCACCGAGGACATCCACACCTCGATCCGGCTGCACGAGGCGGGGTGGAAGACCGTGTACCACAACGAGGTCCTCGCTCGCGGCCTGGCTGCGGCGAACTCCGATCAGTACCTCAACCAGCGGATGCGCTGGGGGTCCGGTGCCATGCAGGTGCTGCGGATCGACAACCCGCTCACCGCCGTCGGCCTGAACTGGCATCAGCGGCTCTCCTATGCCTCCACGCTGCTGGGCTGGTTCGACTCCTGGCGCACCCTGGCCTTCATCGTGCTCCCGATGCTCACTCTTCTCAGCGGCGGACTGCCCGTGTCCGCGCCCATGACCACGTTCCTGGCGTGCTTCGGCGGCACGCTGGTGGCGCAACGGCTGGCCATGCGGCTGCTGGCGCGGGGGCGTGCTCCGATGTGGCCCTCCACCGTGTTCGAGTTCGTGCGGATGCCGGCCGCCCTGCGGGCCACGGCAGCGATCTTCAGCACCCGTCCGCGACGGTTCACCGTCACCGACAAGGGCCGCACCAACGACGGACGGCGCACCATGTCCGCGCCCCGCCTGTTGGTGGCGTTGTTGCTGGGATCCGTCGGTAGCGGCCTGTGGTACGCGGCCACGGTGCTGGGCCACACGCCACTCAGTTACGAGATTCCGTGGGTCGCGCACGCAGCCGCGGTCTGGCTGGTCCTCAACGGCTTCCTCCTGGCGGCTGCTCTGCACCGGGTCACGGCGCCGCCCTTCGCGTCCGAGCGACGTGCGTCCGTGCGCTTTCCCACCTCCGGGGTGGCGCGACTCAACGGCCGCATCTCGCCGTTGCACGACCTGTCCCTCACCGGTGCCACGGCGGTGGCCGACTTCGAGGCGGAGCCGGGCACCGGTGTGGCCCTCGACCTCTCCCCGATGCTGGAGGAACCGGTACCCGCGGTGGTTCGTTCGGCCAGGGCCTCGACCGACGGATACCGACTCGGGCTGGAGTTCACCAGCATGGCCGCGGCGACCCGTGGCGACCTGGTGCTGCGGCTGTTCCAGACCGGCTCGGCTGTCGGTCCGAGGCGCAAGGCGGTTGCCATGGTGACGGGGCTCAACGCCGCCGACGCCGCGGACGCCGCCGATGCGGCGCTGGTGCGACTGGCCGGGCTGCACCGCTCCCAGCGGCCGTCGGCCGGGGAGGCGGGCGTCGCCGGAGCCGAGCCGGCCGAGAGCGACGTGGCCTGACCGCCACGCGGAGCTCTGCGCTGCTCGTCGACGGTCACCGACACGTCAAGCGGAAGCGGTGACCTGCTGACTGCGACCCGTCTGCTCAACGCCACGTCGATGCCGCCATCGACGCCTCGACTCGGGTATGTTGCTCATGCAGTAACCGAACGTCGGGAGCTGATCCACGGTGAGTACCCAGTTCACACGGGGCAAGACCTACCGCACGCTCGACGAGCAGCGTGAACGGCTGACACCGGCCGAGGAGCGCTTCGAACGCAACCGCCGCACCGTCGGGCTCTTCCTCGGGCCGCTGGCCGCACTGGTCGTCCTGCTGCTGCCCATGGAGATCGACCGCGCGCAGCAGAACCTCGCCGCCATCATGGTCTTCACGATCATCTTCTGGCTCACCGAGGCGATCCCGATCCCGGTCACGGCCATCGTGGCGATGGCCCTGTGCGTGCTGCTGGGAGTGGCTCCGGTCGACGACGTCTTCGCCACCTTCGGGGACTCCACGCTGTTCGTGTTCATCGGCGCGTTCATCATCGCCGAGGCGATGACCACGCACGGCCTGGACAGACGGTTCGCGTTCCGCGTTCTGTCGCTGCCGGGCGTGAGCCGATCGACGTACGGGGTCATCATCGCCTTCGGTGCGATCGGCGCCGCCGTCAGCGCGTTCATCTCCAACACCGCGTCAACGGCGATGCTGCTGCCCATCGGGCTCGGCATGATGGGGGCGCTGTCCGGACTCATCACCAGCGAAACCGGCGAGTCCGACCCGACGCGACTGCGGTTCGGTACCTGCCTGATGCTGATGATCGCCTACGGCGCCAGCGTCGGCGGCCTCATCACGCCGATCGGCAGCCCGCCGAACCTGATCGGTATCGAGCTCATCGAGCAGCAGACCGACACCACGATCACCTTCTTCGAGTGGGTCGTCACCGCGCTGCCCATCGTGCTGGTGATGTTCGCGGCGCTGTGCGTCGTACTGCTCCTGCTGAACAAGCCCGAGATCCGGCGCATCCCCGGCGCCACCGAGTACGTCCACGAGGAGCGCCGCAAGCTCGGCGCGATGACGCCCGGTGGCCGCAACACGCTCCTGGTGTTCGCGCTCGCGGTGACGTTCTGGATCCTTCCCGGTGTGCTTGCGCTGGTCCTCGGTGACGAGTCGGACCTCTATACCGCGGTGAGCGAGCGGCTCGACACCGGTGTCGTCGCGATCGCGGCCGCCGCCCTGCTCTTCCTGCTGCCCACCAACTGGCGGGAGCGCAAGTTCACGCTCAGCTGGAACGAGGCCGTCAACATCGACTGGGGCACCATCCTGCTGTTCGGCGGCGGCATCGTGCTGGGTTCGCTGCTCTCGGACACCGGCTTGGCCGAGACACTGGGTCAAGGGCTGGTCGACGGGCTCGGCGTGTCCAGCCTGGTCGCGATCACCGTGGTGTCGGTGATCATCGCCGTGCTCATCTCCGAGACCACATCGAACACCGCAAGCGCCGCCGTGGTGGTGCCCATCGTGATCCCGATCGCGGTCGCGGCGGGAGTCAGCCCGGTCATCCCCGCACTGGCTGCGACGTTCGGGGCGTCGTACGGCTTCATGCTGCCGGTGTCGACGCCGCCCAACGCCATCGTCTACGGATCTGGGCTGATCCCGATCACGAAGATGGTCCGCTCTGGCGTCGTGTTCGACATCATCGGCATCGTGCTGGTGGTCATCGGCGTCTCGCTCATGGCGCAGCTGGTCGGGCTGGCGTAGGCCTCCGATCGTTCCGCCGCGGTGCTGTCACGCACTGCGCCCGAGCCGCACGGCGACCGCGGTGGCCACCGACAGGATCGCGAGCACGCAGCCGACCAGCCAGCCCCAGCCGGCGTACTCGAACGGCAGCCCCAGCGCCCAGCCGAGCACACTCGAGCCGGTGTAGTAGGCCAGGAGGTACAGCGCAGAGGCATGAGCGCGCGCATGGGTGGCGCGCTTGGCCACCCATCCGCTCGCCGTGGCGTGAACAGCGAAGAATCCCGTCGTCGCGACGACAAGCCCCGACAGCACGACCGGGAAGGGTGTTGGCAGTGTCAGGGCCACGCCGGCGCAGAAGACCGCCAGACCGCCGAGCAAGACGCGGCGCCGTCCCCACGCGTCGGCGAGCCGCCCGGCCACCGCCGAGCTGGCGGAGCCGGCGACGTAGCTGAGATAGACCAGGCCGACCACGGCGGGACGGACGTCATAGGGCGGCGCGACGAGCCGGAAGCCCACGTAGTTGTACAGCGCGACGAAGGACCCCATACAGCAGAAGGCCAGCACGTACAGGCCTCGCAGCCGTGGGTCGGCGAGGTGGCGGCCAGAGACAGTGACCAGCAGCCGCAGCGGAACACTGTGGGTGTGCTCGCGGCGCCCGGGTTGGCGGTCGCGGGCCGGCATGGTGCGGTAGAGCGCCAGCGTCACCAGCAGGGTTCCCGCGGCCAGGCTGGCGACGCCGATCCGCCAGCCGGCAAGATCGGCGACCACGCTGGGAACGAGTCGGCCGGCCAGCCCTCCGATCGCGTTGCCCGCGACGTAGGAGCCCACGGCCTGACCGAGCGCGGCAGGGTCGACCCGCTCGCCGAGGTAGGCGATCGCGACGGCGGGGACGCCGGCGAGCGCGAGGCCCTGGAGAGCGCGCAGGAGCACCAGCACGGACAGCGTCGGAGCGAGCGCCGCGCCCAGCCCGAGCACTCCGGCGACGACCAGCGAAATGACCATGACCCGTGCCCGGCCCCACCGTTCTGACAAGGCCGAGAGGGGAAGGATGGCCAGGGCGAGCGCCCCCGTGGCCGACGAGACGGTGAGACCCGTCTGCGAGGACGAGGCGTCGTACTCCTCGGCGATGAGCGGAAGCAGCGCCTGTGTCGCGTAGAGCAGCGCGAAGGTCGCGAGACCGGCGAGGAACATCGCGAGCGTCACCCGACGGTACGCCGCGGTACCGGGGACGATGCGCCCCTGGGTCACGACGCCGGCCGCCGGTGCGACCCGGCTGCGGGGGGCACCCTCAAGCCGTCGGGATCCATCCGGTGAGTCTCCCGCGGGCGTGCGCCTGCGGGGCAC
>DATABY010000013.1:0-4250 GCA_036259355.1 Nocardioidaceae bacterium
CGCCTGGACCGCAAGCGCAAGCAGAACGTCACCGTGCTGCTGAAGGCACTGGGCTGGAGCGACGCCCAGATCCTGGAGGAGTTCGGCGACTACGAGTCGGTGCGTCTGACGCTGGACAAGGACCACACCTCCGGCCAGGACGACGCGCTGCTCGACATCTACCGCAAGCTGCGCCCCGGCGAGCCGCCGACCCGCGAGGCCGCCCAGACGCTGCTGGACAACTACTACTTCAACAGCAAGCGCTACGACCTGGCCAAGGTCGGCCGCTACAAGATCAACAAGAAGCTGGGCCTCGAGCAGCCGTTCGACCAGCAGACGCTGACGATCGACGACATCATCGCGACGATCCGCTACCTCGTCGCACTGCACGACGGCCGGGTCGAGCTGCCCTCACCGCGCGGCGAGGTCGTGGTCGAGCCCGACGACATCGACCACTTCGGCAACCGGCGCCTGCGCACGGTCGGCGAGCTGATCCAGAACCAGCTGCGCACCGGCCTCGCCCGGATGGAGCGGGTGGTGCGCGAGCGCATGACCACGCAGGACGTCGAGGCGATCACGCCGCAGACGCTCATCAACATCCGTCCGGTCGTGGCGGCGCTGAAGGAGTTCTTCGGCACCTCGCAGCTGAGCCAGTTCATGGACCAGACCAACCCGATCGCCGGGCTCACGCACAAGCGGCGCCTGTCCGCGCTCGGCCCCGGCGGGCTGTCGCGCGAGCGGGCCGGCTTCGAGGTCCGCGACGTGCACCCCTCCCACTACGGCCGGATGTGCCCGATCGAGACCCCGGAGGGCCCCAACATCGGGCTGATCGGGTCGCTGTCCACCTACGGCCGGGTCAACCCGTTCGGTTTCGTCGAGACGCCGTACCGCAAGGTCGTCAAGGGCAAGGTCACCGACCAGGTCGAGTACCTCACCGCCGACGAGGAGGACCGCTTCGTCATCGCGCAGGCCAACGCGCCGCTGACCGAGCAGGGCGGGTTCGCCGAGGAGCGGGTGCTGGTGCGCCAGCGCCACGGTGAGGTCGACTTCATCCCGCGGGACGAGGTCGACTACATGGACGTCTCCCCGCGCCAGATGGTGTCGGTGGCGACCGCCATGATCCCGTTCCTCGAGCACGACGACGCCAACCGCGCGCTGATGGGCTCCAACATGCAGCGGCAGGCCGTGCCGCTGATCAAGAGCGAGTCGCCGCTGGTCGGGACCGGCATGGAGTTCCGCGCCGCCGTCGACGCCGGCGACGTGATCGTGGCCGAGAAGGCCGGTGCGGTCACCGAGGTGTCGGCCGACTACGTCGAGGTCATGAACGACGACGGCACCCAGCAGACCTACCGGCTGGCCAAGTTCCGGCGGTCCAACCAGACCACGTGCATCAACCAGCGTCCGCTGGTGACCGAGGGGCAGCGCCTCGAGGTCGGCACGCCGATCGCCGACGGTCCCTGCACCGACGACGGTGAGATGGCGCTGGGCCGCAACCTGCTGGTCGCCTTCATGTCCTGGGAGGGCCACAACTACGAGGACGCGATCATCCTGTCCCAGCGGCTGGTGCAGGAGGACGTCCTGACCTCGATCCACATCGAGGAGCACGAGGTCGACGCCCGCGACACCAAGCTGGGCCCGGAGGAGATCACCCAGGACATCCCCAACGTCTCCGACGAGATGCTGGCCGACCTCGACGAGCGCGGCATCATCCGCATCGGCGCCGAGGTCACCACAGGCGACATCCTGGTCGGCAAGGTCACCCCCAAGGGTGAGACCGAGCTGACCCCGGAGGAGCGGCTGCTGCGTGCGATCTTCGGCGAGAAGGCACGGGAGGTCCGTGACACCTCGCTGAAGGTCCCCCACGGTGAGAGCGGCACGGTCATCGGGGTCCGTGTCTTCGACCGTGACGAGGGCGACGAGCTGCCCCCGGGCGTCAACCAGCTGGTCCGGGTCTACGTCGCGCAGAAGCGGAAGATCTCCGACGGTGACAAGCTCGCCGGCCGGCACGGCAACAAGGGTGTCATCGCCAAGATCCTGCCGATCGAGGACATGCCGTTCCTGGAGGACGGCACCCCCGTCGACATCGTGCTGAACCCGCTCGGCGTGCCCGGCCGGATGAACGTCGGCCAGGTGCTGGAGATCCACCTCGGGTGGATCGCCAAGCAGGGCTGGAACGTCGACGGCATCGCCGAGGAGTGGCAGAAGCGTCTCGAGAGCATCGGCATGACCGAGGCGCCGCCCGACGTCAAGGTGGCGACACCGGTGTTCGACGGTGCTCGCGAGGACGAGCTCCAGGGGCTGCTGTCCTCGACGCTGCCCAACCGCGACGGCAAGCGCCTGGTCGAGGCGGACGGCAAGGCCGCGCTGTTCGACGGCCGGTCCGGCGAGCCGTTCCCGGACAAGGTGTCGGTGGGCTACATGTACATCCTGAAGCTGCACCACCTGGTCGACGACAAGATCCACGCGCGCTCGACCGGCCCGTACTCCATGATCACCCAGCAGCCGCTCGGCGGTAAGGCGCAGTTCGGTGGTCAGCGCTTCGGTGAGATGGAGGTCTGGGCCCTCGAGGCGTACGGCGCCGCCTACGCGCTGCAGGAGCTGCTGACGATCAAGTCCGATGACGTGGTGGGCCGGGTGAAGGTCTACGAAGCCATCGTGAAGGGCGAGAACATCCCCGAACCGGGCATCCCTGAGTCCTTCAAGGTTCTCGTCAAGGAGATGCAGTCGCTGTGCCTGAACGTCGAGGTGCTCTCCAGCGACGGCACCGCCGTGGAGATGCGCGAGACGGAGGAGGACGTCTTCCGTGCAGCCGAAGAACTGGGCATCGACCTGTCGAGGCGCGAGCCCAGCAGTGTCGAGGAGGTCTGAGGGCGTGCCGGCAGGCAGCAGCCTGCCGGCGACGCAGACCCCCACCCACCTCCGCCATAGGCGACAACAGCAAACGAGGGAACTGCCTTGCTGGACGTGAACTTCTTCGACGAGCTTCGCATCGGCCTTGCTACGGCTGACGAGATTCGTCAGTGGTCGCACGGTGAAGTGAAGAAGCCGGAAACCATCAACTACCGCACGCTCAAGCCCGAGCGCGACGGTCTCTTCTGCGAGAAGATCTTCGGGCCGACCCGCGACTGGGAGTGCTACTGCGGCAAGTACAAGCGGGTGCGCTTCAAGGGCATCATCTGCGAGCGCTGCGGCGTCGAGGTGACCCGCTCGAAGGTGCGCCGCGAGCGGATGGGCCACATCGAGCTCGCCGCGCCCGTGACGCACATCTGGTACTTCAAGGGTGTGCCCAGCCGGCTGGGCTACCTGCTGGACCTGGCGCCGAAGGACCTCGAGAAGGTCATCTACTTCGCCGCGTACATGATCACGCAGGTCGACGAGGAGGCGCGGCACCGTGACCTCCCGTCGCTGGAGGGCAAGATCGACGTCGAGCGCAAGTCGATGGAGCAGCGCCGCGACGCCGACATCGAGGCTCGCGCCAAGAAGCTGGAGGAGGACCTCGCCGCCCTGGAGGCGGAGGGGGCCAAGGCCGATGCCCGCCGCAAGGTCAAGGAGGGCGCCGAGCGCGAGATGCGGCAGCTCCGTGACCGGGCGCAGCGCGAGCTCGACCGGCTCGAGGAGGTGTGGACCCGCTTCCGCAACCTCAAGGTCCAGGACCTCGAGGGCGACGAGATCCTGTACCGCGACATGAAGTACCGCTTCGGCAAGTACTTCGAGGGCTACATGGGCGCGCAGGCCATCCAGCGGCGCCTGGAGACGTTCGACCTCAACGCGGAGGCCGAGGCGCTGCGCGACGTCATCCGCACCGGGAAGGGGCAGCGCAAGACCCGTGCGCTCAAGCGCCTCAAGGTCGTGTCCGCCTTCCTCACCACCAACAACAGCCCGCGCGGCATGGTGCTCGACTGCGTCCCGGTCATCCCGCCGGACCTGCGTCCGATGGTCCAGCTCGACGGTGGCCGCTTCGCCACCTCGGACCTGAACGACCTCTACCGCCGGGTGATCAACCGCAACAACCGGCTGAAGCGGCTGCTCGACCTCGGTGCCCCCGAGATCATCGTCAACAACGAGAAGCGGATGCTGCAGGAGGCCGTGGACTCGCTGTTCGACAACGGTCGGCGTGGCCGTCCGGTCACCGGGCCGGGCAACCGCCCGCTGAAGTCGCTGTCCGACATGCTCAAGGGCAAGCAGGGCCGGTTCCGGCAGAACCTCCTCGGCAAGCGCGTCGACTACTCCGGCCGGTCGGTGATCGTCGTCGGCCCGCAGCTGAAGCTGCA
>DATABY010000014.1:0-29134 GCA_036259355.1 Nocardioidaceae bacterium
GGCTCGCCGAAGTCGGCGAGCCGATGCTGGGGCTGGCGATGACCTTCGGGGTCTACGGGGCTGCGGAGCTGCTGCACGGCTACGGATTCGTCGCGGTGTTCGTGGCCGCTGTCGCCATCCGCGGGAACGAGCGCGACCACGCCTACCACTTCGACCTGCACCACTTCATCGAGCAGTTCGAACGCATGCTGACCTGGATCCTGCTGCTGTTGCTCGGAGTCGCGATGTCCAGCGGCCTGTTCTCCTCGTTGACGTGGAGCGGTGCGGCGGTCGGCGTCCTCCTCGTGCTCGTGGTGCGGCCGGTGACCGGCTGGCTCTCCCTGACCGGTGTGGCGGTGCCGCTGCGCGAGCGGGTGGCCATGGCGGCGTTCGGCGTACGCGGGATCAGCTCGGTGTTCTACCTGGCGTTCGCCAGCAGCAGCTTCGTCAACGACCTCCCATGGCTGTGGGCCACGGTGTCGTTCACGATCCTGTTCAGCGTGGTCGTGCACGGTGTCACCGCCACGCCGGTGATGCGGGCGCTGGGCAGCCGGCGTGCGACGGCGAGGGCCTGAGAGTGCGCTGCGCGGGCGTCAGCCCTGCGCCGGCGTGCGGCGCCGGCCGATCAGCGCGGCCAGCAGGGGTCCGAGCGTGACGACACCGACGCCCATCAGCAGCGCGCCGAGGCGCTGGTCGGTCGACAGCTCGACCCACGCCCAGTCGAGGTCGGCGAACCAGTTGCCGGCGAGGATCACGTCGCTGAGGTAGATCCGCACGGCGATACCGCCGAGCAGGACCACGAAGCCGAACAGCACCCACATGCGGTAACCCCGCGGCCGCCGCGGGAGCACACCGTCGACACCGAGCATCGACGACCACAGCACGCAGCCGACGGCGAGCGTGAACACGTTCACCGCCAAGTGCAGCGGCGCGCTGCGCAGCGACGCCTCCAGCAGCGGGGTCGCGTACAGCGCGAAGACCGTGACGGTGACGACGATGAGCATGTTGAGCGGGTCGAGGAGCCATGCCGTCACCCGTGAGGTCGGCAGCGCTGGGACCGCTTCCGCACTCCGGGCGGCGGTCTGCTGGGCCGGTCGCAGCACCAGGGCCAGCATGGTGGCCGGCGCGCTCAGGGTGACCAGCGTCGGCACCACGATCAGCAGCGTGAGGAACTGTACGACCTGCAGCGAGAACGTCGCGGTGGAGTACGTCGCGAGCCCACCGCTGGTGGCGAGCAGCGCCACGACGGCGGCACCGGCGGCCGCGGCCGGTCGCGACCACGGCCAGGCCACGCCGTCACGGCGCAGACGCCGCAGGCCGGCGAGGTAGCAGCCGAACATGACCACCACGATGAGCAGCCAGATGGCCTCCGGGCGCCACTCGGTGACGAACCGGGTCAGCGAGAACGGCTCGACGTCGTCCCCCAGGGTCGGATGTCCCAGGCCGTGCGTCGGGACGTCGGCGGTGGCTCCGGCGGGCGGCGGGGTGCGCGACAGCGCCACCGCGACCCCGACGGTCGCCGCCATCACCAGCACCTCGACCGACGCAAGGCGGGCGAAGGCACGCGGGCGGCCGGCAGTCAGGCCGTCGATGGTGCGGAGGCGGTGCCAGTAGCCGAAGCAACCCAGCGCCACCAGGCCGGCGACCTTGACCATCAGGAGCGCGCCGTAGCCGGAGCCCGCCCACAGGCCCAGGTCGCCGGACGTACGGACCCAGGCGTTCAGCAGGCCGGAGAACGCCACCGCGCCGAAGCAGACCAGCGCGAGCATGCTGTAGCGGGGCAGCACGTCGGCAAGGGTCCGAGGCCGGCGCCGGAGCAGCAGGAGGACGCCCGCCAGCCCTCCGACCCACACCGATGCGCCCACGACGTGCACGATGAGGCTGGAGGTGGCCAGGTCGTGGTCGGAGGCTGCGGACGAGTGGCCGGCGAAGAGCACGGGAAGCAGGGCGGCGACCGCGAGTGCCAGCAGGGCGGCGACGCCGGCCCGGGTCTGCGTCCACCGGCTGTAGGAGGCGAGGACGATCCCGCAGCCGACCACGAGCAGCAGTCCGCGGCCCGCGGTGAACTCGAGGGCGTAGCCCGGGTCGGTGCTGAACACGCGCAGCGGGGGCACCCCGAGGACGTCGGAGACCGTGAACAGCAGCAGCGCGGCCGCAGACAGGGCCCAGACGGCGGCGCCCCATCCGGCGGCCAGCAGCGCCGCGGCGGCCGTGTCGGTGAACTCCTCGGCCGGCAGCAGGGCGGCCGTCACCAGCGACCCGATGACGACGACGAACGCGAGGTCGAACACGAGGCGTGAGAGCGGCAGCCCCCACGCGGTGACCGGTCCGGGGTCGGGCAGCCCGGCGGCCACGGGCTCGGGTGCGCCGCCGGCGACGAGCAGCGCCACGAGCATGCCCAGCAGGGCGACGGCCGGACCGGCGAACGCCCACCGTGCACGGCCGCCACGGCCGCCCGGAGACGGTGTCTCGTGCTGCGCGACCGGCGCGCTCATCATGCCGCTGGTCATGGTGCCGGTCTGCCGGTCTGCGGTGCCGCGTCCGGCTGCAGCGGGGTTCGACCCCCTGCCGGTGCGGTGCGGGCGCGGCGGCGGCGGGCGAGCACGGCGCCGGTCAGGACCAGCAGGGCCACGGCGGCTGCGCCGAGCAGCGGCCCCACCAGCGAGACATCGGTGCCGGCTCCGTCGTCGGACGCGCCTCCGGCGCCGGCGCCCGGCTCCCCCGACGAGGCGTTCGGGTCTCCCCGCAGCACCTCGAAGGTGTACGTGCCGGAGACCGGGTGCCCGTCCAGCGACACCACCCGGTACGAGACCTCGACCAGCCCCGCTCGGGCGGCGGCGTGGATCGGCTGGATGAGGCCGGGTCCGGACTGCCGCGCTGTGCCCTCGACGAGGTTGGCGCCGTCCGGCCCACGTACGACGACGCTGGCGAGCTCGGCATCGATCGGCTCGGTGAAGTTCAGCTGCACGCTGCCCGGCGTCCGCTCCAGGGTGACATCGGCGGCGGGGACGGCGTTGTCCAGCTCGGTGTGCGCGGAGGCCGGCGATGCCAGACCGGGCGCGAGGAAGAGCACGGAAAGCAAGGCCGCGGCTACAAATCGAGTCAGGACTCCCCCAGTCATGCCCCCAGCCTGCGTCGGCTACGTCACATCCGTGTCAAAAACGCCGCACTCTTTACTCGGGAACCCGGCTCAGGGATGCTGCGAGTGCTCGTGGTGGAGGTGCCCGTGGGGCTCGAGCTGGAAGGTGGAGTGCAGCACGTCGAAGTCGTTGGCCAGGCAGTGCTGCAGCTGGTCCAGCACCTGCGGGGCGTGACCGTCGTGGAAGCAGCCGGAGTCGACCACCACGTGGGCGCTGAGCACCGGCAAGCCGGACGTGACCGTGGACGCGTGCAAGTCGTGCACGTCGAGCACCCGCGGGATCTCGAGGAGATGCCGGCGTACCTCGGCGAGGTCGACGTCGCGCGGTGTGCTCTCCAGCAGCACCCGGACCGCGTCTCGGACCAGCCGCAGCGCCCGCGGCAGGATGAAGAGGGCGATCGCTACGGCCACCACCGTGTCAGCGGCCTGGAACGCCGTGTAGCGGGTCACCAGCGCCGCGACGATCACCCCGATGCTGGCAACCGCGTCACTGACCACCTCCAGGAAGGCCCCGCGCATGTTCAGGCTGTCGCGCTGCGTCGAGGCCAGCAGCCAGATCCCCACGGCGTTGCCGGCCAGGCCCAGCACACCGAACGCCAGCATGGTGCCGGTGGCGACCTCCGGCGGGTCGGCGAAGCGCCGACCGGCCTCCACCAGCACCCACACGCCCACCGCGACGAGCACCACCCCGTTGACGCCGGCCGCGAGGACCTCGGCCCGGGCGAAGCCCCAGGTCCGGGTCAGCGTGGGCGGCCGCTGAGCCAGCGCGATCGCGACCAGTGCGAGGGCCAGCCCGGCCACGTCGGTGAGCATGTGGGCGGCGTCGGCGAGCAGCGCCAACGATCCCGACAGCAGCCCGCCCACCACCTGGGCCACCAGGATCACCAGCGAGATCAGCAGCACCAGCACGAGCCGGCGGCGGTGCCGCCCGGCCGCCGTGCGCAGTCCGCGCGCGTCGTGCCCGTGACCCTCGCCCATGCCTCGATGCTATTTCGTCGCCGACATACCACCACTGGCAGTGGGTAGCGTGTGAGGTATGGACCCGATGCCGAACCAGCCTCAGTCCGACCACGAGACGCCGTACGACGAGGTCTCACAGGAGCTCGCCGAGCTCGCCGACCACGTGTTCGAGACCCACGCCGAGCAGCCGCCGGAGCAGGTGCGGGCGGCTCTCGAGCAGCAGGCACGCGAGCGCGATGTGACGCTCAACGACGAGATGCTCGAGCGACTGTCCACCGAGATCTCCAACGGCAACCGCGTCGAGATCGGGCCGGTCTAGGCCGCACGGGAAGCACACGTGTCCACCGAGACGCCCGGTCGGATGCCTGCGGCGTTCCTCGGGCACGGCAACCCGATGAACGCGCTGCAGGACAACCGCTACACGCGCGCCTGGCGGGCCTTCGGCGACGCCGTCCCGCGTCCGCGCGCCATCCTCGTGATCTCTGCGCACTGGTACATCAACGCCACCGCGGTGACGGCCATGCCGAGGCCCAGGACCATCCACGACTTCTACGGATTCCCGCAACCGCTGTTCGAGGTCGACTACCCGGCACCGGGGATGCCGGAGCTGGCCGAGGAGATCAGCGATGCTGTGCATCCGACGTGGCTGGGTTCCGACGTCGACTCCTGGGGGATCGACCACGGCACCTGGTCGGTGCTCGTGCACGCGTTTCCCGCGGCCGACATCCCCGTGGTCCAGCTCAGCATCAACGCCGACAAGCGCTACGACTACCACCTGGCGCTGGGCACCAAGCTGGCGCCACTTCGCGAGCGCGGTGTCCTCGTCGTCGGCAGCGGCAACGTCGTGCACAACCTGCGCGGCATGGACTGGAAGCTCACCGACGGTGGCTACGACTGGGCCCGGCGTTTCGACGACGCTGCCCGCGAGGCCATGGTCGGTGACCCGGTGGACATCACCGGCCTCGACGCGCATCACGACTTCCGCCGCGCCGTGCCCACACCCGACCACTTCCTCCCGCTGCTCTACCTCGCCGGGCTCGCCGACGCCGCGGGCGGCGGCACGGACGTGCTCATCGACGGCTACACGTACGGCTCGCTGTCGATGACGGCGTACACGCTCGACCTCACCTGCGCACCGACGGCGCCGGTGACCGAGGCGCCGACAGGGGTGGCGAGCAGCGCTCCTCCGGACGAGTCCAACATCTAGCCCCGAGCGGCACTCGCACGCGTGACGGCCTGGGCATCTGAGCCGATTCGGCCACCACGCCGTGAATCCGGGGGTACCTTCTCCGCAGGAGGGGCCCACCATGATCCGTTCGCGCCTCGTCGCGCTCTGCTCGCTCGCCGGCGCCGTCGTCGTGTTCGCCGCGTTGACGGTGACGCTTCCGGTCGCGGCCGACCCGGCGACCGTGGTGCGGTACCCGCGCAGCGGCGCCACCACGACGTACCGCGGACTGGCGTTCGACACCTGCACCGCGCCACCGTTGACCACCATGCAGGCCTGGCGCGCCTCCCCCTACCGCGCGGTCGGCGTCTACATCGGTGGTGTGAACCGCGGCTGCCGCCAACCCGAGCTCACCGCGAGCTGGGTGACCGCTACGACGCGGATGGGATGGCGGCTGCTGCCCGTCTACGTCGGCCGGCAGGCGCGGTGCGGCAGCCGTCCCGACGCCGTGAAGATCCGTCCCGCGCTGGCGGCCGACCAGGGTCGCCAGGACGGCCAGGACGCGGCGGAACGGGCACGTGCGCTCGGCATGCGACCCGGCACCGCCGTGTACGCCGACATGGAGCACTACGCCGCCAACGCGCCCCGCTGCCGGGACGCGGTGTTGGAGTACCTGTCCGCGTGGGTCCGGCAGATGCACCGCCGCGGCTACCTCGCCGGCGTCTACGCACACCAGGACTCCGGTGCCCTGCATCTCGCGCAGGCCCACGGGTCCAGGTCGCATGCACGCCCCGACGCGCTGTGGATCGCCCGCTGGGACCTGTCCGACTCGCTGACCGGCTGGCCCACGGTGCCCAACGCGTACTGGCGTACCGCCCAGCGGGCCAAGCAGTACCGTGGCGACCACCTCGAGACCTGGGGCGGCGTCACGCTCAACATCGACAACGACCGGCTCTCGGCACCGGTCGCCACGGTGGCGCGCGCCTACCGCGTCACCGGGACCACCCGGCTGCGCGCCCGCACCGGCCCGGCGCCTCGCCACCCCGTAGCCCGCACCTACGCCGGCGGGACGACGGTCGCCGTGGTGTGCCAGACCAACGGCCGGCGGGTGCGCGGCAGCCGCGTGTGGGACAACCTCGCCAGCGGGGTGTACGTGCCCGACGCCTTTCTGACCACGCCGGGACGCGGCCGGTTCACGCGCGCCCTCCCCCGCTGCGGCTACGGCTACCAGGTCAGGGCTCCCGGTGGCGCACCGGTGCACGCCCGCCCACGGGTATCGCGTCGCGTCGTGGCGACGCTGCCGGCCGGGGCGTTGGCCCGGGTCGTGTGCCAGCGTCGCGGGTCCACCGTCGGGCGGACCTCGGTGTGGAACAAGGTCGGCGAGGGACGGTGGGTCAGCGACCGTCACGTCGCCACCCCCCGCCGGACCGGCTTCACCCGGGCGATCCCCCGCTGCTGACCACGATTTCTCCGCAGAACGGACGTGAGCCGGCGCAAACGTGGCGGACGTTACGACGCCGATTCACCGTTCCTCTTGCCGTGCGTTGTGACCGGTCCGTAGCCTTCTGCCGTTCCGTCGCGGACGGGACCCTGTCGGGCCGGCACGCCGAATCCTGCCCACGGCCCGCAGGAGGGACTCAGGGAGCACACCGGGCAGGAGCGGGGGACCCAGTGTGATTCCGGTTCTCCGCCGCGACCGATGATGGAGGCACCTCCTCCGCGTCCAGAACGGTCGAAGCGTGAGCACCTTTGGGGTGTAGCCACGTCACCGACGGCTCGGTGACGGTTCGACGACGTGGCCGGGCGAGACCTTCCGTCCGAACCCGACAGCTCACCTCGCAGGCGGTGGAGAGGTCTGGTCGTCGTGCGCGCACGCCTGCACATCGCAAGTCTTGTCATCGCCCTGTTGGCCGGTCTGGCGCCGGCCCTGGTCGCCACACCCGCCGAAGCCGCCTCGATGCGGACCTGGAACCGCCTCGCCCAGTGCGAGTCCAGCGGCCGCTGGCACATCAACACGGGGAACGGCTACTACGGCGGGCTGCAGTTCAGCTCCCGGACGTGGCGCGGCTTCGGCGGCCGCAGGTTCGCTCGGCAGGCGCACCGCGCCACCAAGCACGAGCAGATCCGGATCGCCGAGAAGGTCCGCCGCGTCCAGGGATGGCGAGCCTGGCCGCACTGCTCCCGCAAGATCGGCCTGCGGCGCTGAGCCCGCGGCGCGCGCTCGCGAGCCGGCGGTCCGGGGAGCGGCTCCACCCACCCGTTCGTCCGCACAGAACCGCCCGGTTGAGCCCTACCCAACCGCCCGGGCGAGGTCCATCGTGACCACCAACGGACCAGGGAGATGGTGGCGATGGCGCACGCGGTTGGGTATCCCGTAAGGGTCAGCGGTCGGCTCGACCCCGGCCTGAGCCGATGGCTGTGGTTGGTGAAGTGGCTGCTCGCCATTCCGCACTACATCCTGCTGGCGTTCCTCTGGCTCGCCTTCGCGGTACTCAGCGTGGTCGCGTTCTTCGGGATCCTGTTCACGGGGCGGTACCCGCGCGCCATCTTCGACTTCAACGTCGGCGTGCTGCGGTGGTCGTGGCGAGTCGCCTACTACGCGTACGGCGCACTCGGCACCGACCGCTACCCGCCCTTCAAGCTCGCCGACGTGCCCGACTACCCGGCGACGCTCGACGTGACGTATCCGGACCACCTGTCGCGCGGTCTGGTGCTGGTGAAGTGGTGGCTGCTGGCCATCCCGCACTATCTGGTGGTCGCCTTCTTCGTCGGCGGCGGGACCTACGTCGCCGTCGAGGCCGACGGCATCGAGACGATCCCGGCCGGCGCGGGGCTGATCGGCCTGCTCGTGCTGGTGGCGGCGGTCGTCCTGCTGTTCACCGGCCGGTACCCGCGTGGCGTGTTCGACTTCGTCCTCGGGATGAACCGCTGGGCCCTGCGGGTGGCGGCCTACGCCGCCCTGATGACCGACGCGTACCCGCCGTTCCGGTTCGACGCAGGCGGCGACGACCCGGCTGCGGTCGCCATGCCCGAGCAGCCGTCCGCCGAGGCCTAAGGCCCGCCCCCGGACGGAGGCCTGGGGCTGCCGCCGCTGCTGCTGCGCCGCTGCTGCTGCCCCGGCTACGCGCCGGGCCGGCCGAGGCCTCGCTCGACCGCGGCGACGAGCTGGGGCCGCAGCTCAGCGGCCTTGATCACGGCGTCGACAGAGCCGACCTCGACCGCGCGCTGGATGCTGTGCACGCGGTCGAACTCCGCAGCGACCTCGCCGAGCTTCTCCGCACGTACCGCGGAGCGCACCTCGGCGACCTCGGTCGCGAGGGCCGCCCGCTCCGTACCCGTCGCGGCGTGCATGCGCGCCTCGAGCTCGGAGACCCGCGGATCCGCGGCCGTGCGGGCGTTGACCTCGCCGGCAAAGACGACCGCCGCTGCCGGGGCGCCGCCGAGGACCGAGGCGTACGAGCCCTCGACCGCGAGCACGGTCATCATCGGGTTCAGCACCTTGGAGAAGACCACGAACGCACCACCGTGGTAGCGCGAGACCACGCAGAACACGATGGGGCCCTCGAAGTTCACGATGGCGCGGCCGATCTCGGCGCCGTACTCCAGCTGCAGGTTGCGCATCGAGTCCGGTGAGCCGTCGAACCCGGAGAGGTTCGCCAGGACCACCACCGGCCGGTTGCCGCTGGCGGCGTTGATCGCGCGCGCCACCTTCTTCGACGAGCGCGGGAACAACGTCCCCGCGGTGTAGACGTCGGGTCCGTCGGTGGGCGGGAACCCCCGGCGCGGCACCGTGCGGGACTCGATCCCGAGCAGGCAGACCGGACGACCGCCGAGGTGCGCGTCCTGCACGACCGCGGTGTCGGCGTCGGCCATGCCGGCCCAGCGCTCCAGCGTCGGGTGGTCCTGGTCGACGACGGCGCGCATCAGCGTCCGGATGTCGAAGGCCTTCTTGCGCTCCGGGTTGGTCTCCGTCGAGAAGATCTCGCCGACGGTCTGGAAGTCGCTGTCGGGATGGGTGTGCGGGTACGACGAGACGTCGCGGTCGACGGGGTCCGACGTGTCCGTCCGCCGCGGACCGCTCTCCCCCGGCACCACGTAGGTGTGGTCGTAGTGGGTGATCAGCACCTCGTACGCTCCCGCCAGGTCCGGCGCCCAGTACTGCGCCTGGCCGTTGGGTCCCATCACCCGGTCGTAGCCGCCGATGCCGAAGTTGTCCTCGGCCGACACCCCGCCGGAGAAGTCCAGGGACTGCTTGCCGGTCAGGACCATCGCGCTGTCGGGTGTCATCACCAGGATGCCCTTGGTGTGCATCAGCATGGTGGCCTCGGCGTTCCAGTACGGCTGGGCGCCCACGTTGATGCCGGCGACGACGATGTTGATCTCGTGCCCGCGCTGGGTGAACGTGACGATGCGCTCGAGCGCTCGGGCCACCCAGTCCATGTTCTCGGTGCCGGAGTCCATCGAGATCCGAGCGCCGGCCGACAGCGCGAACCACTCCAGCGGCACCTGCATCCGCTCGGCCAGGTCGAGGGCGCCGACCACCCGTGCGCACTCGGCCTCGGACAGCGCACCGAGGGCCTTGGTCGGATCGCCGCTGAGCACGACGCGGGTGATCCCCTCGGGATGGCGCGCGGTGGGCGTGGTGACCACGCCGGCGATGATCCCGGCCTTGTTGAGGCCCTTCGGACGGTCGACCGGAACCAGCGCGCCGGTGTCGTCGAGGTCGTGCTCGACGAAGGTCCCGCCCTGCCCGGTGATCATGCTCACCAGCTCGTAGGGGTAGACGGTGCCCCGCCGACGCGCCCGCAGGACCCGCTGCGCGTAGTCGTCGACGGGCTTCAGCAGCTCGGTGGGAGGCGGGATCGCGGACGCGACGACGCCCGAACCCGGCTGGTAGGAGAACCGCAACGCCGCCGGGTGCACCTGCCCCTCGGAGTCGGCCACCCGCCCCTCGGCGAGCACCTCCTCGATCCCGGCACCGGCGGTCAGCGGGGCGATGGTGCGCTGGAGCGGTGCCAGCTCCTCGAGCTCGGCGTCGACCACCGGCCACACGTGCAGCCACACGTGGTTCATGTCCAGCTTGCTTCCGGCGGTGCCCCGCTCCGTGCGCGCCCGGCGGATCGCCTCCAGACAGCTGGCGACGGCCCGCTCGGCGTGCGGCAGCGAGGTCACGTTGCCCTCGGCGTCGCGGATGACGGCGAGCTGGCGGACCTGGGCCAGCGCGACCAGCCGCTGGTCCGACTCGTTGTCGCGGGCGACGCAGTGGTAGAGCAGCACGTCCTCGGGCGCCTCGAGGCGCGTGATGTGGAACTCGCGCAGCCGCCACAGGTTGAGCCGCCTGCCGACCATCGGGTGGATCCCCCGGACGAGCTCGTCCTCGACCTCGGCGTGCTCACCCGGCCGGAAGGTGAAGTACGACACGGACCGGCCACCGCCGGGGCACACCGCCACCGCGATGCGGCGAGCATCCGCCGCGCACGGCAGGCGCCCGACGATGCCGGCGAGCTGGTCCGAGGCCTCCTGCGGCGACTCGGGCACCTCCGGCCAGTGCAGGTACAGGTCGACGACCGCATGGTGCCCCGGCGGCCGGGCCGCAACCTGCTCACCGACCGCATCCGCCAGCGGGCCGCGCTCGGCGAGCTCCGCGACGGTGCCGATCGTGCTCACCAGGCGGGTGGGGCGGTCGTCCAGGGTGTAGTCGGCGACCACGAAGGGCCGTCCACCGACGCTCAGGTCGCGCAGGCCGTGGAGGTCGTGCTCGCGGTAGTGCCGACGGGCCAGCACCTCGAGCATCGGCTCGCGCGCGGGCACACCCTCGACCAGGCGCTCGGCGAGGAATCCCACGATCACCTCGGGTATCGCGGCCAGCGCATCGATGCGCGCGGCGTAGTCAGGCGTCTCCGGATCGGCGGCAAGGGCCGCCACCTCGTCGCCCACCCCGGCGAGCACGTCGCTGCGGGCGGCGTCGACGAGTGGCTGGTCGAACCAGCGGAACCGGACGCTGCGGGCCAGGTCACCGACCGCGGGGAAGCGCGCCTGTGTCGCCAGCACCAGCCGGTCCAGCAGCTCGTGGGCGACCTCGTCGAGGGGCGCGTCGGGGACCGGCTCGTCCAGCCACGCCCGGAGCAGCGAGGTGACCAGCGCGACGTCCGGGGCCGTGCGCTGCTGGGTCAGGAAGATCCGGAACACCGCGGCCTCGAGGTCGTCGGACCGGTCCAGCTCGGTGACGCCGTAGTGACGCAGGACCCGCGTGAGCCGGGCACGGAAGGCGTCGGGAAGTCCGCCTCGGTCGGGGTCGAGGCTCTGCAGGTAGGTGTGGAAGTGCTCGCGGGGGCTGTGCACGCGGTTCTCGGTGTGCTCCTCCTCGTCGAGCGGACGGTTGCGGCTGAGCTCCGCGAAGTCGGCGAACACTCCGAGCAGGTCGATCTCAGCGTCCAGGGGCAGCCGGCGGGCTGCCGCGAGCTCGTCACGCGCACGCATGTAGTCGGCGAGCGTGTGCCCTTCGTCGCGCGGGTCGATGTCGTAGCCGAGGAGCATCGCGCACAGCTCGTCGAGGCGACGCGTGGCCCGCTCCTGTGCGGAGGCGTCCGTGTCGGTCGTCGGCAGCTCCAGGTCCGCCGCTTCCGCCGCTTCCGGCGCGTCCGTCGCCTCCTCGGCGTCGGCGCGTGGTTCGAGCCGGACCAGCGGGGCGCCCGTCTCGACCTGGCTTCCGGTCGAGACCATCAGCTCACGCACCTTCGCAGGGAACGGTGCGTGCAGCACCGTCTCCATCTTCATGCTCTCCAGCACGAGCACCGGCGCGCCTGCCTCGACCTCGGCGCCTACCTCGACCGGTGTGGCGACGACCAGGGCCGGCGCCGGGGACCGCAGCACACCGCCCTCGTCGCGGCTCACCCGGTGCGTGACCCCGTTGACCTCGACCAGGTGCACCGGCCCGTGCGTGGAGGTGACCAGCCGGAACCGCCGGCCGCCCACGGACAGACGGCCGGCGTACTCGTCGAGGCGCTCCAGGTCGGCGTCGACGACCTCGACGTCGCCGTCGCTGCCGATGCCCACCCGGAACCGATGCTGACCGATCCGCATGACCGTGACCCGGTACGTCGCCCCCCGCAGCTTGAGGTCGATGCCGCCGCCCACCTTGTGCTGGGCCTGCGGCCGGCCGCCCCGCGCGGTCTCCAGCAGCCGTTGGAGCTCGACCTGCTCCTCCTCCTCGTACGCCTCGATCGCCGCGGCCACCAACGCGATACCGGAGTGCGCGTGCGACACCAGCCGGCCCTCGGCGCGCACCCGGTCGATCCAGCCGGTGTCCGCGGAGCCGTCGAGCACCTCAGGCTGGTCGAGCAGGTCGAGCAGGAAGCTCTTGTTGGTCGCGCCGCCCTCGACGACGACCGTGGTCTCCATGAGGGCGCGCCGCAGCCGGGCGAGCGCCTCGTCGCGGTTGCGCCCGTAGGCGATGATCTTCGCGATCATCGAGTCGAAGTCGGCCGGGATGGTGTCGCCCTCGCTGACCCCGGTGTCCACCCGGATCCCCGGCCCGGACGGGAGATCGAGGAAAGCGATCCGTCCGGGCGCCGGTGCGAAGTCCCGGTCCGGGTCCTCGGCGTTCAGCCGGGCCTCGACCGCGTGCCCCGACTCGACCGGGGCAGCGCCTTCCAGCCGGCCCCCCGACGCCACGTGCAGCTGCGCCTTGACCAGGTCCATGCCCGTGGTGATCTCGGTGACCGGATGCTCGACCTGTAGCCGGGTGTTCACCTCGAGGAACGCGAAGAGCCGTTCTCCCGGGTGGTAGAGGAACTCCACGGTGCCGGCGCCCCGGTACCCGACGGCCAACGCCAGCCGCTCCGCGGACTCCTTCAGCTCGCGCGTCTGCTCCTCCGACAGCAGCGGCGACGCGGACTCCTCGATCACCTTCTGGTTGCGCCGCTGCACCGAGCAGTCGCGCACCCCGAGCGCCCAGGCCGTGCCCTGTCCGTCGGCGATGACCTGGACCTCGACGTGACGAGCACCCGTCACCAGCCGCTCGAGGAAGACCACGCCACTGCCGAAGGCGCGGGCCGCCTCGTCGCGGGTGCGGTCGAAGGCGTCCTTCAGCTCGGCGTCGGACCCGACCACGCGGATACCGCGTCCACCGCCGCCGGCGGTGGCCTTGAGCATCAGCGGGTAGCCGATGTCGCGGCTGGCGGCGACCGCAGCGTCGAGGTCGTCAACCGCGCCCCTGCTCCACGGCCCGACGGGCACGCCGACGTCCTCGGCGATCAGCTTGGACCCGATCTTGTCCCCGAGCCGGCGCATCGCCTCCCCGCTGGGGCCGACGAAGACCACGCCCAGCCGCTCGCAGAGGTCCGCGAACGCCGGGTCCTCGGCGACGAAGCCCCAGCCGACCCAGGCGGCGTCGGCCTGGGTCTCCCGCAGCGCGCGCTCGAGCACCTCGTGGTCGAGGTACGGGCGCGCCGAGGCCGGGCCGAGCGGATAGGCGATGTCCGCCTCGCGCACGAACGTCGCCGTACGCTCGCCCTCGGTGTAGAGCGCGATGGTCTGGATCTGCGCGGCGCCTTCGGCGTTGAGCTCGCGAACCGCATGGATCAGCCGCATCGCGGCCTCTCCACGGTTGATGATGGCGAGTCGAGAAAGCACCGGCGGACCCTCCCTGAGTCAGGCGTTGTTTGCGGTGACGCGTCGACGCCGGGCCGGAGAGACACGGCGACATGCCGCAGCATTCCGCCTTACCGCCCAGTAAGCCAACCCGGGCGGGTCCACCAGGGCGCTGCGGTTCACTCGTACACCAGTTTCTGCGGGCCGGGATAGACCCACGACAGCGCGTCGCGCAGCCGGTCACGCCAGTTGTCCCAGTTGTGGCCGTCGCGCGCCTCGACGTAGCGCACCTGCATCCCGGCCGACTCGAAGACAGGAACCATGGACCGGTTGCGGGTGATCATCGGCTCGTAGACCCCGCAGCTGACGAACACACGGTCGGCGACGTTCCGAGGGCGAGCCCGGTAGCGGTTCACGAACTTGACCACGGGGTCGAAGACCGGGCCGCCGCCGTGGTCGACGCCGATGTCGGTGAACAGGAACGACCCCGACATCAGCACCAGGGAGCCGTACGTACTCGGTGACCGGTACGCCGTCGACAGCGACGCGATCGCGCCGAAGCTCGACCCGAGCAGGCACCGGCCCGCCCGCTGACCCACCAGCGGCAGCTCCACCTCCATGCGCGGGACCAGCTCGTCGGTGACGAAGCGGGCGTGCGCGCTGGAGTTGGCGTACTCGTTCAGCCGGTCCTCGGGGTGCACGAACGCGACCACGGTCTCGGCCACGTCCAGCCGGTGGATCAGGTTGTCCAGCACCACCTTGGCGGCGGCGAACTGCAGGAACTCCACGCCGTCGTGCACGACCAGCAGCGGGTACGACGCGGTGCGGCGGAACCGGGCCGGCAGGTAGACCTTCACCGGGACGTCACGACCCAGGGCGCGGCTGGCAACCACCATCTCGGTGAGCTCGCCCGGGCGGGCCTCCGGGTCGGGCTCCACCCAGTCCGGCGGTTGGTAGCCGTGCGCGAAGCACACCGACGAGCTGCCCATCGGGCTGTGCGCGAGCCTGGGGTTGAGCGGGTCGTTGAACCGGTCGTGGTGCTCACCGTGCCGGATCTCGATCTGGTACTCCACCCGGGAGCTCTCCGGCAGCTCGAGGACGAGGTACCACAGGTCCGTCCCTCGCAGCCGGCGCAGCGGCAGCCGCTCGGGCAGCTCGACGATCCGCTGCACGACGTGCACCGCGTCGACGTCGCCGCGAAACAGGAACGTGCAGCGCGACCCCTCGACGATCGGCACCTCGTGCTCGGCGAGGAACCGGTCGACGGCCTCGGCGTCCAGCGGCTGCTGTTCCTTCAGCCGGTTGATCGCCAGCCGGCGCGGGCTGACCTCGGCAGGCTCCGCGCTCACGCGTCCTCCAGGCTCGTGATCCGGCCGTCGGTGCCGAGCACGCGTGACCCCGGTGGGAGGCCGCCCCGGTCGGTCAGGTCCACGCGGACCCCGTCGTCGAGCACGACGCAGCGCGCCGGCGCGAACCGCCTGGCCAGCACGCCCATCCGGGTGAGGTCGTCGACGTACAGCCGGCGCCGGGCGTGCGGAAGCAGCACCATGCCGTGGACGACGCCGAGGCCCTCGTCGTACACCTCGGTGTGCGCCGGGCCCTGCGGTGCCCGGTCGTGGAAGAGCACCACCCGCTCGGTCAGCGCCATCGCCCCGGCCGACCAGGCGATCACCCGAGCCGGCAGGTGCGGCGCCACGTGGAACAGGTGCAACACCCGCACCAGCTCCCCGACATGTCCCCCCGCCACGACCAGCGCGGCGGACGAGGCGAGGACCGAGCGAACCGACTCCCGGTGCTCGGCGACCTCGTCCCGCTCGTGCGGCCGCCACGCCTCGTAGAAGGCCTGGTGCACCTCCCGCACCCGCGCCACGTGCTGCTGGTCGACGACGTTGACGACCGCGAGGGCGTCGGCGAGCGCCGCCTCCCGCGTGCGGGGATGGCCGTCGTGACGTTGCGCCACCGCGTAGGTCGCCCGCAGCGCGTGGTCGAGTCGGAGCTGGTAGAACTGCTGCAGCTCGTCGAGCACGGTACGGTGCTCACGCTCGGCGACGGCGTACTCGGGGTCCCGCTCGAGCACGTCGAGCCACCGCTCGTGCAGCGTGAGGTTGACGCCCCGTCCGCCGAGCAGCCCCTGGAGCTCGTCGTCGTCGTGCTCGCGCTCCTGCCACCCGGCCGTCACCGTGGCGATCGCGGCGTCCGGCTCGACGCCGGCCAGGGCGTGGTCGACCGTCGGTCGACGTTGCGGCCCGAGCAGCGTGACCGCTGGGCTCACCCGGTGTTCCCGCGCGGGTTTCGTGGGATGGTCATCCGGCGTACACCTGGACGGTGCGACCCACGTCGTCGAGCATCCCGCGCAGTACGTCGTAGTCGGGGTGGCGCATCCGGACGTAGGCGTTGGCCATGTAGCCGGCCTCCGGCGGCTGTGTGGGTGTCCCCGGCTCGGGAAGGTGGCTGTCCAGGACCCACTCCCCCGCCCGGGCGTGCACGTCCTCCAGCCCGGAGTAGCCGGTGATGTGCCCGTCGCGGTCGGGCCGCAGCGCGACGATGCCGGTGGCGAAGTGGCGCGACGCCTGTGCCCCCACGTGGCCGTGCACCAGCGCGTTGGCCCACTCGCGGTAGAGGTCGAGATCGTTGCCGGCCGAGTACAGATCCCAGGCTCCCACGCCCGGCGGGCGGCACCCGATCTCGGAGAACTTCAGCCCCTTGGGCCCGAAGAACCACTCCATGTGAGTGGCGCTCGTGCCGATGCCCAGCGCGTCGTTCACCCGCTGGCCCAGCTCCCGCAGCTGCTGGTAGTCGTCGACCTGCTCGACCCGGTTGGTGGAGATGAACTGTGGCGAGATCCAACGGGTGCGCATCGCCTCGAGCACGTTCGGGAAGTAGTGCGACACGAAGTCGAGCTCGGCGGACCCGTTGACGGACAGGGTGTCGTAGAAGCCCTCGTGTCCCTCCACGAACTCCTCGACCGCGATGGAGTCCACGTGCTTGTCGCCGAAGGTGCCGAGCGCGGTCTCCAGCTCCCCGCCGTCGCCGACGCGAGTGGTGTCGAGTGCGCCGGCCCCGGTGCGCGGCTTGAGGATCAGCGGGTAGCCCACGGCGTCCGCGAACTCGCGCACCTGCGCGGCGGTGTGTGCGGCCGTCGAGGCGGCGGTGGGTACGCCGGCCGACCGCAGTGCCTCCTTCATCGACGGCTTGTCCCGGCACAGCCAGGCCGTGCGGACCGACGTGCCGGGGATCGCGCAGTTCTCCCGGACCTCGGCGACCGGCATCGTGTGTGCCTCGATCGTCGCCTCGATCCGGTCGACCCAGACCTTGTCCTGGATCCAGCGCACCGCGTCGGTCATCACGCCGACGTCGACCACGGACGGCACGTGGTGGTAGTGCGACATCCAGCCCTTGAGCTGGTCGTCGAGGGAGTCGGCGGGGTACTCGCCCACGCCGATCACGCTGGCGCCTGCCTCGGCCAGCGCCCGGACGAAGTGGCGCTGCGTCGGCGGGAAGAACGGCTCTACGAACACGACGTTCATCTGCGCGATACTAGTCAGCCGAGCCGCCCGGCGTCTGCCTCGCCACTGTGCGGCGGCCCACCGGCGCCGGTAGGGTCGCGCGCATGGTGGTCGCCGCATTCGTCGCGCCTTATCTCGCCGAAGCGACCACGCGCTTCGTCACGGCGGCCGCACAGCTGCCCGACGTCCGGCTGGGTGTGATCACCTCCGAGCCGGCGGACCGCCTGCCCGGACCGCTGAGGGACAGTGTTGCCGGCCACTGGCGCGTCGAGGACGCGCTCGACCCACGCCAGATCGCCGAGGCCACCGCGGGCCTGAGCCGGCAGCTGGGGCGGGTGGAGCGCCTGGTCGCAGCGCTGGAGCAGCTGCAGGTGCCACTCGCCCAGGTGCGCGAGGCCCTCGGCATCGAGGGCATGGACGTGCAGACGGCACAGAACGTCCGGGACAAGGCGCGGATGAAGACCGTGCTGCGAGAGGCCGGCGTGCCGTGCGCGCGGCACCAGCTGGTCAGCAGCGCCGCGGACGCACTGGCGTTCGCCGAGGCGGTCGGCTTCCCGCTGGTGGCCAAGCCGCCGGCCGGCGCCGGGGCGCAGGCGACGTACCGGCTCGACGACCTGCCGGCCCTGCACGGCTGGCTACAGGCGCTGCCTCCACACCAGGACGCACCGGCGCTGCTGGAGGAGTTCCTGGTCGGCGAGGAGCACTCCTTCGACAGCGTGACGATCGGCGGGCGCACGGTGTGGGCATCCGTCGCCGACTATCTCCCACCGCCGCTGGAGGTGCTTCGCAACCCGTGGATCCAGTGGACCGTGATGCTGCCGCGCGACGTCAGCGGGCCCGAGTACGCCGGCATCCACGACGTCGGGCCGGCGGCGCTTCGGGCCCTGGGAGTCCGGGACGCGCTGACCCACATGGAGTGGTTCCGGCGTCCCGACGGCTCGGTCGCCGTGTCGGAGGTCGCGGCCCGCCCACCGGGCGCGCAGATCACCTCGATGCTCGGCTACGTGCACGACCTCGATCTCTACCGCGCCTGGGCCGAGCTCGTCGTCCTCGGCAGGTTCGAGCCGCGCGAGCGGCGTTACGCGGCCGGCACGGCGTACCTGCGCGGTCAGGGCCGGGGGCGGGTCCGTGCCGTCCACGGTGCCGAGAAGCTGCAGGGTGAGCTCGGGCACCTGGTGGTGGAGGCACGGCTGCCGAAGCCGGGGCAGCCGGTGACGTCGGGCTACGAGGGGCAGGGCTACGTGATCGTGCGCGATCCCGACACCGAGGTGGTCCGCGACGCCCTGCGGCGGATCGTGACCGGGCTCCGGGTAGAGCTGGTCGAGGCGCAGTGAGGAGACCTCGGTGACCAACGTGGTGATGATCTCGCCGGGCTACCCGGTGGAGATGTCGTACTTCACCCGGGGGCTCGCCGCCGTGGGCGCCAACGTGATCGGGGTCGGTGACCAGCCGCCGCATGCGTTGCCGCCCGCGGCCCAGGAGGCGCTCGCGCACTACGAGCACGTGTCGCTGGCCGACGAGGGCGCGGTGATGGCGGCGCTGCACGGCCTCGCCAACCACATCAGCCTCGACCAGGTCGAGTGCCTGTGGGAGCCGTACATGCTGCTCGCGGCCAGGGTGCGGGAGGCGTTCGGGCTCCCCGGGATGACCGTCGAGCAGACAGTGCCGTTCCGTGACAAGGAGATCATGAAGCGGGTGCTCGACGCGGCCGGCGTCCGAACGCCCTGGCACGTCAGCACGACGACGGTCGCGGGGGTGTGGGAGGCCGCGGAGCGGATCGGCTTCCCGCTCGTGGTCAAGCCGATCGCCGGAGCGGGTTCGGCCGACACCTACCGCGTCGACTCCACGCACGAGCTGAACGACGTCCTGCCGCTGCTGCGGCACGTTCCCGAGGTCAGCGTCGAGGAGTTCGTCGACGCGGAGGAGCTCACCTACGACACCATCTGCGCGAACGGCAACGTCCTGTTCGAGAACATGCTGTGGTACCGCCCGCGGCCCCTGCAGATGCGGATGCACGAGTGGGTCAGCCCGGTGTCCATCGCGCTGCGCGACCTCACCGTGCCCGACGTGCAGGGCGGCCGCAAGATGGGTGCGGAGGTGCTCGCGGCGCTCGGTTTCTCGTCCGGGTTCACCCACATGGAGTGGTACCGCAAGTCCGACGGCGAGGTGGTGTTCGGCGAGATCGGCGCCCGTCCACCGGGCGCCCGCGTCGTGGACCTGATGAACTACTCCACCGACGGTGACGTCTACGTCGGCTGGGCCGAGGCGGTGGTGCACGGCGGGATGCGGCCGCTGGAGCGCGGCTACAACGCGGGCAGCATCTTCAAGCGTGCCCACGGCACCGGCCGGATCACCCACGTCGAGGGGCTCGACCGGCTGCTGGCCGAGTACGGCGACTCGGTCGCGGCCGTGGACCTGTTGCCGGTCGGCGCGCCCCGGCGCGACTGGCGTTCGAGCGTCATCGGCGACGGCCTGGTCATGGTGCGGCATCCGGAGTTCTCGCGGCTGGTGGAGATCACCGAGCGGTTCGCCGCCGACCTGCGCCTGTACGCGGGCTGACGTCCCAACGTGCAGGCTGCAACTAACGTCGTCAGACGAGCCGTGATGGGGGTTGCGGGGTCGCTCGCTCCTCATCGTCGGCGCGGTCACGGGCTCGAGCGCCGGGGCCCTCGGGGTCGGTGAGGGCGCCGGCTACGCCGCAAGCGCTGTCATGTCGATCCTCACCGCGGCGCTGTACCCGGGTTACTGGTCCGCGCGGGCGGCTGAGCCCGCGCGGACCGGGCTAGCAGAGCTCGCCGAGGTACTGCGGGAGCATCCGCCGCCACGTGGGCCACTCGTGCGGCCACTCCGCGCCCCATGCATCGACCCGGTTGGGCACGCCCTTGCCACCGAGCACGTCGCCAGCGTGCCAGGACTCGCCGACGTCCTCCCACGCGCCCTGGCCGGACGCGAGCACGGCGAAGCGCTGGCGCAGGGTGTCCAGCTGCGGACCGTCGAGGTGGGGCACGAAGTGGACCGGAGATGAGAAGTAGAGGTCGTCGGTGAACTCACCGTCGTAGAACCTCTCGACCCGGTAGGTGCCGCTCATGCCGACGGCCGCGTCGACGACGTCGGGGTAGCGGCACAGCACCGCCAGCGCGTTGAACGCTCCGATCGACGCACCGCTGGTGATGATGCCGGTGCGGTGACCGCCGAGATCGGCGTAGATGGCCGGCAGCACCTCGTTGCGCACACACTCGTGGAACTGGTTGAGCAGCCACATCCGGTACGCCGGCGAGCCGACGGCCGACACCATCGCGCGGCCCGCGACGCTGTCACAGGAGTACAGCTTGACCCGGCCGCTGTCGAGCAGCTCGCCACAGGCCTCGACGAGGCCGTTGCGCTCGATCTCCTCGGCGTCACCGCCGGCGGTCGGGAAGACCAGGACCGGGGTGCCGAAGTCGCCCCACCGGGCGAGCCCGATCGGCTGCTGCATCCGGTCGGAGAACCACCGCTCGGTTGTCTTCACGGTTATCCGCTCCCTCTGGCCTCGGTGGGCTCAGCGCGAAGGTTACCGACCGGCGCGGCGGCGCAGCCCGCTGGCACGGACGATGGGGCGCGTGACCGCGTCGCGCACGGCCGCCTCGGTGCCGAGCACACGGACGAACCTCTGCGCACGGGTGACGGCGGTGTAGAACAGCTCGCGGGTCAGCAGTCGGGAGTCGGCCGGCGGCAGCAGCACCGAGACGCGGTCGAACTGGCTGCCCTGGCTGCGATGGATGGTCATCGCGTGCAGCGTCTGCACCGCCGACAGACGGTTGGGGGGCACCAGCACCGGTTCGCCACCCCGTGCGAAGGCCGCGACGGGACCGGTCACGGCGTTGTCGACGATCGCGCCGGTGTCACCGTTGTAGAGCTTCACGTCGTAGTCGTTCGCGGTCACGATCAGGGGACGCCCGACGTACCACTCCTGCTCGGTGCCGTAGCCCTCGACCGCCGCGTGGAGCCAGCGCTCGACCTGGTCCGCCCATCGGCTCACCCCGTGCGGACCCTCTCGGTGGGCGCAGAGCAGCCGGTGCCCGTCGAGAGCGGCGAGAGCGGCGCGCACGTCGCCACGGCGTGCGGCCCCGTGCAGCGCGCGTCCGGCCGCTGCCACGTCGCCGCGCAGGTCCTCCAGGTGACCGGAAGACGCCGGCGCGTCGTCGGATGTCTCGATGAACGACACCGACGCACCACCTCCGCGCAGCACCTCGAGCACCCTGTCGGGGTCTCCTGCTCGCACGGCCTCGGCGAGGGCGTCGATCTCGCCGCCGAAGCGATAGGGCCGCCGGAGTCGCACGACGTCGTTGCGCAGCTCGGCCTCGACCTCGGCAGCGGGCGTGATGTCGTCGGGGAACGCCTCCGTCAGCAACGACGCGCGCGCGTCGGGCGCCGCACGGGCGGGGCGGTGCACCAGGTCGCCCAGTACGGCGCCGGCCTCCACCGAGGCGAGCTGGTCCGGGTCACCGACGAGCACGAGCCGGGCGTCGGGGCGGACCGCCTCCAGCAGCCGCGCCATCAGCGTCAAGGAGACCATCGAGGTCTCGTCGATGACCACGACGTCGTAGGGCAGGCGGTTGTGCCGGTCGTACCGGAAGCGGCTGTGCGAGTCCGGTCGCGAGCCGAGCAGCCGGTGCATGGTCGAGGCATCGGCGCCGACCGCCTCCTGCAGCCGGGCGGCTGCCTTGCCGGTGGGCGCGGCCAGCGCCACTCGCGGCGGGGGGTCGAGGACGCGGTGCAGCAGGTCAAGCAGCCGTGCCACCGTGGTGGTCTTGCCGGTCCCGGGCCCGCCGGCGACGACGGTCACCCAACCGGTCGCGACGGCCGCGCCCGCGAGCCGCTGATGGTCCGGCGCGGGATCCGGGAACACCTCGTCGACGGCAGCACGCAACCGGTCGGGGTCCACGTGGGGAGGCGGTCGCCGGGCCCGTGCGTCGAGGTCGGCCCGGATGAGCTGCTCCTGCCGCCAGTACCGGTCGAGGTAGAGCAGGCCGTCGACGAGCCGCAGCGGACGGTCCGGCTCACCGTCGGCCCCGACCGCGACGAGTGGGCTGTCGGCACAGGCGGCGTACCAGTCGTCGGGAGGTGGCCAGGGCAGGTCCTCGACGTCGTGTTCGGCCACGTCCTCGGCATCGGGGTGTGCCGTGACGCGCACCTCGCCCAGGTCGATGCAGACCGACCCGTGCCGCACCGCGCGTACCGCGAGCGCGGCGGCGAGCAGCACCCGCTCGTCGTGGTCGCCGGCCAGCCTGCCCAGCGTCGACGCCACGTGGACGTCGGCGCTGTTCAGCACCGTGGCCCGGTTGAAGGTCGCGAGCATCCCGGTGGCGCGGGCCGCCAGACGGACGTCGAAGGCGTCGGTCGCCGGTCCGCTGGTCATGCCACACCTCCTTCGAGCAGCCGGGACAGGTCGTCGACGAGCGCGGCAGGCGGCTGCCACGCGAAGACTCCGCACGGAGCCCCGTCGACCAGCGGCGTCGCCGGCCCGCACATCCCTCGGGTGAACAGGTAGAGGATGCCGCCGAGGTGGCGGCCGGGGTCGTAGCCGGGTTGCCGCCACCGGAGGAACCGGTGCAGCGCGGCCGAGTACAGCAACGCCTGCAGCGGGTAGTGCGCGCGCACCATCGCGTCGTCGAGGGCCGCCGGCCGATAGTGCCAGGCGGTCAGCGGTTCGGGTCCTGCAGGAGTGAAGTCGCCCAGCCAGTTCGTCTTGTAGTCGACGACGAGGTAGCGCGGTGCGCCATCGTCGCCGCGGACCCGCAGCACGGCGTCGATGCTCCCCGCGAGGTAGCCCCGCAGGCGCTGGGTCCCCAGACCCGGGGCCCGCAGCGCGTCCGCGTAACCGGCCACCGGGCCGTTGGGCGGCAGGCGCCGGGCGAGGAGGTCCGCGACCGAGGCCAGCGTGCCGTCGCGGGCGTGCGGCTCGTCCCCACCGGCCAGCGGCAGCTCGAAGTCCAGCTCGGCGAGCCGGTCGGCCGGAGCGATGTCGCGCAGCCGTAGCTGATCGGCGAGCGGGCCGAGCGGGGTCTCGAACACCGGCAGCAGCGCCGCCGCGAGGGCGGCGGCGTCCACCGAGCCGGCCAGCCGGCCGGCCACCGCCTCGTCACACCGGGCCCGCACCTCATCCGCGAGGTCCTCGGCTGCGGTGTCGACGCGTTCGAGGACCTGGTGCACCAGGGTGCCGAAGGCCGCGCCGCCGGGCAGGTCCGCCATCGGCGAGGGCACCGCGCGCAGCCGCCGGTCGTCCGAGTCCGCAGGCTCAGCCGGCGCGGGCACGTGGTCGAGCACCGCCTCGTCCTGGCGCTCCGGCACCTCCGGCTCACTGCCCACACCGGCGTGCTCGTGCACCGCGGAGGTCAGACCGGTGTAGGACGTACGCCGCCACGCGCTGTCCAGCGCGCGCTCGAACACGGCAGCCGAGAGCTGTGCCGGCCTTCGCTGCTCGGGCTGCCACACGGCGCGTCTGTCGTCGGCCACCGGCTCGACCGCGATGGTTCCGGCCGACTCGGCCGCCTTCTGCTCGAGCACCCGGCGCACGACGTGGTCGTCGGGTACGGCGGCCTGGTCGGGCGGCTGCTGGCCTGGCGCGAACGAGCCGAACAGCAGGCGATGCAGGGCGGAGTGCGGCGTGTTGGTGGAGGGCGCCCACCACGTCACGACCTGGCAGCGCGCTCGCGTCGACGCGACGTACAGGAGCCGCAGGTCCTCGCCGCGCTCCTCGTCCTCGTGCCGTGCCTTGCGGTCGTCGTAGCCGTCCCCGGTCGGGCCACCGACGTCGAGCAGGCGGGTGCCGTCACTGCCGTGCAGGCGCAGCGGGTCGGGTGTCGTCCCCACGTGGCGGTCCCAGCCGAACGGCACGTAGACGAGGGGGAACTCCAGTCCCTTGCTGCTGTGAACGGTCACCACCTGGACGGCGTCGGCGTCCGACTCAAGGCGCCGGCTGCGCTCCTCGGCGGAGTCCTCGGCGGCCTCGCTGACGCGGCGTTGCAGCCACTCGACCAGTGCCGACGGGCCCAGCTGACCGCCCACGGCCGCGGCGTGCAATGTCTCGGCGATGTGGCGCACGTCGGTGAGGTGGCGCTCGCCGCTCGGGGTGGCGAGCAGCCGCTCGGTCAGTGCCGCGGTGGCCGTCACCACCTCCAGCAGCGCGGCGATGCCGCGGCCGGCGAGCACGTCCCGCCAGCCCCGTAACCGCTGACCCAGGTCGTCGAGGTCCTCGTCGGTCGCCCCGCCCAGCCGCTCGGCGGTCCAGCCCACGAAGCACGTCAGCGCGGCAGCCCGCACGAGCCCGGACCGGTGTGGCTGCTCGAGCGCGTGCAGCAGCACCAGCCACTCCTGCGCGCTCCTGGTGAGGAAGACGCTGCTGCTCCCGGTGAGTACGGCGGGGACGTCGGCCCTCGCCAGGCTGTCGCGCACGAGCACGGCCTGCCCGTTGGTGCGCACCAGCACAGCGACGTCGCCGGGGCCGACCGGCCGCGGTCCGGCACCGTGGTCGAGGGTTGCCGGGCTGGCGAGCAGGCCGGCGACGTCGGCGGCGAGATCCTCGGCCACCAGCCGGCGGGCCGCGCCGACGGCCAGGACACCCTTCTTGGTCTGCTCGCCCTGGTGCCGGCGGGCGACTCGCAGCCGCAGCGGCGCATCGGTCGGTGCGCCGTTCAGACGGCGGGCGGTGTGCTCTGCCTCGACCGGGCGGACCACGATGTCGGCGTGCCCCAGGGCGGCGCCCCCGAACAATGACGACAACGCGGTCAGCAGGGCCTGGTCGCTGCGCCAGTTCCGCGCGAGCGTGCGCCGGGTCGTGGCCTCGCCGGCGGCGTCGAGGTAGGTGACCAGGTCGGCGCCGCGGAACGCGTAGATCGCCTGCTTGGGGTCACCGATCAGGACCAGCGTCGTCGTGCCGTGGAAGGTGGTCCGCAGGATCTGCCACTGCACCGGGTCGGTGTCCTGGAACTCGTCGACGAGCACCACCCGGTAGCGCGCCCGGATCCGCTCGCGGGCCGACGGCCCGCGGACGTCGTCCACCAAGGTGTCGCGCAGGCGGCTGAGCAGGTCGTCGTAGTCGAGCAGCCGTCGACTCCGCTTGCGGGCGTCGACCTCGCGCCGCACCGCCTCGGCGAGGCCGGAACGCTGGTGGGCGGCCGGGTCGTCCCCACGGTCGTGGGCGACGAGCGCGGCGTGCCGGTCCTGCATCGCGTCGCGGGCGACCTTGCGGGCGCACGCGTAGTCGAGGGCCGGCAGTGTCCCGTCGCCGGCGGCGAACTTGCGCAGGTAGAGGTCGGCGACGACCTCGGTCACGACGTCGTCGATGCGCTCGACGAATGCGGCGTCGGGATCGGTGTCGCCCGCCATGCCGAGACCGGTGAGCATCTGCTGGCAGAAGCCGTGGGTGGTGGCGATCGTGGCGGTGTCGAAGTCGGCGAGGGCGCGCGTGAGCCGCCGCCGGCGGAGCGCCACGTCGTCGTCGGGTGCGTCGGCCAGCAGACGCAGCAGGGCGTCGGTCCCGGCGCGAGCACGCCCCGGGTCGGACAGTCCTCGCTCGGCGGTCACGAAGCGCTCACGGACCCGCTCGCGGAGCTCCTGCGTGGCGGCGCGGCTGAAGGTCACCAGCATGATCTGCGACAGGTCGAGGCCCTCGGCGACGTAACGGGTGGCCAGTGCGGCGATCGTGAACGTCTTGCCGGTGCCCGCACTGGCCTCCAGCACGGCGGTGCCCTCGGGCAGCGGTCCGCAGATGTCGAACGGCGTCACGTCGGGCATGCTCACCATGCTCACCCGGGCACCCCCTGTTCGGCTGCGAGCAACGGCGACCACAGCCGGCGAGCGAGGGCACCGAAGCGGGTGCTCTCGTCGCCGGGCCAGGTCGGGCCCTGCTCGTCGGCGCGCGGCGGCTCCTCCAGCAGCACGCCCACCGGTGCCGCCCTGCCCCAGACCAGCTCGTGCGCGGCGTCCGCCTGCTCGCCGTCGAAGCGACCCCCCGTCCACTCCTGCTCGGCCCGCGCCAGCGCGTTGACGTGGCTCATGCCGCCGGCGCGCTTCTGCGCGTAGACGGCCGAGGTCTTCGTCGCCATCGGCAGGGGCGCGCAGAGTCCTCGCTGATGCAGGTCGACCAGGCGGGCGAGAACCTCGCGCGCGAGGTCGCCGTCGAGCGGCCCGAGCGTCGAGCGCGCGACGCCTTTGCGGTACCGCCCGATCGTGACTGCCGTCCAGGGCCGACCGGGATGGGCAGCGGTCAGTGCGAGCAGCTGGGTCCACGCCCGCAGCCGGTGCTTGGGGGCCAGCCTGGAGTACTCCACTCGCAGCACGGTGTCGCCGACGACGTTGCCGACGGTGCCGGTGAGGCGGCGACCGCCGAGGTCGGGCGCCACGTCGACCGTCCGGGCCGGCTGCCGGCTGTGTTCCCGGGCCGCCAGCACGAGCGGCTCGACCTGGGCCATCACCTCGTCGAGCACTCGGGCGCCGAGCGCCCCGGGCGGGAGCACCCCGCGTCGCCACTCGCCCTGCACGCACGTGTCCACGCCGGCACCGGCGAGGCGCGCGCGGAGCAGCCGGTCGCCGATCCCCCACTGCTGCAGTCCGTCGAGCTCCACGGCGAGGTCGTCGGCGAGCTCCTCCTGCTCGCGGAGCAGGGTGACGCCGAGGCGCTGCCGGACGAACCCGCGCGCCGGGTGCTCGAGGAACCAGGCGAGGTCCTCCAGCGCGAGGTCGCGGGTCGCCTCCGGTGGCGGCAACGGGGTGGCAAGGAAAGTCTTGGGCTGCTCGCGGGTACGCGCCGCCCGCCTGGCGCCGCTCAGGGCCTGCCGGTCGAAGCTGAAGGGTCCGTGCCTGCCGAGGGCCCCGTCGGTGAAGTTGCGGGCGTCGAACGGCTGCAACGGGTGGTGCACGAGGAGGTGCTCGCTCGGGCGACGGTCGTCTGGGCTCGCCACGGTCGTGTCGACGGCGTCGAGGATCTCGCCGACGGGGACCGCCGGCGGCCGGTGCGCGTTGGTCCGGCGGTCGGCGCCGGTGTAGAGCACGACCAGCTGCTCGCGCGCGGCGAGTACGGCGTCGAGCAGCAGCTGCCGGTCCTCGCTACGGAGGTCGCGCTCGCCGACACAGGAGTCGCGGGCCAGGATGTCGTCACCGTCGACACCGGCTCCGCGTGGGAAGTGTCCGTCGTCGAGGCCGAGAAGGCAGACCACCCGGTGCGGCACCGACCGCATCGGCACCATCGAGCACATCGTCAGGTTGCCCGTGCGGAAGTTCGCCCGGGTGGGGCGGCCCTGCAGCCGGTCGGCGAACAGCGCACGCACGTCGGCGAGCGACAGCGGCAGCGACGTCGCGCGCGTGCCGGAGTCGGCCGCGACCTGTGCCAGCTCCCGGCGCGCCTGAGCCGACTGCCAGGCGTCGGACTCCCGCACCGCGGTGAGTGAGTCGAGCGCCAGGCCGAGCACTCGCAGCCAGTCCGACAGGGGACGCTCCCCGGCCATCCCGTCGAGCACGTCGGCGAGCCGGTCGAGCAGCTCGGCCAGCCGACCGGCGAGGTCGACGTCGTTGCTGTCGACGTCGTCGAGGGGCAGGGCCAGGCCGACCCAGCGGAGCTCGTCCTCGGCCATCGCCGCCCCCAGGAGGATGCGGTCCAGGCCGGCGCGCCAGGTGTTCTGCGGGACCTTGCCCAGGCCGAACGGGCTGCGGTGTGCGGCGTCCAGCCCCCAGCGGACCCCGGAGGCCGAGACCCACTCCTGCAACCGCTCCATGTCGTCGTCGGAGAGGCGGAAGCGCCGGCGTACCGGCGACAGGGACGCGAGGTCGAGCACCTCGCTCGCCGTCACCCGTGCGTCGGCGAGCTCGAGAAGCGATGCCAGCGTGTCCAGCAGCGGGTTGGTGCTGCGCAGGGAGCGGTCGGCCAGCCGCACACGCAGGCGGTGCCCGGGATGGTGCGCTGTCGCGGCCTCCTCCTCGAGGCCGAAGGTGGCCGAGATCAGCGGCGCGTACTGCTCGATGTCGGGACACATGACCAGGACGTCGCGCGGCTCCAGCGTCGGGTCGTCGGCCAGCAGGCCCACGAGGACGTCGCGCAGCACCTCCACCTGCCGGGCGGGCCCGTGGCAGGCGTGCACCTGCAGGCTCCGGTCATCCGGCCGCAGCGTCGGCGGTTGCGTCGCCGGCGCCGCGTCGTCGCGCAACGCCGTCTGCAGCCGGCCGAGCATCGTGTCGGCCTGCCGCTCGAGCGGGTGGTGATGATGCCGCGTCTCGACCGCGCACGACGCCAGCCGCAGCTGCATCTCCCGGGCATCACGGCCCAGGCTCGCCAGCAGCCGGTTGCGCGGCAGGTCGGCCGTGGGGTCGGTGCGTCGACGCACCTGCCGAGGCCGGTCGGCCAGCGCAGCGTCCTCGGCGACCTCGGCGACCTTGTCCCACAGCGTGGCCGAGGGATGCGGCAGCCACAGATGCACGTCGCGCGCCTGGGCCAGCGCGGCGAGGACCTCCAGCTGGGCCGTGCTCAGCCGGGTCGGCCCGAACAGGGACAGCCGCTCCGGCAGGTCCACGAGCCCGGGGCTGTCACGCAGCGCCACGCATGCCGGCTCGAGCCGTTCGGCGGGACTCGGCACGCCCGTCTGCGCGCGCAGACGCCGCCACAGCTCGGGCTGCCAGGCGAGGTCGGTGGTGAGGTCACCGCCCGCCCCGTCGGTGTCCTTGCCCTGCCACCAGTCGCACAGCATGCGTGGGCGGTGTGCGGCGTAGGACTCGAACAGCCGGGTGAGGCGGTCGGCGGCGGTCAGCCGCCGACCCCCCCGT
>DATABY010000015.1:0-17263 GCA_036259355.1 Nocardioidaceae bacterium
ACGGCCCTGCGCCGGCCTGGACCGGGGCCGCGGCACCCGGTGCGGCCCCCCGACCCGCACCCGGCGCCGGCAGCCCCGGCCCGGCCCTCCCCCGGTTCGCGACCTACTGGGTCACGAACTCGGTGAAGTACACGTCGAGGACCTCGCCGTGGTAGCGCTCCTCGAGATCGTGCAGCAGCTTCTTCTTCAGCTTCGCCCGGTCCTCAGCCAGCGCGAGGTCCTCCATCGGCATCCCGCTGAACAGCTCGATCGCGCTGTCCAGCGCCTTGCTGCCGTCGGGGTCCTCGTGCGCCTCCGCGCTGGCCTGCAGGGCCAACCCGATCTTGAGGTAGTGCCCGGCCGCCAGGTTGATCTGGATCGGCTCGACCACGACCACGGCGCCGGGTTCCGGCTCCGCCTCCGCCTCGGACGGGCTCGGCTTGAGCACGAACCAGTACGCCCCTGCGGCCAGTGCGATCACCAAGCCGACCGCGACCAGCTTCTTCTTGCTCTTCTTGGGCTCCTCGGCCGTAACGTCCTGTTCCGGCTGGCGCATCTTGCTGACACTCATCAGGATCCCTCCGTGGATCGAGTTCGGTCGCGGACGACCTGTTCGAGCAGGGCGCGGGTCTCCGCCGCGGCGCCGGACAGCACCACGATGTCGACTCGCTTGTTCAGGTGTGCTGCTTCCGGGCTGCCCGGGTCGATCAGCGGTCGCTCATGGCCGAACGCCGCCGCCGACATCCGATCCGCGGGGACGTTGCCGACCTCGTTGAGGTACCGCAGCACGGTGATCGCCCGGGCCGACGAGAGCTCCCAGTCGGTCGGGTAGTACTTCGGCTTGACCGGCACCTGGTTGGTGTGGCCGTCGATCTGCAGGGAGTCGGGCAGCCCCCGCAGTACCGGCGCGAGCACGTCGAGTACGCGCCGGCCGCGGTCGGTGAGATCGGCCAGGTTCGGTGCGAACACGATGTGCCGCGACACCAGGCTGACCGTGAGTCCGCGGCCGTCGATCGTCATGCGCACGTCCGCCTGCAGCCCGTGCGCCCGGAGCGCCGCGAGCAGCCGCTTGCGTACCTCCTCCAGCCGGTTGACCTCGGCCGCGGCGTCGGCGTACCGACGCTCGTTGCGCAGCCGGGCCGCCTCGTCCACCGCCTCCTGCACGGCGCGGACGTTCTCGCTGTCCTGCATGCTCGCGTCGAACTCGGTCGGCGCGACCGGCGGGATCGGCGACACGCCGGGCTGCTCCATGACCGCGTCGGAGCCCTTGAGGACGGACACGGACTGGCCGAAGCCGGCAGCCAGGCCGTCCTTGAGCGCGTTGAACTTCTTCTGGTCCACCTGGCTGACCGCGAACATGACGATGAACAGCACCATCAGCAGCGTGACCATGTCGGCGTAGCTGACCAGCCACCGCTCGTGGTTCTCGTGCTCCTCCTCGGGTCCGCCGCGTCGGCGACGTGAGCTGCCGTGGCTCATCAGGCCGCCTCCTTCTCCGGTTCGCGCTTAGCGTCGGGCAGCAGCGACTTCAGCTTCTGCGCGACGACACGCGGGTTGGAGCCGGCCTGGATCGCGACCACGCCCTCGATCGCGACCTCCATGCGCGCGGCCTCGAGCTCGCCGAGCCGCTTCAGCCGGCTGGCGATCGGCAGCCACAGGCCGTTGGCGGAGAGGACGCCCCAGAGGGTGGCCACGAAGGCGCCGGCGATCATGTGACCGAGCTCGTCAGGATTGGCCAGGTTCTCCAGGACGTGCACCAGCCCCATGACGGTGCCGACGATGCCGATCGTCGGCGCGTAGCCGCCCATGTCGGTGAAGAGCTTCGCGCTCTGCTTGTCGGAGGCGCGCTTGGCGTACACCTCCGACTCCATGATCTCGCGGAGCTCCTCGGGGTCGGTGCCGTCCACCGCCAGCGTGACGCCGTGCTTGAGGAAGTCGTCGTCGAGGCCGCGGACCGCGTCCTCGAGCGCCAGCAGGCCCTCGCGTCGCGCCTTCTCGGCCAGCGTGACCACCACGGGCACCAGGTCGGCGGCCGGCATGGGCTTCCCGGTGAAGGCGCGCTTGAGCGAGGTGACGGCGTTCTTGGTGTCGGCCATGGTCCCGCCGGCCACCGCGGCGCCGATGGTGCCACCGAAGACGATGATCATGGGCGGGATGAGCATGATGCTCAACGGGTTGCCGCCCTCCATCACGTTCCCGGTGAAGATCGCGATGAAGGCGATCGCGATGCCGATGAGAGTCGCCGGGTCCATCACGCCTCCCGGGTCGGGAAGGGGACGACGGAGCCGTCATCGGGCAGCGGTACGGCGGACAGCCGGCGGGGCTCGTCCTCGAACGACTCCGGCGCGTCCAGGTGCGATGCGGCGGCGATGACACTGCCGCGGTAGCGGCGTACCCGGTCGACGACATCCTCGAGAGACTCGCGCACGAGGTACTTCGTGCCGTCGATGAGGGTGATGACCGTGTCCGGTGTGCTGTCGACTCGTTCGATGAGATCCGAGTTGAGAGCGAACACCGACCCGGTCAGGCGGGTTAGCGTGACCACGATCGCACCATCCTTGGCTGTCGTCGGGACAAGCCGTCCGTGGCCTGTCGAGAGTTAGGTTCGGCACCGGGACCTCCGACCTGAGTGATCGGGCGGCATTGCGGCGGAGCTCGTGGCCGGATGCGGCGCCGACGCGCGCCGGTTTTCGGCTTCAGACCCGTTCCTGGCTGCCGATGAGTGACGTGGCGGAATTCTTTGCGCAGGGGTCTGCGCCAGCGCGACAGGAGACAGGCAGCCGTGAGCCAGGACTTCGTGCACGTAGGGCGTCAGCCCATCTTCGACATCAACCACGACGTCCTCGGCTACGAGCTGCTGTTCCGGACCGGCCTGACCGCGCAGGTCGCGCACATCGACGACCCGGACGTCGCCACCTCCCACGTCATCGTGAGCACGTTCGCGCAGTTCGGCGTGCGCTCGCTCGTCGGGCCGGGCCTGGCGTTCGTGAACCTCACCCGCCCGTTTCTGACCGGTGAGCTGCCGGTGCCGTTCGAGCCCGACCGGATGGTCCTGGAGGTCCTCGAGGACGTCGAGCCGGACGCCGAGGTGCTGGAGGGCTGCCGCCGTCTGGTGGCGGCGGGGTATCGCCTCGCGCTCGATGACCTGGTCCCCGACGACCCGCGGCTGGCGCTGCTCGAGGTCGTGTCGTACGGCAAGCTGGACTTCGAGCGCTCGCGGCCCGACGACCTCGTGGAGGTGGCGGCCGCGTGCCGCGACGCCGGCCTGGTGCTGGTGGCCGAGAAGGTCGAGACGAAGGCCGACATGGAGGCCGGGTGGGTACTCGGCTGCACCCTGTTCCAGGGGCGCTACCTGGCCCAGGCGCAGGTGCTGGCCGCACCGGCGCTGACACCGGCCCGGCTGAGCTGCCTGCGGTTGCTCGGGCTACTGTCGCAGCCCGACGTCTCCTTCGACGACATCGAGCAGGCCGTACGCCTCGAACCGGCGCTGGCCGTGCGGGTGCTCACGGTGGCGAACTCCGCCGCGGTGGGAGCGCGCCGCGAGATCGTCTCGGTGCACGACGCGCTGGTGCTGCTCGGCCTCAACCAGCTGCGCGGCTGGCTGCAGCTGATGCTGTTCTCCGACCTGGCGGATACCTCCTCGGAGCTGTTCGCGCAGGCGTTGATCCGGGCGCGGGCGTGTGAGCTGCTGGCGGCGACCCGGGCGGGGCTGAGCACCGACACCGCGTTCACGACCGGGCTGGTGTCCTCGCTGGATCTGCTCCTGGGTGAGCCGATCGAGTGGATCGTGGCCCGGATGGGGCTCGGCGACGACCTGCACTTCGCGCTCACCTCCGGCGCCGGGCCGCTGGGTGAGCTGCTGGACGCCGTACGCCGGTACGAGCAGGGCGGCGACACCGGCGACACGGGCGGCTCCGGCGACTCAGCCGGCTACGGCGGGTACGACTCCGCCGACCTGGCGCAGGCCTTCCTCGCCGGCGTGGAGTGGTCGCGGCGCAGCGAGCTCAGCGCGGTGACCGGCGAGCACCAGGCCCGGCACCGCACCTCCGCCTGACCTCGGGGCGACGGCCCTCTGTGGAGGGGCGCGTTCCGCGGAGCGCGGATGTCCACAGGTCGTGGCGATGGAGCCGGTCAGTCGGGGCGGCGTGGCTGGGAAGATCGTCGGGCTCCTGGCACGGACACGGGAGACCGAGGCGGGGGGCTTGCCGAGCTTCGCCGACGCAGCGGGTGTGTGACGTCAAGTGCCCATGGGCTCGAGGACGAAGACGGGGATCTCGCGGTCGGTGCGCTCGGCGTACTTGGCGTAGTTGGGCCAGGTCCGCAGCATCACCTGCCACAGGTCGTCCCGCTCCTCGCCGTCGGCCTGCCGAGCGAGTACCGCCATCCGGCGGCGGTTGAAGGACACGGTCGCCTGCGGGTGTGCCCGCAGGTTCAGCGCCCAGGCGGGGAGCCTCGGTGCTCCCCAGTTGGATCCGGCCACCAGGAAGGCGCCGTGATGTGGCACGCAGAGCAACGGCGCGGTGCGCTGCTGCCCGCTCCTGCGGCCGGTCGTCGTCAGCCAGAGCGAGGGCAGGCCGGCGATGCGCAGCAGTGTCACCCGGTCCCGACTCACCCATCGCAGGAACCGGTCGAGCGCGACGACCTGGTGGATGAACCGCGGCAGCCACGGGATGGCACCGAGCCGGACCGCCAGCGGGGTGAGGGCGTTCACCAGCCCAGCGTATTCGCCGCCGGTGGCTGAAACGGGGCGGCGGATACCCCGCTGCGGTTCAGGCACGGCGGGGGAACGCGGGAAGGGGCCCCACCTTGCGGCAGGGCCCCCTCGGCGCGTCAGTGGGATCAGCGCTTGATGTTGACCAGGTCCTCGAGCACCTGGTCCGACGTCGTGATCACGCGGGAGTTCGCCTGGAAGCCACGCTGGGCGAGGATCAGGTTGGTGAACTCGGCCGCGAGGTCGACGTTCGACATCTCCAGCGCGCCGGCCGTCAGCTGGCCGCGGCGTCCGGTGCCGGCGGCGCCCACGTCGGCGGCACCGGAGCTGGTGGTCGCGCGGAACATCGTGTCGCCCACCTTCTCCAGCCCCTGCGGGTTGGCGAAGTCGGCGACCGCCAGCTGCCCGAGGGGCCGGGCGCCGGTCGACGCGAACTGTCCGGTGACCGTGCCGTCCGCACCGATGCTGTACGACTTCAGGTCGTTGTTGCCGATCGGGATGTTGATGCGCCCGCCGCCGACAGCCTGGACGTAGTCACCGTCGATGGTCACCAGGTCGCCGTTGGCGTCGAGGTTGAACGCGCCCGCACGGGTGTAGAGGTCCTCACCGTTGCGCTGCACGACGAAGAAGCCGTCACCCTGGATCATCACGTCGGTCGGCTTGCCGGTCATCTGGGCGGTGCCCTGGGTGAAGGTGGTGTTGGTGCCACCCAGCTGCACGCCCAGGCCGATCTGGACGGGGTTGGTGCCGCCCTGGTTGCCGCCCGGCGCGGTACCGCCGGTGAGCATCTGGCTCAGCGTGTCCTGGAAGATGGTCTGGCTGCTCTTGAAGCCGGTGGTGTTGGAGTTGGCGATGTTGTTGCCGGTGACGTCAAGCATCGTCTGGTTGACGCGAAGGCCACTGATGGCGGCGAACATGGAGCGGAGCATGGTGTGGTTCCTTTCGTGCGGCCGGAGGGATTCCGGACCGGAAGGTCTGGGCTTGTGCTAGCTGGCCGATCCGGAGCCGGACTCGGTCGTGGTGGTGCCTGTGGTGTCTGCAGCGGTACGACGTCCGTCGGCGACCGTCTGCACGTTGCCGAGGGCCACCTCGGTACCCCCGACGTCGAGCACCGGCCCGTCGGTCTTGAAGTTGACCGCGTCGACGGTGCCGGTCACCGACCTGCCGTCGGCGTCGGTGTAGGTCACGGTCCGGCCGACCAGGCTGCTGGCGCCGAACGCCATCTGCGCGCCCACGGCCTGGGCGGTCTGCTCGGCGACGGCCTCCATCTTCTCCAGCGCGGTGAACTGCGCCGACTGGGCGAGGAACTGCGTGGAGTCCGTCGGGTTCATCGGGTCCTGGTAGCGCAGCTGGGCGACCAGCAGCTGCAGGAAGGTGTCCTTGTCCATGCTGTTGGCGCCCTGGGTGTCGCCGGAGGCGCCGGAGATCTGCGCGAGCAGGCCACCGGTGGACTCGGTTGCGGAAACGGTCATGAGGAGCTCCTCACAGTCGGAGGTCGACACCCGATGCGGATGCCTGGGTTGTCGGGTCGGTCGAACCGGACCGGGAGGTCGCGGTGGGGTGACCGGCGGGATGGTGGCCGCCGGACGTGTGACGCTGGGCGGACGGGTCGTCTCCGGATCGGTCGCCGTCGCCGGGGCCGAGTCCGCTTGTGCCGGCGGACGCCGCGCCCCCGCCGGGCTGCTGGGTCGCCGAGGGCAGGTCGCGTACGGCGATCTGCGTGCTCGCCGCGCCCATGCTCTCCAGCAGGCGCCGCAGCTCCGGGGAGCCGTGCAGCAGCGCCTCCTGCGCCTGCCCGCCGGCGGCCAGGGAGACGTCCACGGCGCCGTCGCGGACCGTCACGACGATCCGGACCTCGCCGAGGTTCTCCGGGCTCAGCCGCAGGGTCAGTCGCTGGGTGCCGTCGCCGCGGGTGACCAGTCTGGCCACCTCGGGGAACACCTGCCCGCCCACCGGCCCGGCTTCGGCGGAACCGGTCGCGGCGGTGGATGTGGCGGTGGGCGCGGTGGCCACGGCCGAGAAACCGGTGCTCGAGGTGCTCGACAGCGGCGCGGTCGGCGCGCCGGTGTCCGCGGTGGTGCGCCCGCCGGTCGTGCCCGTGTCGGCGACCGCGGAGGCCGCGGCCTGGGGCTCCCCGGACTCCCCCGCACCCGGTACGCCATGCTGCGCCGCCGTCGCGGTCTCGCCCGCCGCCACGGCGGGGCGCCCGGAGTCCGACGCGGTACCACCGGTCGCGGGTACGGCGCCCGGGACGGTGGTCCCGGCAGCCGACGCGGCGGTCGCCACCGGCGTGCCAACGCCGGCCGCGGAGCGCGACGTGCCCACGGCGGACGACGTGTCCGCGCCGCCGGGTGCGGCACCGCCGACACGGCGCGGCGCGTTCGCCGGCACCGCGACGGTCAGGACGATCGCGGGGGACTGTCCGGCCGCGGAGTCCGGTGACACGGCCGGCGCTTCGGGACCGTTGGGCGTGCCGGGCGACGCGTCCGCTGCAGCCGCCTGCTCTGTCTGGGTCTGACCGCCGGAACCGGCACCGGCCTCGGTGCCCGCGTCGGATCCGGGCTGCTGCGACTGGTCGAGCATCCCCGCCACCAGACCGGCGAAGTCCTCACCCGTGCCCCCGGAGGACCGCGCGGGCGTGGACGCCGAGAAGCCGCCACCGCTCACCGGCGGTGCGGCGGTGCCCATGGTCGGGACGGTCATCGGCCCTCCAGGCGGTCTTGGTGGCCGAGGACCGCGGTCACGTAGTGCCGTGTCTCGGGGTACGGCGGGATGCCGTCGTAACGGTGCACCGCGCCGGGCCCGGCGTTGTAGGCGGCCAGGGCCAGGTCGGTGCGGTCGAACTCGCGGAGCAGGTCGCGCAGCAGCCGGGCGGCGCCGTCGACGGCCTGGCCAGGGTCGAAGGAGTTGTCGACACCCAGGCCGGCGGCCGTGGCCGGCATCAGCTGCATGAGGCCCTGCGCACCGGCCGAGCTCACCGCCTTCGGGTTGTAGCCCGACTCCTGCTTGGCCACCGCGGCCAGCAGCGTCGCGTCGACGTTGTAGCGGTCGGCGGCACGCTCGAACAGCCCGGCGTACGGCACGCCGTTCGGGAGGTCCGAGGAGCCACGCGCGGACACCGCGGCCTCGGGGAGCACCCGCCGGATCGCGGTCGGCGTCTCGTAGACGTCGATGACCCGCACGTCCAGGCCCGTGCGCGGTGCCTCGATCATCTTGCCGTTGCCGATGTAGATGCCGACGTGGCTGACGGGGCTGTTGAACGCGAGGATGTCACCGGGCTTGGCGTTGGCCATCCCGTCGACCGGGCGCCCGGCCTCGGCCTGCTGGTAGGACACCCGCGGCAGGTCGATGCCGAGGTTCTTGTAGACCAGCTGCACCAGCCCGGAGCAGTCCAGGCCCTTCTTCGGGTCGGTACCGCCCCACAGGTACGGGATGCCGAGGTACTTGCGCGCCTCGGAAACGACGTCCTGGCCGGTCACTCCGTCGTACGAGCGACCGCCCCCGACGCCGGGGGCGCCGCCGGTGCGGCTGATGCCCGGCGCCGTGGTGGCGGCCGCGTCGACGGCGGTCCCGGCGTTGCTGGCCAGAGCAGCGCTGAAGTCCCCGCCCACGACCGGGGTCGTCGTGGTCGGGCTCTGCGTGAGCAGGGCGAAGTGTGCCTGCAGCTGACTGACGCGTGCGGTCACGTCGGTGACGCTCATGCCGCGTCACCCCCGTCGGGCGCGGAGTGCCGACGGCGCAGCCACCGCTGCGCGGCGATGTCGTCGAGCTCGTGGTTCTCGCGCCGGGTGGCCTCGGCACGGCGCGCCTCGAGCCGCCGGTCCAGCAGCAGCTCCACCGCGCGCAGCCGGCTGCGGTCATGCTGCCAGCGTCGCTGCGCCTCCTCGGTGTTGGCACGGCTGGCCTCGGCCAGCTCACGCCTGCGCCGCACCTGTGCCGCGAGCGCGGCGAGTGCCGCCCGCTGGGCGTAGAAGTCCGCCGAGCTGCCCTGCACGAACGCCGGCGACCGGTCCAGCCGGGCCTGGGCCTGCGCCGCCTCGTCCTCACGCTGCTGCGTGGCCACGAGCGCCTGCTGCAGGCCGATGCGGCTGTCGCGCTCACGCACGCCCCGCACCCGGGCGACCGCCCGCAGCCCGAGGTCATGAGACTTGTGCGCGGTCACGCCGCACCTACCAGGGTGTGCAGGCGTTGCCACGTCTGGTCGACGGTGCAGGGTTCGTCGACCTCCTGGCGCAGGAAGCTCCAGATGTCGGGCAGCAACGCGAGGGCGCGGTCGGCGTCGGGCGCGCTGCCGGGGGCGTAGGCCCCGATCTCGACCAGCTCGCGCACGTCGCGGTGCGCGGCCAGCAGCCGCCGCAGGGTGCCGGCGTCGGCGCGCTGGGTCGCGTCGGTGACCGTGGAGGCGACCCGCGACACCGACTCCAGCACGTCGATGCTCGGGTAGTGGCCGGACGTCGCCAGCCGCCGGGACAGCACGATGTGGCCGTCGAGGATCGACCGGGCCGTGTCGCCGATCGGGTCCTGCATGTCGTCGCCCTCGACCAGCACGGTGTAGAGGCCGGTGATGCTGCCGACCGGCGCGGGGCCGGCGCGCTCGAGCAGTCGCGGCAGCAGCGCGAACACGCTCGGCGGGTACCCGCGGGTGGCGGGAGGCTCGCCGGCGGACAGGCCGACCTCTCGCTGCGCCATGGCGACGCGGGTGAGGCTGTCCATCATGAGGACGACGTCCTCGCCGCTGTCGCGGAACGACTCCGCGATGCGGGTGGCCACGAAGGCCGCCCGCAGCCGCTCGACCGGAGGCGCGTCGGACGTGGCCACGACGACCACCGAGCGGGCCAGGCCCTCCGGACCCAGGTCGTTCTCCACGAACTCGCGGACCTCACGGCCACGCTCGCCGACCAGCGCGATCACCGAGATCGCGGCCTCGGTGCCACGGGCGACCATCGACAGCAGGGTGGACTTGCCGACCCCGGAGCCCGCCATGATGCCCAGCCGCTGCCCGCGACCACACGGGACCAGCGAGTCGAGCGCACGCACGCCGAGGCCGACCTGCTGGTCGACGCGGCTGCGGGCGAGGGCGGCGGGGGCGGCGTTCTCCACCGCTACCAGCGGCATGCCGGTCAGCGCGGGGCCGCCGTCGATGGGACGCCCGAGGCCGTCCAGGACGCGACCGCGCAGGGCCGGGCCCACCGGGATGCGCAGCGGCCCGCCGGTGCTGCGCACGTGCGCACCGACCCGCAGGCCCGCGGTCGACGACATCGGCAGGCAGACCAGGCCGCGCGGGCCGCTGGCGGCCACCTCGGCGAGGACGCGGCTGCCGGAGCCCTGGATCTCGACCAGGTCGCCGACGGCCGCGTCGAGACCGTGCACGAGCACGTGCAGGCCGACGAGCTCGACGACGCGGCCGAAGCGCTGCGGGCGTGCGGCGTCGAGCGCCGGACGCAGCAGGTCGGGCGTGAGCAGCGGCGAGGTGGTCATGGCGCCAGCACCTCCCGGACGCGCGCGAGCGCCGCGGTGACGGTCGCGTCCACGACCGTGGTGTCGGTCTCGACGACCGCGTCGCCGCGGCCCAGAGACGCGTCGTCGACCAGCCGGACGCCGTACTCCGCGAACTCGGAGAGGTCGAGGCCGGCCCGGTCCTGCGGCTGCAGCCGCACGGTCACCGTGGCGTCGGCGGGCATCAGCGCCAGGGCACGCCGCATCGCGTCGGCAGCGGGGTCGGTGGCGAGCGCGACCTCGCGCCCGACCACGGCTTCGGCCAGCTGCAGCGCGACGTCGACGGCCTGCGCCTCGACGGCCGCGGAGATCTCGGCGACGGTGCCGTGCAGGCGCTGCACGGCCAGCCGGAGTGCGGCGACGGCGTGCTCGTGCTCCGCCGCCTGCCGGGCGTGCTCGGCGGACCGGTCGCGCGTCTCCGCCTCGGCCTGGGCACGGGCGTGCTCCTCGCCGGCGCGGCGACCCTCGGACCAGCCGACGGCGTACCCCTGGGCGCGAGCCGCGGCCCGGGCGCTCTCCGCCAGCCCGTGCAGCGCCGCCTCGGTGACCGAGTCGCCCAGGACCGACGAGCCGCCGAGACGTGTCCAGTGGCCCGCGCGCAGGTCGACGTCGAGGGCGGTTGCCCGCACGGCGGTGAACTCGACGGCGCGGACGACCGCGGGGTCAGTCGATGAACTCGTCATCGTTGCCCCTCCTCACGACGATCTCGCCGCGCTCCTCCAGGCCCCGGATGATCTGGATGATCTTCTGCTGGGCCTCCTCAACCTGGCGCAGGCGGACCGGACCGAGCAGCTCGACCTCCTCGAGGAGGTTCTCCGCGGCGCGTTCGGACATGTTCGTGGTGACCTTGTCGCGGACCGGGTCGCTGACACCCTTGAGCGCCAGCGAGAGGTCGGCGGTCTCGACCTGCCGCAGCACCTGCTGCATCGACCGGTCGTCGATCGACACGATGTCGTCGAACATGAACATCCGGCTCTTGAGCTCCTCGGCCAGCGCCGAGTCCCGGCCCTCCAGCCACTCCATGATGAGCCGCTCGGTGGCGCGGTCGGAGCGGTTGATGATGTCGACCAGCGGCTCGATGCCGCCCACCGAGGACAGCTCCGACGGCTGCAGCACCGACGACAGCTTGCGCTCCAGGCTCGCCTCGACCTTGCGGATGATGGCGGGTGAGGTGCGCTCCATCACCGCGATCCGGTGGGCCACGTCGGCCTGCCGCTCGGGGGAGAGCCCGGACAGCACCAGCGAGGCGCTGTCGGCCGGCATGTGCGCCAGCACCAGCGCGATGACCTGCGGGTGCTCGTCGGAGATGAACGACAGCAGCTGGCGCGGGTCGGCCCGCTGCAGGAAGTGGAACGGCATCTTCGCCGAGGCCGCGGTGACGCGGTTCATGATGTCCTTGGCGCGCTCCTCGCCCAGCGACTGCTCCAGCAGCGTCAGCGCGTACGCCGGACCGCCCTGGGCGATGTGGGCGCGGGCCATGGCGAGGTCGCGGAACTCGGTGAGCACCGAGCCGGTCTCGTCGGAGTCGAGGGACTCCAGCCGTGCGATCTCCGCGGTGACGGCCTCCACCTCGGCCTCGTTCATGTGCGAGAGCACGCTTCCGGCCTTGTCCGGGCCGAGCTGGATCAACAGGATCGCGGCCTTGCGCATGCCGGTGGTAGCGAGAGCCGTGGCGGTCGACATCAGCGTCCCTCGTGGTCGACGAGCCAGCCGCGCAGCAGCTGGGCGACTTCCTCCGGCTGCCGCTCGACCAGCGCGGCGATCTCGTCGCGGACCACCGCGGACGTGTCGGGCATCGCCGGGGCCGACGGGGCCGCCTCCAGCGCCATGGCGGCGGCGGTCGGGGCGTCGATCGCGGGGCGCTCCCGCTCGGCGGTCTGCTGCCGCAGCTGCTCGACGACGTACGTCGCCGCCTCGGCGCGGGCCTTGTTGCGCTTGCGGCTCCGCAGCCATGCGCCCACAAGCAGCGCCAGCACGAGGAGCACGACCGCAGCGGTACGTGCCATGTCCATCATCTGTGTCTTCTCCTCGGCTGCCTCGGCCGCAGCGATCTCGGCCGCGGCCGCTTCCTCGGTGCTGCGGTCGAACGGCAGCGTGCTGACCTCGACGGTGTCGCCGCGGCGCTGGTCGATGCCCAGCGAGGAGCTGACCAGGTCCTGCACGGTGCGGGCCTGGACGCCGGCGGCGGCCTGGGTGTCCATCACGATGCCGACGTGCAGGGCCTCGACGCTGCCCGGCGCCGCTTCGCGCTGCTCCACGGTCTTGCCGACCGGGTTGTCGGCGGTGCGGGAGCGCTTCTGGTACGCCTGGTCGCCGCCGGCACCGCCGGCGTTGGGGTCGAGCGCGCCGTCGGGGCCCACGACGCCGCCCGCGCCGGCTGCGCCGGGGGCGGTGTAGGTCTCGGTGCTCTGCGTCTCCGACAGCGCCGGGGTGTCGGGGTCGGCGAAGTAGCGGGTGGTGTGGGTGACGGTCTTGTCGAAGCTCAGGTCGGCGGTGACCTCGACGACGGAGTTGCCCGGACCGAGCACCCGGTCGAGCATCTGCTGGACCGACGTGGTCATCCGGCCCTCGAACGACTCGACCTGCTGGGCCTGGCTGTCCGCGGCGGCACCGAAGGAGTCGCCGGGCGCCGACAGCACCTGACCGGTCGAGTCGGCGACCGTGATCTGGTCGGGGTCGAGACCCTCGATGCTGGAGGACACGAGGTGGACGACCGCTTGTACCTGCTCCGGCTCCATCGTGGTGCCGGCCGACGTGGAGACGAGCACCGACGCGGTGGCCGGCGCCTGCTCGTCGACGAAGATCTCCTCCTGCGGCATGGCCAGGTGCACGACCGCGGTGTCGACACCGTCGAGCGCCTCGATGGTGTCGCCGAGCTCGCCCTCCATCGCGCGCTTGAAGTCGGTCTGCTCCTGGAACTGCGACGTGGACAGATCCTGGTTGTCCAGCAGTGCGTACCCGCTCGAGTCGTCGGCGGGCAGCCCCTCGCCGCTGAGCCGGATGCGAGCGTCGTACACCACCTCGTTGGGGACGAGGACGGTCGCGCCGCCGTCGGCGAGCTCGTACGGTGTGCCCTCCGCGTCCAGCTGCTCGACGATCGCCGAGGCGTCCGCGGGGGCCAGGTTGTTGAACAACGGCACGTACGACGGCGCGGACGCCCAGTTGAACGTCAGTACGCCGGCGAGCAGCAGCGCGGCAGCGCCCAGCACGGCGGTGAACTTCTGGCCGGTGGTGAAGGACGCGAACGTCCGCTGCAGTCGGGTGAGCACACCCGAGACCTGGTTTCTCATCAGATCGACATCCGCATGATCTCGGTGAACGCCTCAAGCGCCTTGTTGCGCACGGCGGTGGTGAGCTGGGTGGTCACCGCGGCCTCGGTAGCCGCGATCGTGTAGTCGTGCAGGTTGGACAGGTTGCCGGTCGCGGCCTGGACGGCGAGCCCGTCGGCGCGGTCGTGCACCGACTGCAGGCGCTCCAGGCCGCCGGACAGCGCGTCGGCGAAGCTCGGTCCGGACGGACCCGCGACACCGGCCGCACCGGTCGACCCGGCGACCGCGTCGGCGCCCTCGGTGCGCGTCGGGGCGACGGTCGGAGGCAGGTACGGCATGAAGCCGCCCGGCTCGATCGCAGGAACGCTCATGCCGACCTACCGATCGACAGCGCGCTGTTGTAGGTCTCCTGCGCGTTCTTCACGACCTGGACCTGCGCCTGGAACCCACGCTGTGCCATCACCAGCTGGCCCATCTGGCTGCCCATGTCGATGTCGGGACGGCGCACGTAGCCGTCCGCGTCGGCCAGCGGGTCGTCGGGTGCGTGCACCAGCCGGCCCTCCGGGTCGCCCAGCGCCGTACCGCTGACACGGACACCACCACCGGGTGCGGCAGCGGCCATCACGTACTGGGCCTGGAAGGCCGGGCCGTCGGTCGGCTTGCTGGTGTTGACGTTGGCGATGTTGTGCGACAGCGAGTCCAGCCATGTCTGGTGCATGGACAGGCCGCTGCCGGCGATGTTCAGCTGGTCGAAGGCACCCATCACATGCCGCCGATCGCGGTCTTGACCAGGGAGTAGCGGTCGTCGACGGCTCGCGTCATCAGCTGGTACTGGAACACCGACCGCATCGCGGTCATGGTCTCGGTCTGCAGGTCGACGTTGTTGCCGTCAGGGCCGGCCGGCGTCGTCGCGAGGCCGGTGCTCGGCGTCACGGCGCCGCCGGAGGCGAGGCTGCCGTCGGACAGCGCCGCGGTCAGCGAGCTCTCGAAGTCGACGGTGGCGGCGCGGAAGCCCGGGGTGTCGATGTTGGAGATGTTGTCGGCGGTGACGCGCTGGCGCAGGGACAGTCCGTCCAGCGCGGTGCGCAGCGTCGACGCCACGACATCGGTCGCAGAGATGGGCACGGCCAGCCTCCGGGGATGGGAACATCAGCTTCGGCGCCGGTCCATCGGCAAGAAGAGCGATCCGTGCTCGCAGGTCCTGTCGGCAACGCGGTCCGCGACCTGAGAAATATTCGGGAAGGGTCGCGGCGGCCGGGAGTCAGGCGGTGATGTCGAGGTACACCGGCACGTCGGCCGCGTAGGTGTCGGTCACCTTGTTGGTGAGAGCCACCTGGCGCCGGGTCGCGGCGGCGGCCAGCGCGATGTCGCGGGCGGCGGCGAGCTGGCGCTCGTGCAGCAGCCGGGCGCGGGGGAGCAGGTCGTCGGGCATCGGCCCGCGCAGGTTCGGAGGCTGCCACGGCTGCGGCGGCGCCGGGGTGGCCGAGACCAGCAGCTGCTCGGCCAGCTCGACGTCCATCTCGAGCTGGTCGAGGGCGGTCTCCCACTCGGCGCGGAACGGCACCACATCCATGGCGGTCCGGCCTTACGCCGTCGCCGGCAGGCCGGCGGCCTCGTGCCACGCGCGGCCGAGCGACTCGATGACCGGCAGGCACTCGGCCGTGATGGCTGCGTCGCGCTGCACGTTGGCGCGCACGAGCTGCGCCAACAGCCACTCGTACAGCGACGCCAGGCCCGGGCCGCCCTCCCAGGCGTCCACCTTCAGGGTCGCCCGCAGCTCGGTGACGATGTCCTGGGCGTGGATCAGGTGCGGGTACGCCGCCGCGTGGTCCTCCGCCTGCTGCGCGGCCAGACCGCGCTGCACGTCCAGCTGCAGCCGGTCGTACAGCATCACGAGCAGCCGCTGCGGGTTCGCGGTGCCCACGGAGTTGTTCATGTACGCCGAGCGCACGTTGGGGTTCATTGAGACTCTCTCCCTCAGCTACCGCTGCTGTACGACGGCAGTCCGGCGATCTGTCCGGCCAGCCATTGCGACTGGTTCTGCAACTGCCCGAGCGCCACCTCGAGGGCGGCGTACTGCCGCTCGAGCGACTCCCGCCGCTTGGTGAGTCGCACGTCCCAGCCCGCGATGGCGTCCTCCATCGACTCGATCGTGGAGGTCCGCCCCTTGATCGCGGTGGTGACCGAGCCGACCGTGGAGTCGCTGGCCCGCTCGGCGATCGCGGCGAGCTTCGCGGCGAACCCCTGCGTGTAGTTGAGGGTGCCGCTGGCCGTACCGGTCACGGTGACGGCAAGCCCGTCGGCGGAGGTCCCGGACTTGCCGGTCAGCAGGCTGCCGGAGATTGTGGCGGCCTCTCCGTCGATGGTGCCGGCCGCGCTGTCGACGGTGTGCGGGCCAGGTGCGGTGCGCCAGGTGACGCCGGCCAGGGCGACCGATCCGGTGCCCGTCCAGGTCGCGGTGCCGGCGAAGCGGTCGGCGGTGCCGTTCGGGTCCGCGGTGTAGGCGGCGGTGAAGGCCTCGGCGTCGAAGGTGATCTTCCCGTAGCGGTCCACCTGGATGCCGACGTCGGCCAGCGACTTGCCGTCGACGCCGTTGGCGACGCCGGAGATCAGCTCCGCGCGCAACGACCGCAGCGTCGGGTCCCCGGCCAGCGCGCCTCCCGAGCTCGTCGAGGTCTTGTACGCCGTGAGGCTCGCGATGTCGGTGAGCACGGCGTTGGCCGCGTCGACCAGCGCCTGCACCGAGTCGGTCATCCCCTGCGTGTCGCGGTCGATCGTGATGTCGACGACCGTGCCGGCGGGCGTGCTCGCGGCCAGCGTGATGTCGAGGCCGCTCACCGTTCCGCTGAAGGTGTTGGTCGAGGACTTGAGCTCGTCGGTGCCGACGGTGATGAGGGCGTCCTGGCCTGCGGCCACCGTCGTGCCGAGGGCGAGGGCAGACCCGTCGGTGTTGGTGAGCGTGAAGCCGGAGGCAGCACCGGTCTTCTCGGACTGCACGAGGACGCGGTGTGTGCCGTCGGAGAGCTGCAGCGTCGTGGCCCGCACGCCGGCGCCCGAGCCGTTGATCGCCTTGACCAGGCCGCCCAGCGTGCCGTCGCCGGTCTCGAGCGTGGTGACGGTGCCATCGGCCGCGGTCAGGTGGACACCGGTCGAGCCGGTGGCGGTGACTCGCGTGTCCAGTGCCGCGCTGGCGAAACGCAGCTGCTGCGGCTTGGCGGTCTGCTGGACCGTGAACGAGAACGAGCTCGCCGTCGCGCCGGAGGTGACGCTCGCCGTGACCGAGTCATGCGAGCTGGCGGCGGTGAAGGGCGACCATGCCGTGGTCTTGGCCAGGTCGTTCGCCTTGGTGGCGATGGTCAGCAGCTTGGAGTTGAGCGACTGCAGGGAGCTCAGCGAGGACTGCTCGGAGCTCACCTTGTTCTTGAGCAGGGTCTGCGGCTGTGCCTCGACCTGCATCAGCTGGCTGATGAGGGCGGCGGTGTCCAGGCCGCTGACGAGCCCGCTGACGCTGCTGGTGGGCATCGCGCTCTCCTCCTGCTCCTGGTGGGTGGCGGTTGTCGCCGCCTCGTGCGGTTTGGTGCCGGTGGGGGCCGGTGTGTTCACCGACCCCCACCGAGCTTGCGATCAGTACCCGTTGTCGCTACCGGGGTACTGGGATCACTGCAGCAGCCGCAGGACCGACTGCGGTGCCTGGTTGGCCTGGGCCAGCATCGCGGTACCCGCCTGCGACAGGATCTGGGAGCGGGTGAAGTTCACCATCTCCTGAGCCATGTCGGTGTCGCGGATACGGCTCTCCGACGCCGACAGG
>DATABY010000016.1:0-9417 GCA_036259355.1 Nocardioidaceae bacterium
GGCGGCGGCGCCGCCGCCGGCGCGTTCCGCTCGAGGTCTCCTCACCCTTGTCGTCCTTGCCGTCCTTGGCGCCCTTGTCCTCCTTGGCGCCGGTGTCAGCCGGCGTGGCGGTGCGGTCGGAGTCCGTCTCGGCGCCAGGACCTGGCTCGTCCTGCCCGCCGCCCGAGCCGTCACCGTCCTCGCCGCCCTTGCGGCGCCGGCGACCCCCGCGGCGCCGTCGGCGACGCTGACCGCCTTCGCCCTCGCCGTCGCCCTCCGTGTCGGTAGCTCCACCGGTCTCGGTCGGCTGCTCGCGGGGCTCGGCCACGTCGGGGGCGTCCTCCGCCTGCTCCGCCGGCGGCTCCGGCTTCTTGCGGGTGCGCTTGCGCGGGACCGCCTTGGTCGGGTCCGGTGGCTGGAACAGGGGGATCGCGACGGGCGCGGCGGCGACGGCCTCGCCCTCGGCCGGCGCCTCAGCGGCCGGCGCCCCGGCGCCGGGTTGCGGCGTGGACGGCGGGAGACCCGTCTCAGCCCGGTCGGCGACGGGGGCGTCCGAGTCCGCGGCCGGCCCGGGCTCTGCAGGCGCCTCCGGCGTCTTCTCCGCCGTCTTCCGCGCGGCCGCCTTCTTGGTGGTGGCCTTCTTGGTCGTGGCCTTCTTGGTGGCGGTCTTCTTCGCGGGCGCCTTCTTGGCCGGTGCCTTCTTCGCGGTCTTCTTCGCCGGGGCCTTCGTCACGGGGGCGGTGGCGGACGCGGTACCGGTCTCAGCGGCCCCGTCGGTCGGGGCCTCGGCGGAGGCCTCGGTGCCGACGTCCTCGGTGCCGGTGTTCGGTTGGTCGTTCCCCGGTTCCGGGGTCATGTCTGGCGTCGGAGTCGACTCGTCGTCGAGCATGCGCTCTTCTCCTCGACCCCCGGGCGCAAGGCGCCGCACGGGGGCTCTGTTGTCGTCGCCGCGGCCGGTGGCCGACCGGGCGAGAAGCCTGCGGTGGCACCCCGACTCGCCTCCCGACGGATGGTGTCCGTCAAGGCGTGCGCGGAGCGGCGGCGGCATCCCCACCCTCGGGGGCCTGCTCGGCGTCGGCCTCGCTCGTCGCGGTCGTCGTCTCGTCGTGAGACGCGTCGCGGTCAGGAGCGAGCGGGTCACCCACCAGACCGGTCTGCGGGTCGAGCGGCCCCTGCGCCAACCGGGTGTGTAGCGGTGCTCCCGGTGGCACCAGGCCGGCCACCTCGCGTAGACCAGTGAGGACGTCGTCGGGTCTCACGGACGGCGTTCCGTGACGCAAGACCACCTCCAGTATCGCACACAATGGGTCCGAACCCTCGTCGGACGTGGCCGACATGCTCACGACGGCCTCTCGGCAGTCGAAGGTCCGCATACCCTTCTTGGTCATCCGGTCCACCGAGATCGACCCCTGGGCGAGGAACCGCTCCACCGCGGCGGCCGCCTGCGGCGGACCGACCGACGGAAGCCTGATCGACCAGCGGCTGGCCTCGAGGCGGTCGGCCAGCGAGCCCGCCGTGGCGGTCGCGGCCTCGAGCACGTCAAGTCCGTCCGGCAGCGACGCGTCGAGTCGGGCGCGCACGTCCTCGGGGTCGCAGTGCGCCCGCAGGCCGATCTCCAGGTACTCCGCCTCGCTCGCGGCGCCGGTCGGGGACGCCCCGGCGTACGAGATCCGCGGGTGCGGGCTGAAGCCGGACGAGAAGGCGATCGGCACGCCGGCCCGGCGCACCGCGCGCTCGAAGGCGCGACCGAAGTCGCGGTGGCTGGTGAACCGCAACCGCCCCCGCTTGGCGTAGCGGATCCGGACCCGCTGGACCGGAGGCGGCTGCTGGGCGGGCTGGTCTGGCACCCGCCGACCCTACCCACCGGCGGCGCGGACCGCGCGAACAGGCGAGGATGGGTCGATGTCCTCCCCCGGCGTGTCGCGCGAGCCGGCGGCCGCCGAGACGGCCGCCGAGACGGCCGCCGCCGCGCCACGGGAGCCGCGCTGGGAACAGGTGCTGGTCGTCGTCGGCATCGTGCTGCTGGCCGTCAACCTCCGTCCTGCTGCCACCAGCCTCGGCGCGTTGCTCGGGCAGACTCAGCAGGCCCTGTCGATCTCCGCCCCGCTGGCGGGCCTGCTCACCACCCTGCCGGTGCTCTGCTTCGCCTGTTTCGGACCCGTCGCGACGGCCCTCGGCCGGCACTGGGGGCTGCACCGGACCACGCTGCTGACCCTGGTGCTCGTGGTCGCCGGCCTGCTGACTCGTGCCGTCACCGACTCGGCCCTCGTCTTCGCCATCGCCTCCGGGTGCGCGCTGGCCGGGATGGCGTCCGGCAACGTGCTGCTGCCACCGCTGGTCAAGCGTCACTTCCCGCACCGGGTCGGCCTGCTGACCGCGGTGTACTCCACCGCGCTGATGACCGGTGCGGCGCTGCCCGCGTGGACCGCCGTCCCGGTCGGCGAGGCGACCGGCAGCTGGCGCTACGGGCTGGGCATGTGGGGCCTGGTCGCGGCCGTGGCGGTGCTGCCGTGGATCGGGCTGCTGCGGCACGACGTGCGCGAGGATGACCGCCCCCGGGCCCGCTACGCCATGCGGGACGTCGTCCGGTCGCGGCTGGCGTGGCAGATGGCGCTGTTCTTCGGGATCCAGTCGTCGTTCGCCTACACACAGTTCGGGTGGCTGCCCAAGATCTACGCCGACGCGGGACTGGACCCCCTGCAGGCCGGGATGATGCTCGGCCTGCTCACCAGCGTCGGCATCCCGCTCGCGGTGTTGCTGCCGGCGTACGCCGCCCGCCAGGCCGACCAGCGGCCACTGGTGACGCTGCTGGGCGCAGGTGCCCTGGCCGGATGGGTCGGCCTGCTGGCGAGCCCCACCACGCTGCCGTGGCTGTGGGCGCTGCTGCTGGGCGTCGGTGGCTCGGCCTTTCCCTGGTGCCTGACCATGATCGGGCTGCGGGCGCACTCCCAGGACGGCACGGCGGTCCTCTCCGGGTTCGCGCAGAGCATCGGGTACGTCGTGGCGGCGCTCGGTCCGCTCGGTACGGGGCTGCTCTACGACCTCAGCGGTGGCTGGACGGTGCCGCTCGCCGCGCTGGCCGTGCTCACCGTCCCGCTGGTGGGGTTCGGGCTGACGTTCGCCCGGCCCCGCTACATCGAGGACGAGCTGCCGCGGCGAGACGCCACCGGGCCGGTCGGCGAACCACCCCGGTCGACTTAGCCCGCCTCCGGGTAGAGGATCCGGTCGCCCTCGACCTTGGCGAACGACGTCAGCGTGTGCTCACGCGCCTTGCGCGCGTCGAAGATGTCGACCACCCGCACCCCTTTGACGACCAGCGCGTCGCCGACCAGCGAGCGGTGACAGCGCCACGGCACCGCCTCGGCGCACATGATCGCTGGACGCCACCGGTCGGCCAGCAGGACCAGCTCGCGCAGCCCGGCCTGGAACACGTCGGTCTGCATGTGGTCGGCGTAGCCGCGGAAGCTCTCGTTGCGCCATCCGGTGTTCGGCGACTCGGCGCGGGTGCGGCGCCGACCGCCGAGGTCGGGCAGGTGCACGTAGCCGAGCCCGTGGCGTGGCAGGTCCGCCTCGAGCTCCTCGGAGTTGAACTGCGGGGTGTGCCGCGAACGCGGGATCCCGCGGATGTCGACCAGCAGGTCGACCCCGTGGTTGCGCAGCGCCTCGACCAGCTGCTCCAGGCTCCGGGTCGAGTGACCGACGGTGTGGACCGTCGTCGACTCTGAAGCCATGCAGCCACCTCGGTGCTCTCGTCAGCCGGCAAAGGGCACGACGCACGCGAACGCCCCGTCCGGACGGTGGGCGGTACGCGAGTCGCCGTCCTCTTGCCTAGTGCCCGGCGGTTGGCTTCTCAACCGTCGTCACGATGCGTTTCCCGGGCGGTCCCCGCCTCTGGCTGCCCAGCACGCCGAGCCCGCCGGGCGCTTCTTCTCATCCGAGGGGCCGGCTGGTCGATGTGATGCCCGAGGGGTCACCCGACCCCAGCAGGGAGTCCACGGCAATGAGCGAGCCCGCATTCGAAGGTGACGCGCCCGTACGCGGCGACTGGTCGCAGGTGTTCACCGGCCTGGACTGGGTGGCGCGGTGGATGGCCGAGCGCGGCTACTCCGACGCCGAGATCTCCTACGTCGTCGAACGCCCCACGACCCCGCTCAGGACGGTCGAGGTGGTTGAGGCCGCTGACGTGCCTGGGATCATTGAGGCGGTTGAGCCCGCTGAGGGCGATGCGGCGGATGAGGCCGATGAGGTGGTCGTGCTGGGCGCGGCAGGCGCCGGGCAGGCGACCTGGACCGTGTCGCTCAACACCGCCGAGGTCTTCCCCGCGCAGGGCGCGGAGACCGGCTGAGCGATCAGCCACCCCCAGTCCGCCGGTGCAGCGACCCAGCGCCGGCTCAGAAGTTGATCATGTGGCCGGCGGCGCCATGGATCGCTTCCTTGACGGCCTCCGACAGCGTCGGGTGCGCGTGCACGTTGCGGGCCATCTCGTGGGCGGTGAGGTCCCACAGCTGGGCCAGCGTCAGCTCGGGCAGCAGCTCGGTGACGTCAGGACCGATCATGTGGGCGCCGAGGAGCTCGTCGTACTTGGTGTCGGTGAGCAGTTTCACGAAGCCGGCGGTCTCACCGAGGCCGTGTGACTTGCCGTTGGCGGTGAACGGAAACTTCGTCACCTTGACGTCATAGCCGAGGTCCTTCGCCTGTTCCTCGGTGTAGCCGAAGCTGGCGACCTGGGGCTGGCAGTACGTCGCGCGCGGCATCATGGCGTAGTCGAGCTCCATCGTCTCCGCGTCGGCGAGAGTCTCGGCGGCGATGATCCCCATGGCCTCGGCCACATGAGCGAGCATCAGCTTCGCGGTGACGTCACCGATGGCGTAGATGTGCGGCACGTTGGTGCGCATCCGGCCGTCGATGGCGATCGCGCCGCGGTCGCTGAGCTCCACCCCGGCCTTGTCCAGGCCGTAGCCGTCGACGCGCGGCGCGAAGCCGATGGCCTGCAGCACCTTGTCGGTCTCCAGCGTCTGCTGCTGGCCGTCCTTGCTCACCGTGACCGTGACCTTGCCGCCGCTGTCGTCGATCGACTCGACGCGCGTGGAGGTGAGGACGTCGACGCCGAGCTTCTTGAACTGTTTGGCCAGCTCCTTGGACACCTCGGGGTCCTCGAGGGGTACGACGCGGTCCATGAACTCCACGATCGTCACGTCGACGCCGTAGTTGGCCATCACGTAGCCGAACTCCACGCCGATCGCACCGGCGCCGGCGATCACGACGCTGCCGGGCAGCTCGCTCTCGACGATCTGCTCCTCGTAGGTGACCACGCGTTCCGACAGCTCGGTGCCGGGCAGCAGCTTGGTCGTCGCGCCGGCGGCGATGATGCAGTTGTCGAACGTCACCGTCTCGTTGCCGCCGTCGGTCAGCTTGACGTCGAGCGTGTTGGCGTCGGTGAAGGTGCCCCATCCCTCGAACTGCTTGATCTTGTTCTTCTTCATCAGGTAATGGATGCCCTTGACCCGGCCGTCGGCCACGGTCCGGCTGCGCTCGTACGCCTTGCTGTAGTCGGCCGTGACCTCGCCGCCGACCGAGATCCCGAAGACCTTCTCGGCGTCGTTCTTGATCAGGTGCGCGAGCTCGGCGTTGCGCAGCAGCGCCTTGCTCGGGATGCACCCGACGTTGAGGCAGACCCCGCCCCAGTAGCGGGACTCCACGACGGCCACGGACTTGCCGAGCTGCGCGGCGCGGATCGCGGCGACGTAGCCACCGGGCCCGGCGCCGAGGACGACGACATCGAAGTGCTGACCATTGGGCTGGCTCATGGGGCCACCCTATGACCTCTCCCTCGGCGTCGCGTCCGCCGGACCGTGCGCAATGGCGCACGCCTCGACGGACGCCACGCGGCGGCGGTCACGCGGGTTGGCTGACCCCGGCGATCGGGAGCAGCTTCTGGCCGGTGGGCCCGACCTGGATCTCGGTGCCCATGTCGGGGCAGACACCGCAGTCGTAGCACGGCGTCCACCGGCAGTCGTCGACCTCCACCGGGTTCGGGTCGATGGCGTCCTGCCAGTCCTCCCAGAGCCAGTCACGGTCGAGGCCGGAGTCGAGATGGTCCCAGGGCAGTACCTCGGAATGCCCGCGCTCGCGGGTGGTGTACCAGTCGAGGTCCACGGGCGTGTCCGCCAGCACCGACTCGCACGCGGCCACCCAGCCGTCGTAGGAGAAGTGCTCGCTCCACCCGTCGAACCGGCCCCCGTCACGCCAGCGTGCCTCGATGACGCGCCCGACTCGCCGGTCGCCGCGCGAGAGCAGCCCTTCGATGATCCCCGGGCGGCCGTCGTGGTACCGGAAACCGATGGCCTTGCCGAACTGCTTGTTACCGCGCACGGAGTCGCGCAGCTTCTTCAGCCGGTCGTCGGTGGTCTCGTGATCGAGCTGGGCAGCCCACTGGAACGGCGTGTGCGGCTTGGGCACGAACCCGCCGATGGACACCGTGCAGCGGATGTCGCGCCGTCCTGACACCTCGCGCCCGGTGGAGATGACCCGCTTGGCCATCTCGCCGATCGCCAGCACGTCCTCGTCGGTCTCGGTGGGCAGCCCGCACATGAAGTAGAGCTTGACCTGTCGCCAGCCGTGCGAGTACGCCGTGGCGACCGTCTGGATGAGGTCGTCCTCGGAGACCATCTTGTTGATGACCCTGCGCATCCGCTCCGAGCCGCCCTCCGGCGCGAAGGTCAGGCCGGACCGGCGCCCGTTGCGGGACAGCTCGTTGGCCAGCGTGATGTTGAACGCGTCGACCCGCGTGGACGGCAGCGACAGCGACACGTTGCTGCCCTCGTACCGGTCGGCCAGGCCCTTGGCGACGTCGCCGATCTCGGAGTGGTCGGCGCTGGACAGCGAGAGCATCCCGACCTCCTCGAAGCCGGACTTCTCGATGCCGTTCTGCACCATGTCGCCGATCGTGGTGATCGAGCGCTCCCGCACCGGTCGGGTGATCATCCCCGCCTGGCAGAACCGGCAGCCGCGGGTGCAGCCGCGGAAGATCTCGACCGAGTAGCGCTCGTGCACGGTCTCGGCCAGCGGCACCAGCGGCTTCTTCGGGTACGGCCACTGGTCGAGGTCCATCAGCGTGTGCTTGTGCACCCGCCACGGCACCCCGGAGTGGTTCGGCGCCACCCGCTTGATCCGGCCGTCCGGCAGGTAGTCGACGTCGTAGAACTTCGGCACGTAGACCCCGCCGGAGACGGAGAGCCGGTACAGCAGCTCGTCGCGGCTGCCGCGAGCGCCGTCGGCACTGCCCGGCCGGCCCTCCTGCTTCCACTCCCGGATCACCTCGGAGATCGCGAGCACGATCTCCTCGCCGTCGCCGAGCACGGCGGCGTCGACGAAGTCGGCGATCGGCTCGGGGTTGAAGGCGGCGTGGCCGCCCGCGAGCACGATCGGGTGCTCGTCACCGCGGTCGGCCGCGTGCAGCGGCATCCCGGCGAGGTCGATCGCGGTGAGCAGGTTGGTGTAGCCCAGCTCGGTGGCGAAGGACACGCCGAGCACGTCGAACTCGCCGACCGGCCGGTGCGCGTCGACGGTGAACTGCGGGATCGCGTGCTCCCGCATCACCTGCTCCATGTCCGGCCAGACCGAGTAGGTGCGCTCGGCCAGGATCCAGTCGCGCTCGTTGAGGATCTCGTACAGGATCGCGACGCCCTGGTTGGGCAGCCCGACCTCGTACGCGTCGGGGTACATCAGCGCCCAGCGGACGTCGACGGAGTCCCAGTCCTTGCTCTCGGCGTTGAGCTCGCCACCGACGTACTGGATCGGCTTCTGCACCGACGGCAGCAACGGCTCGAGGCGCGGGAACACCGACTCGACGGGCATGGGGGCAGCACTCCAGACGGGGTGTGGCGATCTCACAGACGGCATCCCAGGGTACGACGTGCTCCCGTTGCGCCCGTCAAGGCGTGCGCGAGCCCGCGCACATCGGCGGACGCGACGCCACGGCGGCAACGCTTTAGAAGCGGGAGCGGGCCACCCGGGAGCGGACCACGCCGAGGTCGAGGGGGTTCTCGGTGCGCAGATGGATGTTCTGCAGCAGCCCGACCGCCATCAGCGTCACGAACATCGAGGTTCCGCCGTACGACACCAGCGGCAGCGGTACGCCGGTCACCGGCATGATCCCCAGGCACATCCCGACGTTCTGGAAGCCTTGGAAGGCGAACCAGCAGACGATCCCGCCGGCCACCAGCCGGCCGAACACGTCCTCCGCGTGCCGGGCGATCCGCAGCGCCCGCCACAGCAGCAGGAGGAACAGCCCGATGACCAGGGTGGCGCCGAGCAGGCCCAGCTCCTCCCCCGCGACGGTGAAGACGAAGTCGGTGTGCTGCTCGGGAACGAACCCGGACTGGGTCTGCGAGCCCTCGAACAGTCCCTGCCCGAACAGCCCGCCGTTGCCGATGGCGATGCGGGCCTGCTGGGTGTTGTATCCGGCGCCCAGCGGGTCGAGCGCCGGGTTGGTGAACGCCAGCAACCGGTCGACCTGGTAGTCGTCGAGCAGCCCCAGCCGGACCCCGCCGACCGCGGCCAGCACCACCCCGGTCACCAGACCGAACAGCCACCGCCGGGGCGCGCCCGCCAGGGCCACCACGCCGAACACGGTGGCGCCCAGCACCAGCAGCGTGCCGAGGTCGGGCTGCAGCAGGATCAGCAGGGCCGGTACGGCGGCGATGGAGAGCAGCAGCACGACGTCGAGGTCGCGCAGCGAGCGCGGTCGCTTCCTGGTCCGGCGGGTCTCGCCCGGCTCGGCGACGGTCCGGCGGCCCTCCACCTTCTCCGCGACCACGAGCGCCATGCTGACGATCACCGCCAGCTTGGCGAACTCCGCCGGCTGCAGGGAGAGACCGCCGAGGTCGATCCAGGAGCGGGACCCGTTGATCTCGGCGCCGATTCCGGGCACGAACACCAGGACGAGACCGAGGATGGAGGCGACGTAGAACACCGGCGTCCAGATCCGCACCCAGCGGTAGTCGGTGGCGGCCACTGCCAGGCCCAGGACGCAGCCGATCCCCACGTTGACCAGCTGCCGGAGGGCGTACGACGCCGGCTGGCCCTGCGTCAGCGCCTCGTCGTGCGCGGTCGCCGACCACACCAGCAGGGTGCCGATCCCCGCGAGCGCGGCGGCGGTGAGCAGCAGCACCCAGTCCACCCGGGCCCAGATCGACTGCCGGACCTGGGTGGTGAGCACCCGGCGCGAGCCGCTGCGGGCCCCCGCACGGGACCCGGCACGCGACCCGGGGCGGTTCGACGTGGTGAGCGCCATCGCTAGCCCCTCCCCGGAGGCCGGATCGTGCCGTTGGGCGCGAAGGTCGGCAGCCGGCGCGGGGGTTGCGCGCCCGGCTGCGCCGCGCGTCGCAGGTTCACCTCGCTGCCCTGCACGCCGTACAAGGTCTCCCAGATCCTGCG
>DATABY010000017.1:0-4553 GCA_036259355.1 Nocardioidaceae bacterium
GTGTGCTCGAGCACGAAGTCGCAGACCAGACCGTTGAACTCGTCCGGCGTCTCGGCGGCGGTCAGGTGGCCGGCGCCGGCGATCACCGCGATCTGCGCACCGGGGACGGCCTCGACCATCGCCCGCGCGTCGGCCGGCGGCGACAGCTCGTCCTGCTCGCCGACGATCACGAGCGTGGGCACCTCGACGCGGCGCAGCGTCTGGAACGAGTCGCCGCGGGCCGCCATCGCCCGCTGCGCCCAGGCGGCGCCGAGCGGGTCGGCGTCCTCGACGATCTCGCGCAGCCACGCCACGGTCTCCGGGTGCTCCTGCCGGGTGGTCTCGCCCACCAGGGTGGGGAGCACCTCGTGCGCCAGGACCCGGTTGCTGCCCTGCTTCTCCAGCAGGTCGGCCATGCGCCGCCGGTTGCCTGCCGCGTCCTCGCTGTCGGCCGACGCCTTGGTGTCGGCCAGGATCAGCGCGCCCACCGCCTGCGGGCGGCGGCGCAGGATCTCCATCGCGACGTAGCCGCCCATGGACAGCCCGCCGAGCACCACCCTGTCCAGCCCGAGCTCGTCGAGCACGCCGAGGACTCCCTCGGCCATGACACCGAGGGCGGGCTGGTCCTTCGACACCGGGGTCTGGCCGAAGCCGGGCAGGTCGGGCGTGACCAGCCGCATCTGCGTGGTGAGCCCGTCGAACTGGAACTGCCACATCTGCCGCGAGAAAGGGAACGCGTGCAGCAGCACCAGCGGGGCGCCCTCGCCCCACTCGGCGTAGGCCAGCTCCGTCATCTGTCCTCCGGTCCGGTCATCGGTACGTCGGCGAACGCCGCGGTCGTGCGGTCGGCGTAGGCGGACGAGTCGGCGCTGTCCATCGGCCCGTCCCATTCGCGCGGCAGCGACGCGTGCTGCGGCGCGACCTTGCCGACGACGATGTCCAGCACGGTCTCGGCGTCACCGACCCACAGGTGCTTGGCGCCGTCGACGCCGATCACCTCGGCCTGCGGGATGCGGGCGAAGCGTTCGCGGGCCTGCCGCGGCTGCAGGTAGTCGTCGTGCTCGGGGACGACCGCCACCACCGGCTTGCCCGACTCCGCCCACACCGCGAGGTGCTCGTCGCGCGAGAACCGCAGCGGCGGCGAAAGCAGGATCGCCCCGGTGACCGAGGGGTCGCAGCCGTACATGAGCGCGAGATCGGTACCGAACGACCAGCCGAGCAGCCACAGGTTCGGCAGCTCGGCGAACTCGGCGTACTCGATCGCGGCGGCCACGTCGTACCGCTCCCCTCGGGCGTTGTCGAAGCCGCCCTCACTGGTGCCCTGCACGCTCTCCGTGCCCCGGGTGTTGAACCGCAGCACGGCGATGTCGGCCAACGCCGGCAAGCGGTACGACGCCTTGCGGATCACGTGGCTGTCCATCATCCCGCCGTGCGTCGGCAGCGGATGCAGGCAGACCAGGGTCGCGACCGGGTCGCGCTCCTGCGGCACCGCCAGCTCCCCCACGAGCGTCAGCCCGTCGGCGGTGTGCAGGTCGACCGGCTCGCGTTTGGCCGGGAGCACGGAGTTGGCTCGGATCGCTGGCATCGCGCCCAGCCTACGGTGCCGGGTCAGCGCCTGGAGTAGTCGCGGAAGCCGCGGCCGGTCTTGCGGCCGAGGTACCCGGCCGTCACCAGGTGCTCCAGCAGCGGTGCCGGCGCGAACCCGGGCTCGCGGAACTCCAGGTACAGCTCGCGCTGGATGGCCAGCGACACGTCGTTGCCCACCACGTCCAGGAGCTCGAACGGCCCCATCGGCAGCGCGCATCCCTTCTTCATCGCGGTGTCGATGTCGTCGGCCGTGGCGTAGTGCGCCTCGAGCATCCTCACCGCGTCGTTGAGGTACGGGAACAGCAGGGCGTTGACGATGAAGCCGGCCCGGTCGGTACAGGAGACCGGCACCTTGCCGATGCGCATGCACAGCGCGCGCACGGTCTCCGCGACCTCGTCGGCGGTGGACACCGTGCTCACCACCTCCACCAGCTTCATCGCCGGCGCCGGGTTGAAGAAGTGCATCCCGATGACGTCGGCCGGCCGGTTCGTGACGGCGGCGCACTCGATGACCGGCAGCGACGACGTCGTGGTGGCCAGGATCGCACCAGGCTTGCAGATCTCGTCGAGGTTCTCGAACAGCGCCCGCTTGACCGTCAGGTCCTCGGCGACCGCCTCGACCACCAGGCCCGCGTGGGCCAGGTCGTCCAACGACGTGGAGCCGGTGATGCGCGCGAGTGCGGCGTCGCGGCCCTCCTCGTCGAGGCGGCCGCGCTGCACGGCCTTCTCCAGCGACCGCGCCACGCTCTCGCGCACGTGCTCGACCTTGGCGTGGCTGCGCCCGACGTAGACCACGTCGATGCCGGCCTGCGCGAACACCTGCACGATGCCGGTCGCCATCGTGCCGGTGCCGATCACGCCGACGGTCTCCACGTCCCGGCGCACCTGCGGCACGGCGTCCGGGGCAGGCGTGAGCGCGTCGGCCACCACGTTCGGGGAGTCGGGCTCCTCGTAGGTGTAGAAGCCTCGGCCGGCCTTGCGACCCAGCAGGCCTGCGGTGACCATCTGCTTCAGGATGGGCGCGGGCGCGTGCAGCCGGTTGCGGCCCTGCCGGTACATCGTGTCGAGGATCTCGTACGCCGTGTCGAGGCCGATGAGGTCCAGCAGGGCCAGCGGGCCCATCGGGTAACCACACCCGAACCGCATCGCGGCGTCGATGTCCTCGCGGGTGGCATAGCGGCTCTCGTACATCGACGCGGCGTGGTTGAGGTAGCCGAACAGCAGCGTGTTGGCGATGAAGCCCGCCTTGTCGCCGCAGGTGACAGGGTCCTTGCCGAGGCGCCGGGCGAGGTCGAGCACGTCGTCGACGATCCGGTTCTCGGTGACCACGGTGCGCACCACCTCGACGAACTGCATCACCGGCGCGGGGTTGAAGAAGTGCAGGCCGACGACCCGGCTCGGGTGCTGGGTGGCCGAGGCGATCTCGGTGACCGAGAGCGAGGAGGTGTTGGTGGCCAGCACCGCGTCGGGGCTCACGATCCGGTCGAGCTGCTGGAAGACCTCCCGCTTGAGGTCGAGGTGCTCCACCACCGCCTCGACCACGAGGTCGCAGTCCCGCACGTCGGCCAGCGAGGTGGTGAACCGGACGCGGTCGAACAGCTGCTGCTGCTCCTCCTCGCTCAGCTTGCCGCGCTTGACCGCCCGGTCGGTGGAGTGCTGGAGGTGGCGGCGCCCGCGGTCGAGCGTGGCGTCGTTCTTCTCCACCCCGACGACGGAGATGCCGTTGCGGGAGAAGATCTCGGCGATGCCGGCGCCCATCGTGCCGAGCCCGATGACGCCCACGGTGGTGAACTCGCGGCCCATGTGCAGCGTGACTCCTCGTACGCGCCCGCGGTGCAGGCGGTGGACTGGATGGCTGCCCCGCAGTGTGGCATGCCGCGGCGGGGAGCCGCCCGTGAGGTTACTCACGGGTCTGGGCTAGCCTCGCGCCCGTGCGTCTCGTGGTTGCCCGCTGCCAGGTGGACTACGCGGGGAGGCTGACCGCCCACCTGCCGATGGCCACCCGCCTGATCCTGGTCAAGGCCGACGGGTCGGTGTCGATCCACGCCGACGACCGGGCGTACAAGCCGCTGAACTGGATGTCGCCGCCGTGCAGCCTGCGGGAGGACGCCGCCGAGCACGGCGGGCGCGAGTGGACCGTGACCGGCCGCGACGGCGACACGCTCCGGATCCGTCTCGAGGAGGTCCTCCACGACTCCAGCCACGAGCTGGGGGTCGACCCGGGTCTGCAGAAGGACGGCGTGGAGCGGCACCTGCAGGCGCTGCTGGCCGAGCACCCGGTGGCGCTCGGCGACGGGCTGTCGGTGGTGCGGCGGGAGTACCCCACCGCGATCGGCCCGGTCGACCTGCTGTGCCGGGACGCCGACGGCACGGCGGTCGCCGTCGAGGTGAAGCGGCGCGCCGAGATCGACGGGGTGGAGCAGCTGACCCGCTACCTCGACCTGCTCAACCGCGACCCGCGGCTGGCGCCGGTGCGGGGCATTCTCGCCGCGCAGGAGATCCGCCCGCAGGCGCGGGTGCTGGCCGGTGACCGCGGCATCGGCTGCGTCGTGGTCGACTACGACGCGCTGCGCGGCATGGACGACCCGAGCGACCGGCTGTTCTAGAAGTACCAGCCGTCAGGTATCCACGGCCCGGGGGGCCGGTCGAGCCCGTCCACGAACAGCGGGCCGGCGGGGACCACCCGCAGCCGCGCGGCGAGCGCGACCCGCACTGCCCAGTCCTGCTCAGCGGTCAGGCACCAGACCGACGCCTTGCCCTCGGCCGCGGTCAGGAACCTCCAGAGCAGCAGCGCGGCCGTGCCCTCGTCGGTGGCCCCGAGAAGGGACACGCGGTTCTTGCGATGCACGACGTAGCCGCGGCCGCCGCCGGAGTCGATGACCTCCATCCGCGAGCCACCGTGCGCGAGCATCCACTCGACGTCCTCGGCGCGAGAACCGCGCAGGCCCGCGTCGACCTCGGCGACGAGCTCGAGGTCGCCGAACTCA
>DATABY010000018.1:0-2155 GCA_036259355.1 Nocardioidaceae bacterium
GACGACCCTGACGTCATGGCGGTCAAGCGGGCCAAGATCCTCCAGGTCTGGTCACGCATCCCGGGCTCGTCGGTCCACGAGGGTCCCGTCTACACCCCCGACCAGTACGGCGAGATCACCAACCAGACCGAGAAGGTGCAGATCGGCATCCCGCACCTGGACCTGCTGGATCTGTTCCCGCCCTTCGTCGGGCACGTCGAGGTCTCCCCGGTGGCACCCATGAAGGGCGACGTCGTCACCGAGGTGGTCGACATCATCCGGACCACGCTGGTCTCCAACGGCTTCCTGGCGCAGATCGGGATCCTGGCGATCAGCGCCCGGTCTGCGGCGGTGGTGACGGGCATCAACTTCGACAAGACGAACGAGGACATGACGAAGGCCGCCCTGTCGGTGGCTCACAACCTGATCAACGAGCTGGGCGAGCAGGGGTACGTGCCCTACCGCACCCACCTGCACTTCATGGACGACGTCGCCGGCCATCTGTCGTTCAACGACGGCGCCTACCACCGGTTCCTGGGCAAGATCAAGGACGCGGTCGACCCGCGCGGCATCCTCTCGCCGGGCCGCTACGGCGTCTGGGGGAGCCAGGGGACCGAGAGGGGCAACGACCGCTGACCCGTGTCCACGGAGGCAGCTCCGCCTCCGCGGTCCGGAAGGTCCCCGATCGGCTCCCCGCAGGAGCGACAGAAGTCACTGTCCGCAGGCCCGCCCAGCCCCACGGTCGGGACCGGACGGAACTCGAGCGACAAGGAGAGCCACCCATGGCAGACCTCGACACCGACGTCCTCGTCGTCGGCAGTGGACCGGCGGGCTCCGCCGCCGCGCTGGCCCTGGCGACCTACGGCGTGCAGACGACGGTCATCACGAAGTACGGCCGCCTGGCCGACACCCCCCGGGCGCACATCACGAACCAGCGCACGATGGAAGCGCTGCGCGACCTCGGCGTCGAGGAGGAGGTGATGGCCGAGGCCGTACCGCAGGAACTCATGGGCAACCTCGTCTACTGCACCTCGATCGCCGGTGAGGAGCTCGGCCGCCTGCACAGCTGGGGTACGCGGCCCGACCGGTTCGCCGACTACTCCGCGGCCAGCCCCTCGCGCATGTGCGACATGCCGCAGGACCTGATGGAGCCGGTGCTGCTGCACAACGCCCAGTCCCGCGGCGCCAAGGTGCGCTTCGACACCGAGTACCTCTCGATGCAGCAGGACGACGAGGGCGTCACGGTGCACGTGCGCGACCGGCTGCGCGGCGACGAGTACGACGTCCGCGCCCGGTACGTCATCGGCGCCGACGGTGGGCGCAGTCAGGTCGCCGACGACATCGGCCTACCGCTGCAGGGGCAGATGGGCGTCGGCGGCAGCATCAACATCGTCTTCGAGGCCGACCTGTCCCACCTGGTGGCCGACCGCCCGTCGGTCCTGTACTGGGTGCTGCAGCCGGGCGCCGACGTCGGTGGTATCGGGGCCGGCCTGGTGCGCATGGTCCGGCCGTGGCACAAGTGGCTGATCGTGTGGGGCTACGACATCAACGGCCCGGCGCCGGACCTGACGGAGGAGTACGCGCTGTCCATCGTGCGCAAGCTGGTCGGCGACGACTCGGTGAAGGTGTCGATCACCTCGAGCTCGGCGTGGACGGTCAACCACGTGTCCGCCGAGCAGTACTCGGTCGGCCGGGTGTTCTGCGCCGGCGATGCCGTGCACCGGCACCCGCCGTCGAACGGCCTGGGCTCCAACACCTCCATCCAGGACTCCTACAACCTGGCGTGGAAGCTGGCGATGGTGGTCAAGGGCCAGGCCGGGCCGGGGCTGCTGGACACCTACTCGGCCGAGCGCGCGCCGGTGGGCGGGCAGATCGTCGACCGGGCCAACCAGAGCATCGCGGACACGTCGCGGATCTTCGACGCCCTCGGTCTGCTGAACACCGCCGACCCCGAGCTCATGGTCGCGCACATGGCCGCCCGCAAGGACGCCACGCCGGAGGCGGAGAAGCAGCGGGCCGCGCTGCGCGAGGCGATCGCGTTCAAGGACTACGAGTTCAACTGCCACGGCGTGGAGATGGACCAGCGTTACGAGTCCTCCGCCGTGGTACCCGACGGCACCCCTCCGGAGCAGCCGGTCCGCGACCCGGAGCTGTACTCCCACACCACGTCGCGGCC
>DATABY010000019.1:0-2560 GCA_036259355.1 Nocardioidaceae bacterium
CCACCCCCGGGCCTCGGTCGTGTAGACAGGGCGCATGGTCATCACCTGCAACCTGTGCGGGACTCAGGCCGAGGGCGACACGCCGCCGCTGACCTGGACCACGTCGTTCGAGCACGGGCAACGCCGGGTGTTCTGCGAGCGATGCTCCCGCGACAACCTCCGCAGCATCGAGGGCAAGCTCGACAGCGACTGGTGGTGACCGGTCCGGTCAGTCCGCCGCGAAGCCCGGCAGCCACTCGCGCAGCAGCGCGTTGAACGGCGCCTCGGCCTCGAGCTGCGAGAGGACGCCGATGCCGCCGAGCCACACCCGGTGGATCATCAGGTACGCCGGCGGCAGGTTGATCTTCAGCGTGGTGCTGTAGCCCGGTCGGCGCGGGTCGTTGATCCGGGCGAACTGCTCGCGCATCCAGGCCCGGGTGAACCGGAACGACGGGCTGCGGGCCGGCTCGACGAAGGGCTCGAGGTAGTCGCGCAGCGCATCGACGTCGACGTCGATGTGGGGCTTGATGAACCCTTCGGCGCGCAGCCCCTCCTCGACGGCGTGGTAGTCGCCGCCCGTGGCGGTGCGCAGGAGCCGCCCGACGGCCGGGGGCATGCCGTCCGGAAGCCGCAGCACCGCGCCGTAGTCGACGATGCCGAGCCGGCCGTCGGGCAGGATGCGGTAGTTGCCGGGGTGCGGGTCGGTGTGCAGCAGCCCGGCCCGGGTGGGTCCGGAGAAGAGGAACTGCACGTACAGCTGGCCGTACCGGTCGCGCTCCTCCTGGGTGCCCTCGGCGATCAGCCGGGCGAGCGAGGACTTGCTCTCGATCCACTCGCTGACCAGCACCTTGTCGCCGTGCGCCACGACCTCGGGTACGACGAACACCGGGTCGTCGGCGTACGCGCGGTGGAACCCCCGCTGCGCCTCCGCCTCGAGGTTGTAGTCGACCTCCTCCCCGACGCGTTCCTGCAGCTCCGCGACGAGCGGCTTGATGTCGATGCCGGGCACCCAGCTCGCGAACATCCGGGCCGCGCGACCGATCTGGCGCAGGTCGGCCTGCAGCGCCTCCGCGGCCCCGGGGTACTGGACCTTGACGGCGACCTCCCGGCCGTCGTGCCAGACGGCGCGGTGCACCTGGCCGATCGAGGCGGACGCCGCGGGGGAGTCGTCGAAGGACGAGAACCTCCGGCGCCAGCGAGGCCCGAGCTCGCGCGCCAGCACCTGGTGCACGGCGCTGGGGTCCATCGGCGGTGCGGCGTCCTGGAGCTGCGTCAGCGTCTCCCGGTAGGGCGCGGCGATCTCCTCCGGCAGCGCCGACTCGAAGATCGACATCGCCTGGCCGAACTTCATCGCGCCGCCCTTGAGCTCCCCCAGCACGCGGAACATCTGCTCGGCGGTGCGCTGCTGCATCTCGGTGATGACGGCGTCGGCGGGGGCGCCACCGATGCGCCTGCCCAGGCCGACGGTGGCGCGGCCGGCGAAGCCCAACGGGAGCGAGGCCAGCCGTGCGGTGCGGGCCGCGGCCCGGCGAGGAAGCTCGGTCATGCCGTCCATTGTCCCCGAGCGCCGGCCTGCATCTGCCAGCCACACCCGCACGACGGGTGCACCGGCCATCGCCGCAGCACCGGCAGCGGCTGCTGCAACGTGATCGACGCGCTCGCAGCGAGGGTCGCGGGGTCACGGCCCTCCACGTGCGCGAGCACCTCCGCGGCGGCGAGCGCGGCGGTTGCGGCGATGACCACGCCGGCCGCCGGGGCCGCGGTGGCGTGATGTGGCGGCTCCGGTGCGGACAGCCGGTTCCGCAGCGTGCCCCACAGCGGGTCGGCCTGACACCGGGTGAGGTCGACGCAGCGCAGGCACGCCGTCACGCCCGGGCGGACGAAGGGTCCGACGGCCCCGGCACCACTGCGTGTCCCGGCCACGAGGTGCGCCCGGCCCGCACGCATCAGGCGTTCGACGGCGTCGGTGGGCGGCTCGTGGTCGTCGGTCAGCACGGTGACGTCGACGTCGGCGTCGGCGTCACCGCCGGTGCTCAGGGCCCCGATGCCGGCGCGGTGCAGCAGCGTGCGCAGCGTCGACGTCACGGCTCCGCGGCCGTGCACGGCGACGGCGCTGCGGCGGCGGGCCCGCCAGCGCGCCTCGGCCGTCGCGGGGTGGTCCGCCAGCAGCGCCGTGGTCTCCGGGAGGGCGTCGCCGCGCCTGGTCTCGTCGACCTCGCGGATCAGGCACAGGGGGGTCTCGGCGTCCACGACGACCCCGGTCTCGCACAGCCGCGTCCAGGCCCGCAGCGTGCGCGGCGGGGGATCGAGGCCGAGCACGGCCGTTTCGTCGACCAGCCCGTCGAGGCGTTCGAGCAGGCCCGCCGTGGGGTCGTCGAGCCGGTAGGCGCGGTCGCGGTCGACCAGGGCCGCCTGGCCGGAGACGTCGCGCAGCAGCCGTAGCCCAGGGCGGAGCACAGGACGCATCACAGACCTCCCGAAGACGGCAGCACGCCCGAGCGTGCCCGACGCGGCGTACCGCGCGTCGTGGCTGTCCACAGGCAGCCGGCACCGTCCGCAGAAAGGCGGAGGCGGAGCACCG
>DATABY010000020.1:0-21978 GCA_036259355.1 Nocardioidaceae bacterium
GGGCGCGACGTGCGCCGGGTGGCCCGGGTCGCGGACCGCACCAGGGTGCAGTTGGTGGCCTCCACCGGGTACTACTGTCACGACGAGCTGCCGGCGTACTTCCAGACCCACGGGCCCGGCCGGCTGGTCGACGTACCCGACCCCCTGCCCGGCCTCTTCGTCCGCGATATCGAGGAGGGCATCGCCGGCACGTCGATCCGCGCCGGGATGCTCAAGGTGGTCACCGACCGCAAGGGCATGACTCCAGACGTGGTCCGGGTGATGGAGGCAGCCGCCGAGGCTCAGCTGCGCACGGGTGTCCCGATCACCACCCACACCCACGCGCCGTCACGGAACGGTCGCGACCAGGTCGCGTTCCTGACCGGTCGCGGCGTCGACCCGGAGCGGCTGGTCATCGGCCACAGCGGAGACAGCGAGGACCTCGCCTACCTGCAGGAGCTGATGGACGCCGGCGCCACGCTGGGGATGGACCGGTTCGGGATGGAGCACGTGCTGACCGACGACCGCCGTGTCGCGACCGTGGTGGAGCTCGTGCGTCGCGGATACGCCGACCGAATGGTGCTCTCGCACGACGCAGCCTTCTTCAGCCGGGTCACCCCACCGTCGTGGCGGGCGGCGCACACCCCGCACTGGCACATGGAGAACCTGCCCCGCCGCATCGTGCCGCAGCTACTCGAGCACGGGGTAAGCGAGAAGGAGATAGACCAGATGATGGTCCACAACCCGGCCCGGCTGCTGGCGCGCGCGGGTGTCGCGGCTGTGGTGGCGTCGTGAGCGTGCGCACCTCCATCGCGACCGTGTGCCTCAGCGGCACCCTGGTCGAGAAGCTGCACGCCTGCGCCGCCGCGGGCTTCGATGGCGTGGAGGTCTTCGAGCCCGACCTGGTGGCAGCACCGGAGAGCCCCGAGGAGGTCGCGGCACTGGCCCGGCGACTCCGCCTCACCCTGGACCTCTACCAGCCATTCCGCGACGCCGAGGGCGTGACCGAGACCGAGTTCGCCGACGTACTGCGGCGGGCGCACGCAAAGTTCCGCCTCATGCAGCGCCTAGGGATCGACACCATGCTCGTGTGCAGCAACGTCGCCACCGCCACGGTGGACGACGACCACGTCTGCGCCGAGCAGCTGCGCCGGCTCGGTGACGAGGCGGACCGGCACGGCGTCCGCCTCGCCTACGAGGCGTTGGCCTGGGGCCGGTACGTCGACGACTACCGCCGCGCATGGCGCATCGTCGAGCTGGCCGACCACCCGGCCGTCGGTGTCTGCCTCGACAGCTTCCACATCCTCTCCCGTGGCCACGACCCCGCCGCGATCGAGGACATCCCGGGAGAGCGGATCTTCTTCCTGCAGCTCGCCGACGCCCCCGCCCTCACCATGGACGTCCTGTCGTGGAGCCGGCACCACCGGCTCTTCCCGGGCGAGGGCACGTTCGACCTCGTTGGGTTCATGGAACACGTGCTGGCCGCCGGGTACGCCGGCCCGTGGTCACTCGAAGTCTTCAACGACATCTTCCGGCAGACCCACGTGCTACGCACCGCGCAGCAGGCGAAGCGTTCGCTGACCCTGCTGCAAGACCGCACCGCCCGTCGCGGAGTGGTCCCGGCGGCCGGTGCTGCCGCGGGTAACCCGGCGCGGCTCCCCGACGCCGGCCAGCCGGTGGCGGTCGACTTCGTCGAGGTGAGGGCCGAGGACGGAGGAGACGTCGAGGTGGTGCTCAGCCAGCTCGGCCTGGCCTACCGCGGGCGGCACCGCACCAAGCCAGTGCGCCTGTGGTCGTCGGGCAGCGCCCGCGTCATCGTCAACGAACAGCAGGCGCGCGACCTCGTCCCGACTCTGGCGGCGGTAGGCTGCCAGGTTGCCGATCCTGAGCGAGCAGCGGCCCGGGCCCGTGCGCTCGAGGCCACCGCGGTCTTCCGGCGACGGCACACAGATGAGCTCGACCTGCCCGCGTTCCGCGCACCCGACGGCATCGAGGTGTTCCTCGGGGGCGTATCGGCGGGCGACGCGGCCTGGGTGGCGGAGTTCGAGGGCGGCTCCCTCCCCGAGGGAACACCAACCTTCCTCGACGTCGACCACGTAAACCTGACCCACTCCTGGCAGCACTTCGACGAGGCCGTCCTCTTCTACGGCAGCGTCCTCGGGTTGGAGGCCGGAGCCAGACAGGAGGTGGCCGCACCCACCGGCCTGGTCCGTAGCGAGGTCGTGCGCAGCAGGGACGGTGCCGTGCGGCTGGCCCTCAACGTGGCACCGATGGCGTTCGCCCGCGACCAGGGCTATCCCCAACACATCGCCTTCACCGCCAACGACGTCCTGGCCGTCGCCCGACGAGCCCGCGAGCGGGGGCTGCGCCCCCTGCCCATCCCGGACAACTACTACGACGACATCCAAGCCCGTTTCCGGCTGGACGAACGTTTCGTCGACGAGCTCCAGGAACTGGGCGTGCTCTACGACCGTGAACCCGGCGGCGAGTTCCTGCACTTCTACACCCAGACAGTAGGCAGCGTGTTCTTCGAGGTCGTCCAGCGCAACGCCGGCTACGAGGGTTACGGCGCGGCGAACGCGCCGATCCGGCTCGCCGCCCAACACTTGGTGGACAGACACTCCGAAACCGCTTGAGGTGCTCAGCACCCTGGTGGCGCTGACTCCGGTCGCGGCCGGATTCGCGACCGGCCACGTCCTGCGCCGCGGTGGTTTGGCCGGTGGCCAGGAGGGCAGCTTTCTCTTCCTGCTCAACCTCTACGTCTGCATGCCGGCGCTGCTGCTGCGGGCGCTCCTCGAGGTCGAGCTCCGCCGTGAGCTGGCGGTCTTCCCCCTCGCGGCGGCCGCCACGGTCTCCACCGGCTTCGTCGTCGGCAGCCTGCTGCTGCGGCTACGGCCGCGTCCGTCCGCTGAAGCAGCCGTGGTGGTGATGGCACTGATGGTCGTCAACGGTGCCTTCGCGCTGCCCTTCGTGGACGCGTTGTACGGCGCCCCCGGTATCGCGCGCATGGCCCTCTTCGACGTTGTCAACAACCTGCTGGTGCTCACCGCGGTGTGGACCGTGGCGCGGCGGGGCAGTCCCCGCTGGCAGGGCGGACTCCCGGTACTCCACGTGTTGCGCACTCCGCCGTTCCACGCGGTTGTGCTGGGCGTGGTGCTAAACCTGGCCAACCTCGACCTGCCAGCCGCGGGCGCCGCGGTCGTGAACACGTTCGCGGCGGCCAGCCCGTTCCTCATCGCCGTTGGCGCCGGACTGCTCTTCCAGCCCGCCCGCGCGCGGATAGCCCAGGCCGGCCGCCTGGCGCTCGCCAAGACATCGGTGGGGATGGGCGTCGCCGTCCTCGTGGCTCTGCTCGCCGGCCTCGATGGCGTCGACCTGGGAGTGCTCCTTCTACTCGGCGCCGCGCCCATCGGCTTTGTGACCGTCACCTTCGCCACGATCGAGGAACTCGACGTCGATCTCGCTACCCAGGCGCTCACGTGGTCACTTCTACTCGGCTTCGTACTCTCGATGGGCGTCGGGTTGCTCGCCGCTTGATGCGCTATGGAGCCGGTATCACGCATGTCCGGATCCCCGGATCACAGCATGATCCTCGCAGACTCGGGCGGCCGCGCGACATGCCAGCGCCTCATTGCCACCGATCTGAACAGGGGGCACGGGGGCTTCGTGCCGCGCGTGGTTCAGGCGGCTTCAGTCAGCGGGTAGCGGGTGAGTTCGGCTCGTGACGTTATGCCGAGCTTGCTGTAGATGTTGCGCAGGTGGAAGTCGATTGTCCGCGGGCTGAGGAACAGCTGTGCCGCGACTTCGCGGTTGGACAGGCCTTGTTGCACGAGCCCGGCGACCTGGGTCTCCTGCGCCGTCAGCCTCGTCGTGGTGGATGGGTCACGGCGGCGTGCGGTTTCGCCTGACGCGCGCAGTTCCTGCCTGGCGCGCTCGGCCAATGGCGTCGCGCCGAGGTCGGTGAACATCTCCAGTGCCGCCCGCAGGTGCGTACGTGCGTCGACCCTGCGACGCGACCGGCGTAGGAACTCGCCGTACGCCAGCTCTGTGCGTGCCTTGTCGAACACCCGGAGCGTGCCGGCGGAGTGGTGCTCGAGGGCGCGCTGGAAGTGTGCCTCCGCCTCGGCGCCTTCGGTGAGCAGGGCTCGTGCGTGGGAGAGTACGGCCAGCGCCCACGGTGCCTGTGTCGCCGCGGCGTACTCCTCCAGGTCCGCCGTCCATGCCGACGCGACGTCGCGGTGGCCTGCCCGCACTGCGGCCTCCACCCGTTCCACCGTCGTGCCGTAGCGCAGCAGCCGGTGCGTGATGTTGCTCAGGTGGTGATGGGCCGTCTCAGACTGGGCGCCGGCGTGCAACCCGCGGACCCAGCGCAGCATGTCGTGCACCAGCACCTCGAGGATGCCGAGCGGGTGGTTTTGGACCACGGCGTCGGTGGCGGCGAGGCGCGCTTCGACGTCGTCGCGTCCCTGCAGCGCCGACAGCAGCGCCAGGTTGGCCAGCGGAAGGGCCGTCAGGCCCGGTTGCCCGGTCGTCTCGGCAAGCCGCAAGGCCTCCTCGGCGCCCGCGGCGGCTGCCGTCCAGCGCCCCGTTACCACGTCGGTGAAGCTGCGACGGGTCAGCGAGTACAGCACCATCATCAGCGCCCCCGTGCTGCGTGCACGCGCCAGTAGCAGGTCGTGGTGATGCAGGGCGGCGCGGTCGTCACCGAGGTGCAGTGCGGCGATGCCGAGGTTGGGCAGCAAGTCCTGGTCGGCGTTGTCCAGTGACGCGCCTGTGCCGAACGCCGCACGCAGATCGGGAACGCCGACCGCTGTGTTGCCCTTTGCGATGTGGTCGAGCCCGACCAGCAGGTGGTGGAAGGCGTGCTCGCGCGGGGACGCGCCGGCGGGCGGAGCCGGTGCCAGGGCGGTCGCATCGATCCCCGCGCCGGAGTCGCCCCCGAACGATGCCAGAGCGGCAGCGAACATGCCCATCTCCCGGGCACGGACCGGGTCGGTCGGAGCGACCTCGTGGGCGGCGGTGAGGATCATCCGGTGCCCCAGGAGTAGCGATCCGGTGTTCCATTCCACCCGCGCGCGTAGCCGCATGATGTCGGCGCGCAGCCCGGCATCGTTCGCTGCGGAGTGCGCAGTTTCGGTAAGCCGCTTCGCACGGCCAGTCTGGCCGGCCAGCCAGGCGCTGCGCGCGGCGTCGTACAGCCGTTGCGCCCGGGCCTCGCCATCGGCGGTCAGGTCAGCGGCACGCTCCCACGCCGACGCGGCGGCCTCCTGGCCGCCGCGCTGACGCGCCCGGACCGCGACCGCGTCGAGCTCGGCAACCACGGTCTCGTCGGGCCCGTCGGCTGCAGCGGCGAGGTGCCACGCCCGCCGATCCGGTTCACCGGTTCCCAGCAGCGCCTCAGCGAGAGCCCGATGCACCCGTCGGCGCTGCGCGCTCGTGGCCGCGCCGTAGACGGCCGATCGGACCAGCGGGTGGCGCAGGAGCAGCTCGTCGCGGTGCACCCGTACCAGTCCGGACTCCTCCACGTCGTCGAGCGCGTCGTCGCCCACGCTCAGCGAACGAGCGGCCTGCCGCACCAGTGATAGCCGGCCCGCGTCGTCGGCGGCGACTATGAGGAGCAGGGTCCGTGCCTCCTCGGGCAGCCGCCGGGCGCGATCGAGGAATGCGCGCTCGACGCCGCCGGTCAGCGGCAGTGGTGCGGGCAGCGGCGCGGCCCCGGTCAGCTGGTCGGTGCCGAGAGCGTCGGCGAGCTCGACCAGCGCCAGCGGGTTGCCGCCGGTGCTGGCGACCAGGCGCTCGGCGACTGTCCCGGGCACGGCGACCCCGGCGTGTGCGGACACCAGCGCGGTCGCGGCCTCGACGTCCATGCCGGACAGCACCAGTTCAGGCAGGTCGGCGCTGTCGAAGTCGCGTACATCGTCGTCGCGCGACGCGAACACCAGCGCGATCTTCTCCACGTCCAGCCGGCGGGCCACGAACAGCAGTGCCGCCGCCGACGCGTCATCGAGCCAGTGCGCGTCGTCCACCACGGCGAGGATCGGCGCGTGCTCGGCCGCCTCGGCCAACAGGCTCAGCGCCGCCAGGAACACCAGGAACCGGTCGACCTCGGGTGCGTAGGTCTCCCCGAAGGCGGCGCGCAGCGCCTGGGCCTGCGGCTCGGGCAACCGGTCGGCGTAGCGCATCGCGGGCCGCAACAGCCGGTGCAGGGCCGCGAACGCCAGCGGCGACTCCGACTCCACACCGCAGGTGCGCAGCACCTGCAGGTTGCGCGAGCGCGCAACGACGTCGGCGAGGAGGGCGGACTTGCCGACGCCGGCCAGGCCGCGCAGCACCAACGCCCCTCCGCGCCCTGCGCGCGCCCCGTCGACGAGCGCGCCAACCGCGGCGCGCTCCCTTTCCCGCCCCTGAAGCACTCCGACAAGGTTACCGGCGGTTCGCAACGGATACCGGCGGTTTCGCCGGTTCGAGACCTCCGTCACCGGCAGCACTCTCGAGGTGTCCCACTCGAAAGCGACCAGGAGTCAGCCATGACCTCGACCTCCCAGCCCATCGGCACCGACCGTGACGGCACGACCACGACATACGCCGTGCAGGGCATGACCTGCAGCCACTGCGTACACGCCGTCACCGACGAGATCACCGCGCTCGGCGGCATCCACGCCGTCGAGGTCGACCTCGACACCGGCCTGGTCACCGTGAGCAGCGCCCGGCCACTCGACCGCGCGGCCGTGTCCGCCGCCGTCGACGAAGCCGGCTACCGGCTCGCCTGACCCCTCGCGGCCCCGCACCGGCGAGGCAGCCCGGCGAATCACCTGACAAGACCCGGCGATCTCGCCGGTGCGAGAGCCGCCCCGCCCACCACATCCTCTGTTCAGACACCCGACCCACCAGCAAGGGAGCACCTCATGGAGAACCTCAACGTGGCCGTCTCTGCGGCCCAGCTCGACACGCACCCCGTCGGCCACCACACACACGACCGCGCCGGGCACGACCACACGCTGACCCGCTGGCGCGCCGTCCGCAGGTTCGGCCTGCACTACCTCGAGATGGTCGTCGCGATGGCCGTCGGCATGGTGGCGCTCGCCCCGCTGTGGTCTTGGGCCGGCGACGCCCTCGGCTGGACAGCTGTGCTGGAGCGGCACGACGTCGGCTCGATGGTGATGGCCACCAACATGACCGTCGCCATGGGCGCCTGGATGAAGTTCCGCGGCCACACCTGGCGCCCCATCGTGGAGATGGGCGCGGCGATGTTCCTGCCGTTCGCCGTGCTGCTCGTGCCGCTCTGGATGGGCCTCATCGGCCACGGCTTCCTCATGACTGCCGGCCATCTCCTGATGCTCGTGGGCATGGTCGTCGCGATGCTGCTGCGCCCCGACGAGTACATCCACCACCACCACTGAGCCACCACCACGAGGACCCACCCGACCGCAGCTCTGCAAGAGAGGTACCACCACGATGACCACCTCGGCACCGGCCAACCCCGGCCATGCTGGTCTTGCCGGTCTTGTCGAGACCAGCCTCGACATCGGCGGTATGACGTGCGCCTCCTGCGTACGCCGCGTCGAAAAGGCCCTGACCAAGGTCGACGGCGTCACCGCGGCCCAGGTCAACCTCGCCACCGAGGCCGCCACCGTCACCTACGACGGTACGGCCGTGACGATCGATGACCTGTCCGCCGCGATCGCCGCGGCCGGCTACACCGGTACGCCGCAGCGCGACGCGTCGCCCTCGCGCGCGGAGACGCCGGCGCAGAAGTCCGGCGCACCCGCACGGGGGCACGGCGAGGACACGGAGGAGGCGACCGAGGCCCGGCGTAACGCGGAGCTGACCGAGCTGCGGCGCAGGTGGCAGGTGTCGCTGACCAGCGGGCTGGCGCTGATGGTGCTCATGTATGTGCCGCTGCCCGTGGACGCCATGGACTGGCTGATGCCGCTGCTGCTCGTGGTGGCCACCGTGGTGCAGTTCTGGGCGGGGCGGTCGATCTACGCCGCGGCGTGGTCCGCCGTCCGCCACGGCGCGGTCAACATGAACACGCTGGTTGCGCTGGGCACGGGTGTGGCCTACGGCTACAGCGCCTTCGTCACGCTGTGGCCGGGCGTCGCCGAGGGGTGGGGCCTGCCGCTGCACGTCTACTACGAGACGTCGCTGGTGATCGTCGCGCTCGTGCTGTTGGGCAAGTGGCTGGAGGCACGGGCGAAGCGGCAGACCGCGGCGGCGGTCCGCGCACTGGTGGGGCTGGCGCCGAAGACCGCGCGGGTACTGCGCGCCGGCGAGGAGGTCGACGTGCCCGTCGACAGCCTCCAAATCGGCGACCTGGTCCGGGTGCGACCGGGGGAGAAGGTACCGGTCGACGGCGTGGTCGCCGAGGGCACCTCGAGCGTCGACGAGAGCATGCTGACCGGTGAGAGCCTGCCCGTCTCCAAGCAGCCCGGCGACACGGTCATCGGCGCCACGCTGAACCGGACCGGCTCGATCGCGCTGCGCACCACCGCGGTGGGGCGGGACACCACGCTGGCGCAGATCGTCCGGCTGGTGGAGAGCGCACAGGGCTCGCGCGTGCCGATGCAGCGCCTCGTCGACAAGGTGTCTGCGTGGTTCGTGCCCGTCGTCCTCGCCGTCGCAGCAGTGACGTTCGGCGTGTGGGCCCTCGCCGGCCCGGACACCGGCCGCCTCACGCTGGCCATCGGCACCGCGATCGCCGTGCTGATCATCGCCTGCCCGTGCGCACTCGGCCTGGCGACACCGACCGCGGTGATGGTCGGCACCGGGAAGGCCGCGGAGCTCGGCATCCTCATCGGCAACGGTGAGGCGCTGGAGCAGGCGCAACGGCTGACGACCGTCGTGCTGGACAAGACCGGCACGGTGACGCTCGGACGGCCGAGCCTGACGGGTGTCGACGTGGCCCCCGGCTGGGACGCGGACGAGGTGCTCGCACTGGTCGCCGCCGCCGAGACGGGCAGCGAGCACCCGCTCGGTGAGGCCGTCGTACGCGCCGCGCGCGAGCGTTGCCTGAGCCTGCCGGCAGTAGAGCGCTTCCAGGCGGTGCCCGGTCACGGGATCGAGGCGATGGTGCGGGGACGTGCCCTGCTGGCGGGCAACAGTGCGCTGATGCGCCGTGCCGACGTGCACGTGGACCGGTACGCCGGAGTCGCCGAGCGCGCGGCCGCCTCCGGACAGACGCCGCTGTACGTCGCGGTCGCCGGCGAGTGCGTCGCGCTGCTCACCGTCGCCGACACGATCAAGCCCGAGTCCGCCGAGGCGGTGGCGCAGCTACGCGCACTCGGGGTCGAGGTGTGGATGCTGACCGGAGACCACGCCGCCACGGCCGCAGCGGTCGCACGATCGGTCGGCATCGAGCACGTGCTTGCCGAGGTGCTGCCCGGCGAGAAGGCCGAGCGGGTCGCCGCGCTGCAGGCCGACGGCCACGTGGTCGCCATGGTCGGTGACGGCATCAACGACGCACCGGCGCTCGCCCAGGCGGACCTCGGCATCGCGATCGGTACCGGCACCGACGTGGCCATCGCCGCCTCCGACGTCACGCTGGTCGGCGGCGACCTGCGCGGCATCGTGTCCGCGATCGCGCTGTCCCGGCGTACCGTCGCGACGATCAAGCAGGGACTGTTCTGGGCGTTCGCCTACAACGGGCTGCTGATCCCGGTGGCCGCGGGCGTGCTCTACCCCGTCACCGGCATCCTGCTCGACCCGGTGCTCGCTGCCGCGGCCATGGCGATGAGCTCGGTCAGTGTCGTGACCAACGCGCTGCGGCTGCGCGCCTTCCAGCGGCCACTTACCGAGATGTCGACGTCGCGTCGGCCGCTGCGCGGGCGTGTCCTCGACTACGCCTACCTGACAGGAGTCGCGGTGCTGGCCGTGGCGGTGGGGACAGCGCTGACCGCGCTGAGCCGCACCGACGCCGCCCAGCGGGGAATGAACGGCGTACTGGCCTGGACGCAGTCGACCGGCATGCCGATGCGCCCGGCGATGAGCACGATGATGTCAACCGAGGTGGCCCCAGTGGACTCCACCGACGCTGGCGTCGATGTGGCACTCGACGTACCGAAGACGGTTCGGCCAGGCCAGCGCGTGCCCGTCACCGTGATGATGTCGGACGCCGAGACCGGCGGGCCGATCGAGGACCTCACGCTCAACCACCAGGTCTGGGCCCACCTCATCGTCACCCGCGACGACCTCGGCACGTTCGCGCATCTGCACCCGCAGCCCACCGGCGAGCCCGGGAAGCTATCGGTGGACCTGGCCTTTCCGACCGCGGGACGGTACATGGTGAACACGGAGTTCCGTCGGCGCGGGCAGATGGCCGATGTCCACGACCAGCAGAGCATCGTGGTCGCCGGACCGCGGCCCCAGCCGCGGCCCCTGGTGGCCGGCGCACGTACCCGCCTGGTGCAGGGAGTCCGCGTCGAACTGCAGGGACGTGTGCGAGTGGGCGAGGCCAGTGACCTCTCGTTCGGCTTCACCCACGCCTCGACGGGCGAGCCGGTCACCGACCTGCAGCCCTACCTCGCCGCCGCCGGCCACGTCGTCGTGATGGGCCAGAGAGGAAGCGACTTCGCCCACGAGCACGCCGAGGTGGAAACCGAGGACGGCGACCCGGCCTTCGCCCTACCGGGTCAGCGGTTCGGCCCCGAACTCGACGTGCACACCCATTTCGACGACCCGGGGATGTACCGGCTGTGGGCTCAGTTCCGGCTGGCCCACGGCGAGGTGATCACCGTGCCGTTCACGGTGAAAGCCACCTGAAAGACCACACCGATCGCCCACTGCGTCCGAACCTGGCGGATTCGCCGGTGCGATGCCCGCGGTCCTCCCATGACGATCCAAGTAGACGACAACCGGTGATGTCCGCAGTCGGCGGCACACCAGACCGCCCCCGGCGGCTGTCCCGAGAAAGGAACCTCAACGATGCTCACCGACCTGTTGATCAACGGCGTAGTGCAGGCTTCGATGCTCGTCGCCGTGGCGTACCTCCTGTCACGCTACGTCCGCGACATCGTCGGGCGCTCGCTGCTCGCCTTCGTGCTCTGCGGTGCCGCTCTCACCTACATCTGGTTCGCGCTGAGGGCCGGTGAAGGCGTCTACTGGGTGGCCGGCGAAGTCGCCGGGGTGGCGATCTACGGCACGATGGCGCTGCTGGGTCTGCGCGGATCACCGCTCTGGCTGGCTGCGGGCTGGGCGGCACACCCCGTCTGGGACGTCGCCTTGCACTATTTCGGTCCAGGAGCCGCGTTCGCGCCCATGGAGTACGCGATCACCTGCCTCAGCTTCGACCTCCTGGTCGCCGCCTACGTCGTGACGGCGTACCGGCTCGGGCTCGTGGAGCGTCGCCCGACTGGCGACCGTGCGGGTGCGGGCATGTCGGACACCGCCGCGCAGAGTCCCACCCCGGCTCGCTGACGAGTTCATGCCTCGCGGGCAGCGAGGGACGCGGAGCGCACCGTGAGCCACCCGCTGCCAGGAATTCTGCGGTGACCCGGTCAAGGTCCGAGCGGACCGCTTCCCGCAACTGGTCGATGGCGGCAGGGGGGCACTGACGGGTTTCGTCGGACCAAGCCATCACCGGTGAGTGTAGGGCTCAAGCAGCCAGGGGCACCGCACATCTTCGGCGGCGTCATGATCTGCACAGGACACCCGGCACCGCTGCTGGATCAGACACTCAGCGGGCAGCGAGAGGTGTATGGCCAGTTCCTCACTACGGACGAACGCGCGGAGCCGCCACCGGGTCCACGGCTGCCAATGGACGATCACCTAGCTGGAGGCGCCACGCGCCGCTTGCCTGAGATGGCCATGTAGACGAGCCCCGGCGGCTGCGGCCACGCCCACACCATCGAACGGCTCGGCAGCCGTGGCCAGCGCTGGTGGAGTCGTGTAGCTCTCGGCAGGGCGTGATCGAGGCCGGCCCAGTGGTGTTGTAGGTCTGATCGGACAGGCGTCGCTTCAGACAGCGCAGCGCTTCGCGCCGGTCTTGCCTTCGCCGCGTTCGCGTCGGCATTAGGCGCGGCCCCCGGTGTCGGCTCGGCGGACCTCCACCACCTCGACGTCACCGATCAGACTCAGGTGCACCGCGGCCGTGGTTGCCCGCCCCCTCGATGCCGACCCGGCGTACGCGGTGCTGCGCCGGGCCGTGCTCATTGATGACGGCCACCGCGACGCTGTCCTTGCGTGTGTCGATCCCTGCGCGCACTCGCTGTCTCTCCCGTCCGTGTCTGAGACTCCGTGGGAGCGGGCGAGCACAACCCTCCTCGGAACCGTGTCCAGGCTTCTATTTGAGCGTCAGCACCCGGCCACAAACCACTCCCGGGGACAGCCACAACCAAGCCACACCCCGCGCCCCGCGGTTGCCGGCCACCGTCCGTGGGCACAGTCCCACCAAGGGGAGTGCCTCGGAGGGAGTGCACGTGCGAGCGTGGCTGGTCGTCGTGCTGGGCGCCGTGACACTCTCGGCTTGTGTCGTGGTGACCGAGCGTCGAAGCCCGTCCGGTGAAGGTGCCGGCCCGGAAGGGTCGGGTGGTTCCGCGGGCCAGTACAGCTTCCTGCACACTCGGGGCAGCGGGAAGCCGGTGCGGTGGAGTACGTGTGAGCCCATCCGCTACGTAGTGCGCAGAATCAATCAGCCCGAGGGGGCGCAACGGCTGCTCCGGGAGAGCATCAGCCGCATCTCGGAGGTGACCGGGATCGAATGGGCATCCCAGGGCACGACCCGCGAGGCGCCGACCGGCAAGCGGCGGCTCTACCAACCCCGAAGGTACGGTCAGGACCAGTGGGCTCCGGTGCTGATCGCCTACTCCGCCCCCGAGGAGTATTCGCGCCTGCGGGGGCAAGCGGCTGGCTACGGCGGCGCGGCATACGTGCGCCAGGGGAACGCACCGCCACGGTACGTCAGTGGCATGGCGGTGTTCGACGCTGAGCAGATGACCGCCATGGGTGGCCGGCAGGCGATGCGGGCGGTCATGCTCCACGAACTCGCCCACGTGACCGGACTCGGCCACGTGAACAACCGCAACCAACTGATGAACCCGGTACAGTATGGCCGCCAGGTCAGCCATCTGCAGCAGGGAGACATCGCCGGCCTCCGACGACTCGGTAACGGCGCCTGCTACGAGCCCTTGGCGCCGCGCTCCATCCGCTGATAGCAAAGTAGGCATGGACCCCGGCTCGCGGCCCGAAGTCAAGGCCCATGGCAGCCATCAGACATGCGGCTGCGGAGATCCGGCCATGCCCCTGATCGGTCGGATCCGCACGCTTGCACATGACAGTGCATCGCCGCCGATCTCCTTCGACTGCGAGCGACCGTTGGATGCCACAGGCCTCGGGTCCCGGGATCTAAGGTGCTAGAGCATGGGAGATATTGTTCTGCGGATCCGCCTGGTGAGCGGTGACCAACTAGACGTCAGGTATGAGCATGACGAGGTTGATGAGAACGAGGTAGTCCAACGAGTGGTCGAAACGTTTGGGAGAGACGCTGGCGTGGTTCGCACCCAGCATGGCGACCGCCTCATGGTGCTCTATAGCAGAGGCGTTGCCGCGGTCGAGGTGGCGCCACGCGGCGCAGTCTTGTGAGCGGACCGCTAGACACGCGGTAGCAGCCGGTACGCGTCCACGTCGTACAACTCGTCTGTGCTCTGATCGACCGCCCATCCGGGGGCAGCTGCGCATGGGAGCCTCGGTGGTGGTGCGCATCCAACCCCTCCGTTGGTATCGATGGGACGCTGGATCCACACTCGACCCGTGCTAGCCGCCAATCGAGCGTCTCGAAGATGCGCAGGCGCAAATGCGCTGATCCGTGGGAAACCCATTCTCGGGTCGCCTCTCGCCGGGTTAGTTGTTGTTCCGCCTAGTCAAGGCCGGCTTGCCTCCTGCTTGGCGTCACGATCCAGGCGTCGGCGCGATCGTCGCATCGCACGGGCTCCTTTGGACGCTTCGCCTTGCCCCGTCGCCATGGCTCGGGGCGCGGCAGATGGAGGTGATCCGCGTCCACTCCGAGTGGCACGGGTTTGCAGTCTGAGCCGTCGAGCGTTGCGGCACTGGTCTGGGTACAGTGGCACTGTGACTAGCCGTAGCGCCCGGGCCGTCCCTTCTGTGGACGCTGGTCATCAGACCTTGAGCCCGATCGGTACCAACGGCTACGTGTCCTCGTGGGGGGCGCTGCACACCGGGTGTCCACAGCCACGCTGCTGACCAGGGCGTTGCCGCACCACCCTTGCACCGGGCTGTGACTGTTCAGCTCGCCTGCTCTCACCGAAGCCAGCGGATCGCCCGACTCTCAACGCCTTCGCTGAGTCACCGGGGCGTCTGAGCCTCATCGTTCAACCCGCCCGCCGGAAGGACCCCTCTCGAATGCCTGAACCGAAACCTAATCGCCTGTTGACCCGTGGCTCGTTCGGTGAAGCCACGCGGGTTGCCGAGATCCTGCGCAAGGAGACCGTCGGCGGTGCGCTCCTGCTGGTCGGCACTGTGGTCGCGCTGATCTGGATCAACTCGCCGGCCGCTGAGTCCTACACGGCGCTGCGCGACTATACGCTCGGGCCGGAGGTCTTGCACCTGGACCTGTCGCTAGGGACGTGGGCCGCCGACGGCCTGTTGGCCATCTTCTTCTTCGTCGTCGGGCTCGAGCTCAAACGTGAATTCGTTGCAGGTGACTTGCGTGATCCCCGACGGGCGGCACTCCCCATCCTCGCCGCGTTCGGGGGCGTGGTGGTGCCCGCGGCCATCTACGTCCTGGTCAATCTAGGCACCGGCAATGGAGCCTTGAATGGTTGGGCCATCCCGACGGCCACGGACATCGCGTTCGCCTTGGCGGTGCTAGCCATCATCGCCACCAATCTGCCGGCGGGGCTGCGCACGTTCCTACTCACCCTTGCCGTGGTTGACGACTTGGTCGCGGTCACCATCATCGCCGTCTTCTACACCGCTGACCTGCACCTGCTGCCGCTGGCCGGCGCGCTCGTACCGCTCGCGTTGTTCGGGTGGGCAGTCCAGCGCCGCATCCGGTCGTGGTGGCTACTCATCCCGCTCGCAGGGCTTACGTGGGTCCTGGTGCATGAGTCCGGTGTTCACGCCACGATCGCCGGCGTCCTTCTGGGCTTCGCCGTGCCCGTCATCCGATCCCAGGCAGCCGGCGGGCCCGAGGCCGGACCCGGTTTGGCCGAGCACTTCGAGCACCGCATACGCCCCCTCTCGGCGGGCATCGCGGTCCCGATCTTCGCGTTCTTCGCCGCCGGCGTTGAGATCGGCGGCTTCGATGGGCTCACCGAATCGCTCACCGATCCGATCGCCCTGGGGATCATCGCCGGGCTGGTGCTGGGCAAACCCATCGGGATTCTGGGCACCGCCTGGCTGACGGCCAGATTCACCCACGCCAGTCTCGACGACGAGCTGGGGTGGCTCGACATGCTCGGCGTCTCCTTCCTGGCTGGTATCGGGTTCACCGTCTCCCTGCTCATTGGTGACCTGGCGTTCGGTGCCGGCGGCAGCACCGATGAGCACGTCAAGGTAGGCATCCTCACCGGGTCATTGATCGCCGCCCTGCTGGCCGCAGTCCTGGTCAAGACCCGAGACCGCGCCTATGAACGCATGCTGGCCACCGAGAGCATCGACACCGACGCCGACGGCATCCCCGACGTTTATGAGCCAAGGCGGAACCCTGGCGACTGACCCGGGACCGATGTGACACCCTCACCGGGCTGTCCGTGAGGGCCAGGCCGCAGGCGGCGGAATGACGCGGCCTCGTGGGGCGCAAGCCGGCTGCAGCATCATGAGCGCCAGCGGGCCCGGGCGCTCGTGGCCTTCGCGCCCTTCGGCGGCAGCGGGCCGACCTGGATTTCGGCGCCGTACCACCAGCCTGGACGCAACGGCAGGAACTCACCGCTCCAGAAGGTGCCTGGGTCGAACCACGACGGTTTCCAGCTGTCTTCGACGACGCCCATGTCCTGCAGGGTCAGCGCGACGGTTTCGGCGCAGAACGCCGCCTCGGGTCGGACGCGGCGACCTCGCTTGCGGCGTGGCTGGTATGCGTCACGTCCAGACAGCCACCGGCCCGCGAGCCGGGCGGTGCTGGGGAACGAGACCCCGTCGAGGCGCGCGATCGCGCGCAATGCGGCGTCCTCCTCGGTGCGGCCTACCTCGGGGCTGAGCTGGCGCAACCACGCGGCCTGGCCGTACCTCTGGCGCCATCGGGTCACGGCGTCACCGAGGTCGTGCAACTGCACGCCGCGGTGATAGCTGCCCGACCAGTGGTCGACGAGCGCCTTTGCGAGCTCGGCGTGCCACATCAGCGGCGGCAGGTCATCAACGACCACGGCCATGCCCACGTGATTAACCGGTGCGTTGGTGAGCGTCTGGATTGCGCGGTCGGCGGCATTGCGGCCACGGAAAAGCCACAGGTCGCCAGTGCGGGTCACGGCAGCGGCCTCGTCGACGGAGATGGCTCCGGCGGGCAGGTCGGTCACGTGATTCATCGTGCCGCATGTCGTCTAGGGTCGGCGGCATGCGCGCGGCGACGTGGTGGAAGTTCTTGGGTCTGGCCGGGTTGGCTGGCGTGGTCGCGACAGGCGCCGTTGTCGCCCGGAAGGAGCGCGAGCGGAAGTCATACACGCCCGAGCAGGTGCGCGAGCGACTGCACCGGCGGTACGCCGAGATCGAGAAGCAGGATCAGGCGCCCGGAAAGTGAGGCAACGCCCCGCTGAGTGGTGGGCTTTGAGGGTTGATCCTCGGTGCCTACTCGCCGCTGTCGATCGCGGCGACAGAGTCATTATCCCTGTCGGGGTAGAGCAGCGCCATGGAGCCTTCGGAGAGGTAGCGGCGCTCGCCTGACTGCCACTCGTCGTGCATGTCGGCCAGGATCGCTTAGACCAGGCGGATCACGCCGGCGTCGTTGGGGAAGATCCCGACGACGCGGGCTCGGCGCTTGATCTCCTTGTTCACTCGTTCCAGCGGGTTGGGTGCGGATACGGCCAGTTCAGGACGCGTGGAGATTTGCGCCCGCGCGTGGCTACGCGAGTACGACGTGTCGGCGTGGGCCTCGCACGGTACCGGCGGAATGACGCACCATGAGGAGCGCCCATCGCGTCGTGACAGTGCGTTCTCTGTCGGGATATCGGTGGCGCCCTAGTCGATGGTTTCGATGAGGCTGCCGGTGGTGACTTCGCCGTCGCTGAGAACGTTGGCGCGTAGGCCGCCGCGGTGGATCAGTCCCCGGAGCGCGCCTGTGGTGGTGAGGTGTTCCAGGTGTGCGCACGGCTCACAGAGGCGCTGGCCTAGGCACTCGACATTGCCGACACGGAAGCGTCGTCCGATCAGGGCGTTGAGGTCGATCCCGCGGGTGATGATGTTGCGCCTTGCCTGGGTGTACCCGAGGCTGCCGCCATCAGGCAGCGTGAGGTTGTCGAGCACTTCGCCCTCGATCAGGGTGAGGTCGTAGCCATGGGCGGAGTCGTTGGCCGGGGTGAAGGTGCCTCCCTTGGCGGCGTAGCGGTCACCCTCTAGGCCCGCGTTGGCCAGGGCCTTGGCGTGGTCCACGCTGTGCATGTCGCCGGCGGCCCGCTCGGCCAGCGCGATCGCCTGGACCCGTCCGCGGCTTTGTGGTCAACGAGTGGGCGCCGGACAACGACCCCGCAGCGTTCGCCCAGAGGTTGCGTAGCGTGCTGGACGACGCCGCGGAGTAGTGCAGGCACTACACCTACCCCTCGCGAACCTCGAGACCTGAGGCCGTGCTGGACTGTGTCCTTCTCAGGCGATTGGCCTGCTGCGCCAAGTCGGCTATTCCTCGCCAGTCCTGGGCTTTGACCAGCGAGGACGGAGTGATCCATGAACCGCCAACCGACGCAACGTTTGGCAGGGCAAGGTAGTCCGGCGCAGATTCGACGGTCACGCCGCCGGTCGGGCAGAAGCGGGCTCCCGGTAGCGTTGCAGCGACGGACTTGAGAAAGGCCGTACCCCCGGATGGCTCCGCCGGGAAGAACTTCATCTCGGTGTATCCCCGCTCCAGTATTGCTAGCACCTCCGAGACCGTCCCGACCCCGGGCAGGTGGGGAAGCCCTGTCTGCTGCATGGCTGCCAACAGCTGCGGCGTAGACCCGGGAGAGACCAGGAAGCGAGCACCCGCCTCGGCGGCGGCCTGCGCTTGCTCCGGTGTCGTGACCGTGCCTGCGCCCACGACGATGTCCGGGACCTCCGCGCCGACGAGGCGAATCGACTCGACCGCCGCGGGGGTCCGCAGCGTTATCTCCATCAGCCGGAGACCACCCGCGACCAGTGCGCGTGCCAGGGACACGGCCAGTCGCGTTTCGGGAACCACGACCACCGGAATGACCGGCGAGGCATGGAGCAGCGACGTCTTCGGGAGTGTCGACATGTCAGCGGCCGTGGTTGTGGGAGCCTGCGCCGGCCACCGACTGTCGTCGCTCGGGCCCGCCAAGGGACGCTGTCACGGCAACGGCGGCCCGCCGGACCACGGGCATGAGCTGCTCGGTCCGCTCCTTGTCCAGTTCGAAGGCCAAGCCGGAGACGCTGAGGCCGCCGATGGTGATGCCACGATGGTCGGTGACTGCTGCAGCTACGCACCTGATGTTTGCTTCGTTCTCTTCGTCGTCGATGGCACACCCCTGCCGTCGCACACCCTCGAGGTGGGCCAGCAGCTGATCAGGGTCGGTGACCGTTTTAGGAGTACGGGCGGGCATCCCGGCCCGAGTCATGATGGCGCGCACCTCCTCGGCAGAGAGGTTCGCCAGCACAGCTTTGCCGATACCGCTGCAGTGCAACGGAAGCGCCAGCCCGATGCGCGACCGCATGTGGTAGCCGCGGCGCCCCTCGACCTTGTCCACATAGACCGCCTCATCCCCACTGCGGACGGCGAAGTGTGCGGCGTAACCAGTCTGCTCGCTGAGCTTGTGCAGGATGGGCCGAGCGATCCGTGCGACCGTGTCACCGTCTGCAGCCTGGCCGGCAAGTGACAGTAATCGAGATCCGAGGACGTAGCCGTGGTCGCCGTCGGTGCGGACCCAGCCCACCTCGCTCAGCTCCTGCAAGATCCGGTGCACCGTCGACACAGGGAGTCCGGTACGGCGGCTGATCCCCGAGATGCTGTGGTCGCTCGTGAGGGCCTCAGCTACGGCGGTCACCTTTCCGATCGCGGTGCGGGAGCGAGACCTCGGCCCCGGCGTCTGACTCATCTCCCCATCCATCCTCCGTCGACGACCAGCACGTGACCGTGCACGTAGGCCGCGGCCGGCGAGGCCAGGAACACGACTGCGGTGGCGATATCCTCCGGCGCAGCCCATCTTCCGACGGGGATCCGCGCTCGGATGGCCTTCTCTCGCTCTGGGTTGTTGCGCAAGGCCTCGGTGTTGTTGGTGGAGACGTACCCGGGAGCGACCGCGTTGACGCGGAGACCCTTGGGAGCCCATTCGTTGGCCAGGGCCTTGGTGAGGCCGGCGATACCGTGCTTGCTCGCGGCGTAGGCCGGCACGGTGATGCCGCCCTGGAACGAGAGCAGCGAGGCGATGTTGATGATCGAGCCCTCGCCACGCTCGAGCATCGCCGCGCCGAAGCGCTGGCAGAGAACGAACGGTGCGTCGAGGTTTGTCGCGATCACGCGGTGCCAGTCGACGTACCCGGTTTCGTGCGCAGGTTCCCGGTGAATGGTGCCCGCATTGTTCACCAAGATGTCGATGCGCGTGGTGCCGAGGACCTCGTCGGCCACGTCGGTGACGGCCTCCGGGTCGCTCATGTCACCGGCCACCGTGTGTACCGAGCGACCCAGGCCGGTGATCTCCTGCGCCACCTCGTCGGTGTCGTGCGGCTTGCGGCCCCAGAGAACCAGATCCGCCCCGGCGTGGGCCAGCGCCAGCGCGCAGGCCCGTCCGATGCCGGTGCGCGCGCCGGTGACCATAGCTATTTGACCCCGCAGGCCGAAACTGCGGGTGAGCCAGTCGGTCATCGCAGGTCCCTGGTGTCGACGAAATCCATGTCGTCGTACGAGAGGTTCTCTCCCGCGGTCGCCCAGATGAACTTGTAGGACGCGGTTCCGGCTCCGGTGTGCACCGACCAGGACGGGCTGATCACCACCTGTCGGTCCGCCATCACGATGCTGCGCGTGCGCTCGGGCTCCCCGCACAGATGCACCACGCGCTCGCCTTCCGGCACGTCGAAGTACAGGTAGATCTCGGTACGCCGGTCATGGGTGTGACACGGCATGGTGTTCCACACGTTGCCTGGCTCGATGGTCGTGATGCCCATCGCCAGCTCGCAGGACTGCGCTCCGTGCTGGTGGACGTACTTGCGCAGCGTGCGGACGTTGGCGTTGGCCTGATCGCCCAAGGGCACGGTCTCCACGTCGTCACGGCGTGCGACCGTCGTGGGTAGCGGGCTGTGCGCGGGAGCGGAGACGAAGTAGAAGACGCCGTCGCCCTCCACGGCTACCTCTCGGGTCCCGCGTCCGACGTAGACGATGTCCTCGGCCTTCAGCTGCAGGCTCTTGCCGTCGGCATGGACCTCGCCGGTGCCTTCGATGCAGGCGATGCCCACCTCGCGCCGGTCGCACAGGTATTCGGCCCGTATGGCGGCAGGTGCCGCGAGGTCCAGACGCGCCCCCTCGGGCATGGCCCCGCCGATGAGAATCCGGTCGTGGTGGGTCAGTGCCGTGCGAACCGCGCCGGCGACGAACAGGTCGTCCAGCACGAAGCGTGCGCGCAACTCCTCGGGGCTGAGCCGGCTCATCTCGGACGGATGCGTGGCGTAACGGACCTCTGTCACTGTCTTTCCTCTCGATGTGTTTTCCGCCGGATGGAATGGCCTTCCCTTTCTACAGAAAGCCAGACTAACCTCCGGGGACCACAGCCTCAATAGGCCACCCCGACTCAGCTCAGGAGGAACCGACCCATGAGACCTCCCACCCGTCTGGCAACCGCGTTGCTCGCTTCCGGCCTGATGTTGTCCGTTGCTGCCTGTGCGCCCGGGCAGGGTGGCGGCGAGGAGACCGAGGGCGACGGCACACTCGACCCAGCCCGCTTTAAGGGCAAGACCCTCGACTACGTCTACTTCACCGACGGACCGGACGAGCAGGCCACGCGGGCGCTCGTCAACAAGTTCGAGGCGGAGACCGGCGCGCGGGTGAACCTGCAGATCGTCCCCTTCGACACGCTGGAACAGACGCTGCAGGCCCGGGTCAACGGTGGCGACGCGCCGGAGGTGGCCCGGGTGGCCGACTGGCGGCCGTTCGCCGACGTTCTCGCCGACTTCAAGCCCTACTTCGGCGAGAACTACGACGAGAAGTTCATCGACGGCATGGCCCAGGCGGCTCAAGACTCCGACGGCAACATGCCCGCCGTGCCGAGTGACCTGACCATGAACGGGCCGCTCATCAACGTCGATGCCTTCAAGGCGGCCGACGTGCCCACCCCGAGCGTCGACGACCCATGGACCTGGAACGAGATGGTCGCGGCGGCCACGAAGGTCCAGCAGGCCAACGGGATGCAGTTCGCCCTTGCCATTGACAAGTCCGGGCATCGCGTAAGCACGGTGCTGAGCCAGTTCGGAACCACGATGTTCGACGCAGAGGGCAACGTCGCGCTCGACCAAGCGAAAGCCGAGGAGGCGATCGGCACGCTCAACGACCTCATGCAGCGCGGCCTCATGTCGAAGGACCTGTGGCTCGAAGCGGGTGCTCGCTACGAGGACGCGAACGAGCTCTTCTTGGCCCGCGAGGTGCCCGTCTACATCTCTGGCAACTGGCAGGTCGGCCTGCTGTCCGAGGACGCCCCGTTCGAGTGGGCCGCCGTGCCGAACCCGTGTGCTGAGAGATGCGGTGGCTTCCCCGGTGGCAAGTACATGGTTGCGTTCACCGAAAGCGACGAGCCTGAGCTCGGGGTGTACTTCGTGGACTGGATGAATCGCCCGGACAACCAGCAGGCGCTGGACGAGCAGGCTTTCTGGCTGCCCACCCGGACCGAGCTGGTCGAGGCCGGCATCAGCTACCCAGCACGAGGT
>DATABY010000021.1:0-36911 GCA_036259355.1 Nocardioidaceae bacterium
CGGCGAGATCACGCGGGCGTCGAAGTTCCTCTCCGCCGACGTCCACCGCAAGTCCCGCACGCGTGGCCGTCGCGACGCTCGCTGACCCCCTGGGATAATGGTCTAGCCGCCTTGCCGAGGCGCCTGCGCCTCCCGCGGCAAAGAGTTGTGCCGACGACGGCGATTCTGGCTGCGGGGGACCATGAACGCGGTGAGGGAGATCGACGGTGGCCAGAGCGTGCGCGCTCTGGCCACCTACCTGCGCAGTCGCGAACGCCGCAAGCCCGTCGTGGTGGTCTCCGTCGCGGCAGCAGCGACCAGCCCCTACATCGACGCGAGCGAGATCGTGCGCGACGTCGGTGAGCTGGCCGACGTCTACCTCATCCACACCGGCAACGACACGTGGACGTTCTCCAACCACATGCCCGACCTCACCCATGTGTACGGCGGCGCCGGCCGCGTCTACCCGGTCGGCACCGAGTGGGCCACGGACCCGTACCGCTCCCCGCTCCGGTTCGCCTTCGGAGCGGCACACGGGGGGTCGGCGACCCGGGCCCTGGTCGCCGACGCCCTGCGCATGGCCAGCGAGGCAGGGCTCACCGCACCACGCCAGCTGCGGTCGACGCATCGACGCTCCGGCGTGGTACGGGGCATCCCTGCCGCCGACCGGGCGCTGGTGCGCCTGGAGACCGGCGCCTTCGCCACGATCGTCCAAGAGCTGACGATGCCCCGCGTCGCCCTCGACCGAGTGGTCGCTACCGGGATGCCGGTCACCGGCCTGCACGACGAGGTCAGCGGGCGACTCGACATCCGTGCCGAGTTCCTGCCGGCAGAGCAGGTGCTGCGGCACTACGAGGTCGGCGACGTCGTGCTCGCCCAGGTCGAGCACGTGAAGGCTGGCGAAGCCCGGCTGCTGCTGCACCCCGAGGTGGCGGTCACGGTACGGCGCGACGAGGTCACCTCCAACGACCTCGACGAGCTGACGTCGTTGATGACCCACGGTGAGGTGCTGACCGCGCGCGTGGTCGCCACGGGACCGGACTGGCGGCTGTCCCTCATCGATGTCGAGGACGACGAGGTCCCACGCCCCGCGGTGTCGCTGCTGGCCGGAGGGCCGCCCTGGCTCGAGGCACACGACGAGCTCGGCCCGGCCGACGCCGCACCAAGGACCACCGGCGACGTACCCGCCGCGGTTGCGACGCCGCTGCCGCCACCCGCGCCGACCCCGACCGCCGTACCCGAGCAGCCGGAACCCACCGCTGCCCCAGCGCAGCCGGCTCCCCCGGCGACGCCCCGGCCGACACCGGCCCACCTCGGCCGGCACGGACGGGACACGCCGCCGCCCGCACGGAACAAGCCCGCCGCCGCCCTACAGTCGCTCAGCCTTGCGCTGGACGAGGCGAAGGCGGCACGGCGTATTGCCGAGCAGGAACGGGACCGGCTCGCGGCGCAGGTGGCGGCGCTGCAGGGAGAGCGCACGCTGGCCGCCAGCCGCATCGACGCGCTCAGCCGTCAGCTCGAGCACACCGAGCAGCAGCTCCAGCGGGCCAAGGCGTCCCGGCGCAAGGCTGCACGCAGACCGGCACGCGACAGCGAGGAGGCGCAGAACGGACCGTCGTTCCCCGACCCGGAGGAGCAGTTCCGGTTCGAGGTGCACCTCGCATGGGCGCGGCGCATCCCGTCCGGAGAGAAGGCCGCCCGGCCGCTGGGCAGGTACGAGATCGGGCCGCAGTTCCTGGACAGCGTCGATGCGATCAACGGGATCAGCCGCGACAAGATCGTCGACGTGGTGGTCGAGCTCGCCACCGGCATTGCCGTCGAGCTGACCGGGCGCGAGGTGCACCCGCTCCGCATCGACGGCGGCGGCAGCTCACCCCAGGTCGTGCGCGCCGACGACGGCGCGGGCGCCTGGCGGGTCTCACTGCAGCGCGACACCCCCCAGGCCCGACGGCTGCACTACTGGCAGCGGTACGACGGCACGATCGAGCTGTCGCGCGTCGCGCTGCACGACGACTACACCCCCTGACACTCCCGGCGAACCGCTCGCTGCCGTGACCAGTCCTGCCGGCGGTCCGAAGAGGCTGGACGCTGCCGTGGCCGAGCGGCCTAGTATCCGGTATGGACGTCGTCGAGTTCACCCCGAGCCGCGATCAGTACGCCTACACCTTCGGGGGCGTCGCGCCGGTCATGAAGGTGCAGCCGGGTACGGCGATGCGGCTGTGGTCCGACGACGCGTACGGCGGTGTGCTCCGCAGCGTCGACGACCTCTCCAGCGAGAAGCTGGTGATGCCGTTCGTCAACCCGCAGACCGGCCCCTTCTACGTCGAGGGCGCCGAGCCCGGCGACACCCTCGCGCTGCACTTCGTCGAGATCGAGCCGGCGCGTGACTTCGGCGCCTCCGCCGCGATCCCGCTCTTCGGCGGGATGACGAGCACGGACCGCACCGTCAGCCTGCAGGACCCCCTGCCGGACACGACGTGGATCTACGAGCTCGACCGCGAACGCAACGTCGTCACGTTCGCGGCCCGGTTCAGCGACCATCGCCTCGACCTGCCGGTCAACCCCATGCTCGGCACCGTCGGCGTCGCACCTGCTGGTGGCGAAGCCCGGTCCTCGCTGGTGCCCGAGCGCTTCGGCGGCAACATGGACACCCCGCAGATGCGTGCCGGCGCCACGGTGTTCCTCGGCGTCAACGTCGAGGGCGCGTTGTTCTCCATCGGCGACGGCCACTACCGGCAGGGCGAGGGCGAGGCCTGCGGCACCGCCGTCGAGGGCGCGATGACGACGACGCTGATCGTCGAGCTCGTCAAGGGTGGCGCGCCCGGCTGGCCGCGGATCGAGGACGACACGCACATCATGGTGGTCGGTTCGAGCCGCCCGATGGAGGACTCGTGGCGGATCGCGAACGCCGAGCTCATCGCCTGGCTCGGCCAGATCCACGGGCTGCACCCGATGGACGCCTACCAGCTGATCACGCAGATCGCGGAGGTCCCGGTCGCGAACGTGGTGGACGCCAACTACAGCGTCGTGGTCAAGGTCGCCAAGTCGCTGCTGCCTCCGGTCGACGCGTTCGACGGGCTGCACCGCGAGCTTCGCGACCGGGCACGCACGCTCGGCGCGGTGTGACGCCGTACCCCTCGCCCCTTCGTTCCCACATCGGAAGGTCACCGCCATGGATCTGCAACTGGCCGGCAAGCGCGTCCTCGTCACCGGAGGGACACGCGGGATCGGGCGCGCGATCGTCGAGACGTTCCTCGACGAGGGAGCGGTCGTGGGGTTCTGCGCCCGTGACTCTCAAGAGGTGAAGAGCACCCAGGACGCGTTGTCGGGCCGCGGCACCGTGTCGGGGACGGTGTGCGACGTCGGGGACGCGGCGGCGCTGGCCGGCTGGGTACAGGACGCGGCCGAGGAGTTCGGCGGCCTCGACGTCGTGGTGGCCAACGTCAGCGCGCTGGCCATCCCGGAGTCCGAGGAGAACTGGCAGACCAGCCTCAACGTCGACGTGATGCACACCGTGCGCCTGGTCAACGCGGCGATGCCGCACCTGGAGCGCAGCGACGCCCCCGCCATCGTGGCGATCTCCAGCGTGTCCGGCCGCGAGGCCGACTTCGCGTCGGGCCCCTACGGCACCGCCAAGACCGCGATCATCGGCTACATCCAGGGGCTGGCGCTCCAACTCGCACCCAAAGGCATCCGCGCCAACACCGTCTCCCCCGGCAACACGTTCTTCACCGGCGGTGTGTGGGAGCAGATGCAGCAGCACAACACCGAGCTGTACGACATGGCGCTCGGGCTGAACCCCACCGGACGCATGGGTACGCCGGAGGAGATGGCCGCGGCCGTGGTGTTCCTGGCCAGCCCGCGGTCGAGCTTCACCAGCGGCACGAACCTGGTCGTCGACGGCGCGCTGACGCGCGGCATCCAGGTGTAGCCACGCAGCAGTCCTGTGGACTTCCGCGGAGCCGACTCGTCCGCAGGGGCCTGCCGAGGGCCGGGCGCCGGTCCTTCGAACCCGGCATCCTTGGCGGTCATGAACCCGGGGAGGCACGATGGACACCGTGAGGACACTGCCGCGCCGCCGGCCTCTGACCCGTGCCGACCTCGATCAGGTGCCCGATGACGGCCACCGCTACGAGCTGCTCGACGGGTCGCTCGTCGTGACACCAGCACCCGCCCGCCGTCACCAGCGTGCAGTGGTCGGTCTGATCCGCCGGCTGACCGAGGTCTGCCCGGCCGAGCTCGAAGTCCTCGTCGCTCCGTTCGACGTGACGCTCGCCGATGACACCGTGCTGCAGCCGGACGTGCTGGTGGCGCGACGCAGCGACCTCACTGAGCGCGACCTGCCGGTCCCTCCGCTCCTCGCCATCGAGGTGCTGTCCCCCAGCACACGGCTGATCGACCTCAACCTCAAGCGCGCTCGCTACCAGGCCGCGGGCTGCCCGTCGTACTGGGTGGTCGAGCCCGACGAGCCGTCGCTGACCGCGTGGGAGCTGCACGGCAGCGCGTACGTGGAGCAAGCGCACGCCGCCGGCGACGACACCTTCACCGCCGAGGCGCCCTTCCCCGTCTCCGTCACGCCCGCCCGGCTGGTCGACTGACTCCATGCCCGCACGCACCGACATCGCCGTGGTCGGCGCCGGCATCGTCGGGCTGGCGACCGCCTATGCGGCCGCACAGCGCGGCCTGTCGGTCACCGTGTACGACGCCGCACCTCCCGGCAGCGGGCAGTCGGCGGGTCAGTCGCGACTGTTCCGGCACGCCCACGACGATCCACGGCTGGTCGCGATGGCCGCCGAGAGCCGCGACCTGTGGCGGGCATGGGAGAGCGACCTCGGCACGCAGCTGGTGTCCGACGACGGCGGCGTCGCGCTCGGTCCGGCGGTCGACGAGCGGCTGCAGGTGCTCGCCGCCTTCCCGGACCTGCGCGTACGTCGGATCGAGGCCGACGAGCTGGCCGAGCGACTGCCGCTGCTGGCGCCGTACGACGGGCCGGCGATGCTGGACGAGGCGGCCGGCACGATCCGCACCACGGCGGCGATCGGCGCGCTCACCGATCGACTGCGCGACTCGGTCGTCGTCGACCACGTCCTGTCCGTGCGGCCCACCGGGTCCGGCACCGTGGAGGTGCGCACCGGCACCGGCTGCCGCGAGCACGGTCACGTCGTCGTGTGCGCCGGGCGCGCGACCCCGGCCCTGGCCCGCGGCGTCGGCATCTCGATCCCGCTGCGCCACGACGCCACCATGCGGGTGACCTTCGCGGTCAGGAACCCGCCACCCGGGCGGGTCGCGACGTTGCAGGACGGCAGTGGCGCCTTCGGCGAGAGTGGCGTCTACGCCAGCGCCTACCCCGGCAACACGCACTACGCCGTGGGCGTCAGCGAGCACATCGCCGCCGGCGAGGACGCCAGCCTGAGCGACCCCGGGCGGTTCGCCGGGATCGCCGACCGGACCGCGCGCTACGTGGCCAGGGCGCTGCCGGGGCTCGACCCCACACCGGTCGAGTACGTGCACTGCTGGGCCACGGAGCTGCCCTGGGGTTCCGACGCGGTCGCCGTGTGGGAGACACCCGGCACCTCCTTCGTAGCCGGCCACAACCTCTTCAAGCACGCCCCGGCGCTCGGCCAGGCGCTCGCCGACAGCGTGGCCGACGGCCGGCTGCGCGAGGTGCTGCAGCCGCGCTCACGTCTCGGCGACCCCGAGCACACGAGCCGCGGCCCCGGTGACTCGTCGTGACGCAACCGAACGCCGCTCGTTGACCAGGCGTGCCTCTCTCCCGACGCGCCTTCCTGCGCTCCGGCTCCCTGCTCGCCGGCGCTGCCGCGCTCGGCGTCGGCAACCCGTTGCTCACCGGCTCCGCCCGAGCGGTCCCGGCGCTGCGCGCGCCGTCGGGTACGACGCTGGAGCGGGTGCTGCTGCCGGGGAGGTCCGGTGTTGGCGGCTATCGGCCCGTGGTCGTCGGGCCTGGCGAGGCTCACGTGGTCCGCGCCGACCTGGGCGTACCCGCACTGCCCGGGCGTGCCGGCCGGCGCCGCGCGGTGCTGGCGTTCGCGCACCTGACCGACGTGCACATCGTCGACGCGCAGTCACCGATGCGCGTGGAGTACTTCGACCGGTACGGCGACGGCGAGCAGGGCACCGACCTGGTCACCTCGGCGTACCGGCCGCAGGAGGTGCTCACCGCCCAGATCTCCGAGGCGATGGTGCGCGCGGTGAACCGGGTCGGCGTCGGACCGGTCACGGGGGCGCCACTGGCGTTCGCGGTGCAGACCGGCGACAACGTCGACAACCAGCAGTACAACGAGCTGCGGTGGAACATCGACCTGCTCGACGGTCTGCGCGTGCGGCCCGACTCGGGCAGTCTCGGCGCGTTCGAGGGCGTCAGCGACTCGACGCCGCTGTGGTACGACGACCACTACTGGCACCCCGACGGCACCCCGCCGGAGCGCACGGACGACCAGCCGCGTCGGCTGTGGGGTTTCCCCGAGGTTCCCAGCCTGCTCGACGCCGCGCGGGCGCCGTTCGCCGCGAGCGGCCTGGCGATGCCGTGGTACACCGCGCTGGGCAACCATGACGGCCTGGTGCAGGGCAACTTCCCGCGCACGCTGCCGTTGACCCGCGTCGCCGAGGGCGGGCTCAAGCTGATCTCACCACCGGCCGGCATGTCGCAGGCCGACCTGCTGCGCGCGCTCGGCGGCGACTACGAGGGCTTCCTCGACAGCCTGGCGCTCACTCCGCACGTCCGGCCGGTCACGCCCGACCCGGACCGGCGGATCGTCGACCGTGCGGAGTTCGTGCGCGAGCACTTCAACACCGCGGGTACGCCGGTCGGCCACGGCTTCGACGTCGCCAACGTGCGCGACGACATCGCGTACTACACCTTCGACCAGGGCCCGGTGCGGTTCGTCGTCCTCGACACCGTCAACGAGAACGGCGAGTCCAACGGGTCGCTCGACGCGACCCAGTTCGTGTGGCTGCAGGGTGTGCTCGCCGACTCGGCCGGCCGGATCGTGGTCATGGTCAGCCACCACACGATCAGCACGATGACCAACTCGTTCGTCGGCACGGGCGGTTCAGCCGAACCGCGCGTGCTCGGCGACGAGGTCCGCGCGCTGCTGCTGCGGCACCCGCAGGTCGTGGCCTGGGTCAACGGCCACACCCACCGCAACCAGGTGTGGGCCCACCAGGCGGCGGACCGGCCGGGTGGCTTCTGGGAGGTCAACACCGCCGCGCACGTCGACTGGCCGCAGCAGTCGCGGCTGGTCGAGGTGGCCGACAACCGCGACGGCACGCTGTCGGTGTTCACCACGATGCTCGACCACGACGCCCCGACGGCGTACGGCGGGCGCCTCGGCGACCCGCTACCGCTGGCCGCGCTCGGCCGCGAGCTCGCCCTCAACGACTGGCAGGACCGCGGCTCCGAGCGGCGCGGTGCCGCCGCCGACCGCAACGTCGAGCTGCTCGTCGCCAACCCACTGCCGGCACCGTGAGCCGTGCATTGCCGAGCCTCCCCTCGCAAGGACTCCTCGTCCCCGGCCGCGGGCTGTCAGTCCAGCGGTGTCACCGGTTCGCCGCACATCGGGCACTGGATCCGGTCGACCGGCCGGTCGTCGTTCGTGCGGCCCTGGTAGCCGCAGTAGTCACACACCCACCGTGTAGCCATTCCTCGCACCTCCCGTCGACACCGCGCCGGACGGAAGCGGCCGGCGGCCGGCCCTCAGGAGTCCGGCTCCTCGAACAGCGGTGCCTCGCCGGTGCTGTGCCGCCGGAGCACCGCGTCGTCGACCAGGCTCGGCTGGTGTGGCCGCTCCGCCCGCCGCCGCGCCCGCGCCCGGCCGCGGCCCCTACCCCGGTCGGCCCGGGCCGGCGACGACTCGGCGCGCTGCTGCTCGGCGATCACCCGCAGCGCCGAGCGCAGCGTCTCAAGCGTCACCTCCCAGGTGTGCGCCTCACCGAAGCACACCCGCGCCTCGTCGGTCTCGTCACCCATGAGCGCGAGGTTGCCCGACTCGCGCCACTCGATCTCCTGCTCACCGGCCTGGCGCAGGAGCCGCAGCACCAGGTCGCGGTCGTACTCGCAGACGCTCGCGGCCAGGTCGGCGTCGACTCCCTCGCCGTGCGGGTCCAGGTGGATGAGCGTGAGCAGCGCCGGGTGCAGCTCCCACTCCTCGGACCGCTCGCCCGACTGGTCCTCGCGGTCCTCCGCCGGCTCGTCCTCCTCGGACTCCGGCTCCAGCCCACGCCGGCCGCCGATTCGGGCGACGAGGTCGTCGTCGACCCGGTCGACGACCTCGGCCATCGCCGACACCAGCGCCCGCAGCTGCCGCGGCGCGAACGGCATCGCCGGCAGGTGCGCCGTCGCCAGCACCGCGTCGTCGAGCAGCACGAACTTGACGATCCGCGTGTCGCGGTTGAGCACTGCCACCTGGTCGACTGACGCCGCGACGCGACGGTCAGTTCTCGAGCATCGCGAGCTGCCCGTCGGGGTCGCAGCCGGTCTCGCCGGGCAGGAGAGTGACCCGCGCGGGCACCCAAACGTCCGCGCCGCGCGGGGACACCCGGACCATGACGCACTCGGTCCCACGACCGACCGCTACCGCGACCGTGTCCCCCACGACCGCCGACGACCCCGCGTCCAGGGCGGTCCGGACCGTGAGCAGGGGGCCCGGCTCGCGGCCGCCGGGTGCCGCGAGCGCCGCCCGCCGGGATGCCATGTACGCCGCCCGGACCTGCGCCAGCACCGCCGGCTCCGAGAGGCCCTGGGCCGGCGCCAGGCGCTTCGTCAGCACGTCGAACAAGCGGTCCGGCAGCCGGGGATCGGCCGGTGCCGGCCCGAGGTCGATCACCGGGCCCTTCGGGCAGTCGTCGAGGCGCGCGGGCTCGTGGTCGTCGATGCTGCTCTCGAACACCCACCGGTAGCAGGCACTCACCTCATACTCCTGGCACGAGGCGCCGAGCCAGCCGCAGTCGGCGCGGTGCTGTCGCAGCCGCAGGACGACCTCGGCCCGACCGTCGGCAGCCCGGAGGACCAGAGTCTCGACGCCCGGCCCCGGGCCGTCCACGCGCCGGGCGTAGGCCGCCGGCTCCGGGCCGTGGGACCGCGCCATGACCAGCCCGAGCTCGGCGGCGTACGCGTCCAAGGCCTCGGCGTCGTCCCATGACGCGTCGCGCTCCGACGACTCGGGTGAACCCGTGGCCCCCACCGTGGACGTGCGGCCCTCCGCCGAAGCCGCCGTCACACCGCTGGGCCCGCGAACACCGAGCACCGCTCCCACAGCGACCACGACCACCAGGCCCAGCACGACGACACCCACCCACGACCGGACTCGCACCCGAGGACTCAAGCACCGAGTCACCCCGGCCGTCCAGCACCACGGCGCCGCGGCGATTCCGAGACGGCACACCCTTGCCACGCCGTCGGCGGCAAGGTCATCCTGCAGGTGCTGTTCGTCACTCGGCATGGGAGGGACAAGGCGATGACGCAAACTCTGGAACCGGACGACACCACCACGACGACGGGTACGGCGAACCCGGCCGAGGAGCGGGTCGCGACCTGGCTCGCGGAGTTCGAGTCGGCGCTGCGCGACCGCGACGTCGAACGGGCCGCCGGCATGTTCGCGACCACCTGTTACTGGCGCGACCTGGTCGCGTTCACCTGGAACCTCACCACGGTCGAGAACCGCGACGGCGTCACCGACCTGCTCCGCAACACCCTCGACCACACCGACCCGTCCGGCTTCACCACCACGGAGCCGGTCGAGGAGGCTGACGGGGTCGCCACCGCCTGGATCGCCTTCGAGACCGCCGTCGGCCGCTGCAAGGGCCTGCTCCGCCTCAACGACGAGGGCGCCTGGACGCTCCTCACCACGATGCACGAGCTCAAGGGCCATGAGGAGCCGCGGTCGGTCCGCCGGCCCAAGGGCGTCGAGCACGGCGCCCTGCGCGACCGCAGGACGTGGAAGGACCGGCGCGAGGCCGAGCGCGAGGAGCTCGGCTACACCACGCAGCCCTACGTGGTCGTGGTCGGCGGCGGCCAGGGCGGCATCGCGCTGGGCGCCCGGCTGCGCCAGCTCGGCGTGCCGGCGCTGGTGCTGGAGAAGAACGAACGGCCCGGCGACTCGTGGCGCAAGCGCTACAAGACCCTCTGCCTGCACGACCCGGTGTGGTACGACCACCTTCCCTACGTGCCCTTTCCCGAGAACTGGCCGGTGTTCAGCCCCAAGGACAAGATGGGCGACTGGCTGGAGATGTACACCCACGTCATGGAGATCCCGTACTGGACCTCCACCACCGTGCAGTCGGCCACCTTCGACGACGCCACCCAGCAGTGGACCGTCCGGGTCGACCGCGACGGCGAGCAGCTCACGCTCACCCCGCACCAGCTCGTCCTCGCCACCGGCATGTCCGGCAAGCCCAACGTGCCGACCATCCCCGGACAGGATGTGTTCAAGGGTGACCAGCACCACTCCAGCCGGCACTCCGGTCCGGAGGGGTACGCCGGCAAGAAGGCGGTGGTGGTGGGCTCCAACAACTCCGCGCACGACATCTGCGCCGCGCTGTGGGAGGCCGGCGCCGACGTGACGATGGTGCAGCGTTCCTCGACCCACATCGTCAAGAGCGACACGCTGATGGACGTCGGCCTCGGCGCGCTGTACTCGGAGGAGGCGCTGGCCAACGGCATCACCACCGAGAAGGCCGACCTGATCTTCGCCTCGCTGCCCTACCGGATCATGCACGAGTTCCAGATCCCGCTGTACGAGGAAATGGCGCGTCGTGACGCCGACTTCTACGACCGGCTGGAGAAGGCGGGCTTCTGGCACGACTGGGGTGAGGACGGCTCGGGGCTGTTCATGAAGTACCTGCGCCGCGGCTCCGGCTACTACATCGACGTCGGCGCCGCCGACCTCGTCGCCGACGGCGAGATCAAGCTCGCCCACGGCCAGGTCACCGAGCTCACCGAGGACGCCGTCGTGCTGGACGACGGGACGACGCTGCCCGCTGACGTCGTCGTCTACGCCACCGGCTACGGCTCGATGAACGGCTGGGCCGCCGACCTGATCAGCCAGGAGGTCGCCGACAAGGTCGGCAAGGTCTGGGGTCTGGGCTCGGACACCGCCAAGGACCCCGGTCCCTGGGAGGGCGAGCAGCGCAACATGTGGAAGCCCACGCAGCAGGAGGCGCTGTGGTTCCACGGCGGCAACCTGCACCAGTCACGGCACTACTCGCTGTACCTCGCGCTGCAGCTCAAGGCCCGCTACGAGAACATCCCCACCCCGGTCTACGGGCTGCAGGAGGTGCACCACCTGTCCTGAGGCAGCGGGGCTGTCACGCAAACCGACGAAGGTTCTGGGCTGCGGCCCGTCCGACAGCCTCTTCGCCGGTTGGCAGCACCACCGCGGGTAGGACGCGCGCGCGATGGGTACGGACCCGCCCGTACGCCGTCCGCACGACCGTCCTCGACCCGATGAGGGGAAACCATGCCCGCCCCCGACACCAGACCGCTGGCCGTCGTGACCGGAGCGTCCAGCGGCATCGGCCTGGAGCTGGCCAAGCAGTTCGCTCAGCACGACTACGACCTCGTCCTCGCCGCCGAGGACACCGAGCTGAACGGCGCCACCCGCGAGTGCGAGTCGCTGGGCGCATCGGTGCAGGCCGTACAGGTCGACCTCGCGACGTACGACGGCGTCGAGCGCCTCGCCTCCGCGCTGCACTCGCTGGACCGCCCGGTCGAGGCGCTCGCGGTCAACGCGGGGGTCGGCGTCGGTGGCGAGTTCGTCGACACGACCAACCTCGAGGACGAGCTCCGGCTCATCAACCTCAACGTCGTGTCGAGCGTGCACCTGGCCAAGCGGGTGCTGCCGGACATGGTGCAGCGGGGCCGCGGCCGGGTGCTGTTCACCTCGTCGATCGCCGCCATGATGCCCGCGACGTTCCAGGTCGTCTACGGCGCCTCGAAGTCGTTCGTGCAGTCGTTCTCCGAGGGCCTGCGCGAGGAGCTGAAGGACACCGGCGTCAGCGTCACCGCGCTGATGCCCGGACCCACCGAGACGGAGTTCTTCGAGCGCGCCGACCTGGACGACACCCGGGTCGGCGCGGCCGACAAGGACGACGCCGCGCAGGTGGCGCGGCAGGGCTTCGACGCCCTCATGGCCGGCAAGGAGAAGGTGCTGGCGGGCAGCATCACGACTCGCGCGATGTCCGCCGCCAGCAAGGGAATGCCCGACCGCGCCAAGGCGAAGATGCACGCGAAGATGTCCGAGCCCGGCTCGGCCGACTCCTGAGGTCCGGTCGTGTTCCTCTTCTTCTCGAACCGGCTGGGATGCCTCGGCTCCCTGCTCCTGTCCGTCGCGGTCACGGTGGTGCTGATCCTCATCTTCTTCTGACAGGGCACGATGGGCACACGATGCCTTTGACGCGCTACCTGCCGGAGCAGGCGAACCCGGACGACCTGTTCGACGCGTTCGCGAAGTGGACGAGCGAGCAGGGCTTCGAGCTCTACCCGGCCCAGGCCGAGGCGCTGATCGAGATCGTGTCCGGCTCCAACGTCGTCCTGTCCACCCCGACCGGCTCGGGCAAGAGCCTGGTCGCCACCGGCGCGCACTTCGCCGCACTCGCGGGCGGCCGCCGCTCGTTCTACACCGCGCCGATCAAGGCGCTGGTGTCGGAGAAGTTCTTCGCGCTGTGCGACACGTTCGGTGCGGAGAACGTCGGCATGCTCACGGGCGACGCCTCCATCAACGCCCGGGCGCCGATCATCGCTGCGACCGCCGAGGTGCTGGCCAACCTCGCCCTGCGCCACGGCGCGGGCCTCGACGTCGGCCTCGTCATCATGGACGAGTTCCACTTCTACGCCGACCCGGACCGCGGCTGGGCCTGGCAGGTACCGCTGCTGCAGATGCCCCGCGCGCAGTTCCTGCTGATGTCGGCGACTCTCGGCGACGTCACCCGGTTCGAGCAGGACCTCACTCGCCGTACCGGCCGCGAGACCACGACGATCGCCCACACCGAGCGCCCGGTCCCGCTGAACTTCCAGTACGCCCTCACCGCCGTGCACGAGACCATCGAGCGGTTGCGCGACGAGGACAAGGCACCCGTCTACGTCGTGCACTTCACCCAGGCCGCCGCCATCGAACGTGCCCAGGCGCTCACCAGCGTCAACGTCTGCACCCGCGCGGAGAAGGACCGGATCGCCGAGCTGATCGGCGGCTTCCGGTTCTCCGCCGGCTTCGGCAAGACACTGTCGCGGCTGGTGCGGCACGGCATCGGCGTGCACCACGCCGGCATGCTCCCCCGCTACCGCCGGCTGGTCGAGACGCTCGCGCAGGCGGGTCTCCTCAAGGTCATCTGTGGCACCGACACGCTCGGTGTCGGCATCAACGTACCGATCCGGACCGTGCTGTTCACCGCACTGTCCAAGTACGACGGCCAGCGCAGCCGGCACCTGAAGGCACGTGAGTTCCACCAGATCGCCGGCCGCGCCGGGCGCGCCGGCTACGACACGGTGGGCCACGTCGTCGTCCAGGCGCCCGAGCACGTCGTCGACAACGAGAAGGCACTGGCCAAGGCCGGCGACGACCCGAAGAAGCGACGCAAGGTCGTGCGCAAGAAGCCGCCCGAGCGCTTCGTGAACTGGACCGAGCAGACCTTCCAGCGCCTGGTCGACGCACAGCCCGAGCCGCTCACGTCACAGTTCGCCGTCTCTCACGCGATGCTGCTGCACGTCATCGCGCGGCCCGGCGACCCCTTCCAGGCGATGCGCGAGCTCCTCACCGACAACCACGAGGACCGCGCCGCCCAACGCCGTCACATCAGGCAGGCGATCGCCGTCTACCGCGCCCTGCTCGCCGGCGGTGTGGTCGAGCGGCTCGCCACCCCCGACCGCGAGGGGCGCACGGTCCGGCTCACCGTCGACCTCGGCGACGACTTCGCGCTCAACCAGCCGCTCTCCCCCTTCGCCGTCGCCGCGCTCGACCTGCTCGACCGCGACAGCCCGACGTACGCCCTCGACGTCCTCTCCGTGCTCGAGTCGACGCTGGAGGACCCACGGCCGGTGATCTCCGCACAGCGGTTCAAGGCCCGCGGCGAGGCGGTCGGCGCGATGAAGGCGGAGGGCATCGAGTACGACGAGCGGATGGAGCTGCTCGAGGACGTCGAGCACCCGCAGCCGCTGCGTGAGCTGCTCGAGCACGCCTACGAGGCCTATCGTCACGGACATCCCTGGGTGGCCGACCACGAGCTGCGGCCGAAGTCGGTGGCGCGCGAGATGTACGAGTCCGCGATGACGTTCCACGAGTACGTCGCCGCCTACCGTCTCGCCCGCGCCGAGGGGACGGTGCTGCGCTACCTGTCCGACGCCTACAAGGCGCTGCGCCAGACCGTGCCGGAGTCGTTCCGGACCGAGGAGGTCGACGACCTCACCGCCTGGCTCGGCGAGATGGTGCGCCAGGTCGACTCCAGCCTGCTCGACGAGTGGGAGCAGCTCACGTCACCCGGCGGTGTCGTCGAGCCCGTGCGCCCAGGTACCTCGGCGCTCGACGAGGCTCCCCCGCCGGTCACCGCCAACCGGCGCGCGTTCCGGGTGCTGGTCCGCAACGCGCTGTTCCGCCGGGTCGAGCTTGCCGCGCTGCGCCGGTACGACGAGCTCGGCGACCTCGATGCCGACGCGGGCTGGGACATCGACCGTTGGACGCAGGCGATGCAGGGCTACTACGCCGAGTACGCCGACCTCGGCACCGGTCCGGACGCCCGGGGCCCACAGCTGCTGCTCATCGAGGAGGGCAGCGAGCGGTGGCAGGTGCGGCAGATCTTCGACGACCCCGAGGGCGACCACGACTGGGGCATCGGCGCCGAGGTCGACCTGCCCGCCTCCGACGAGGCCGGCGAGGCCGTCGTCCGCATTCTCGACGTGGGCCCGCGCTGACCCGGCTGCGCTGTTCAGCCGAACGACTTCCCCGGGGTCCGGCGGGGTGCGCGGGTATGGTCGTCACCGTGACCGCACAGACACTCGACGAGACCGGCGGGCTCAAGGACCTGCCGGACCTGGCCAGCGTCTCCGGCGGGCCCACCCATCTGCGGATCGAGCAGTGGCTGATGCGGCTGATCACCGACCGCGAGCTGCTCGTCGGCGACAAGCTGCCCCCGGAGGGCCGGCTCGCCACCGCGCTCGGCGTCAGCCGGATGACCCTGCGGCAGGCGCTCGCCAGCCTGGAGTCGAAGGGTGTGCTGACCCGCAAGCAGGGACGCGCGGGTGGCACGTTCGTCTCCGAGCCGCGGATCGAGTGCGACCTCACCGGCCTCGCCGGTTTCACCGAGCAGATGCGCCGGGCCCACGTGCGCGCGGGGGCCCGGGTCATCAGTGCCACCACCGTCGCCGCACCACGCGTGGTCGCCGAGGCGCTCCGGCTACCCCGCGACGCCGAGGTGCACAAGATCGTGCGGGTGCGCTCGGCCAACCGGGAGCCGCTGGCGCTCGAACGCTCCTACTTCCCGGCCGCCGAGTTCCCCGGCCTGCCCGGCCACCGGCTCACCGGCTCGCTCTACAAGCTGATGGACAAGCAGTACGGCCGTGCCCCGCACACCTCCACCGAGGCGCTCGAGCCGGTGATCGCCACCGACGAGCAGGCGCATCTGCTGCACGTCGACGCCCGCTCGCCGCTGATGCTCATCGAGCGCACCGCCTACACGGTCGCCGGGCTACCGGTCGAGCACGCCTTCGACCTGTTCCGGTCCGACCGCACCCGCATCACCGTCCACACCGGCATCCCCCCGCGCTGACCACCCGGGCAGCCCGTCGAGCAGACACGGGTCGAGCGCCGGTACGACGATGTCCGTGACCGCGGCCAGGTCCCGCACGGGCGAGCCCCCGCCCTCGACCCCCACCACGACCATGCCCGCGGCCCGCGCACCCCGCGCACCCGCGACCGAGTCCTCGAACACCAGCACCGCGGCCGGGTCCACACCGAGCAAGGCGGCGCCTGCCAGGAACCCCTCCGGATGCGGCTTGCCACGGACGATGTCCTCCACGGCCACCACCCGCGACAGCTTGTCGCCGACGCGGCTGTGCGCGAGCACGAGCTCGACGTCGGGCCGCTGCGCGCCCGTGACGATCGCCATCGGCACTCCGGCGGCGTCCAGGGCCTCGACCAGCGCGCTCGTGCCCGACCGGATCGGCGACTCCGAGCGGGCGAGCTCCTGATAGCGGTCGCGTCGCTTCTCCAGGAGCAGCTCGACCAGCCCGGGATCGCCGGGCGCCTGCTCCGCGACGACGCGCTCGATGATCTCGCGGTCGCTGTAGCCCGCCAGCCGCGACGCGTAGTCCTCCGGTGTCAGCCGCCAGCCGAGGTGGTCGTCGAAGAGCTCGGCGAAGATCTGCAGCAGCAGCGGCTCGTCGTCGGAGAGCGTGCCGTTGAAGTCGAAGACGACGGCGCGATCCTCCCGTGCCCACCATCCGCCCAGCACGTCACCCAGCGCGGCCGTCACGTCGTCCACCCGGCGAAGCCTAGACCGCGTGGGCAGATAGAGTCTAGACGTTTTGTGGTCGCCGGGCTTAGGTTCGAGTCCATGAACCGTGACCTGCCCACCCGCGCGCACGTGGTCGTCATCGGCGGCGGCGTCATCGGCACGAGCGTGGCGTACCACCTCGCTGAGCTCGGCTTCACCGACGTCCTGCTGCTCGAGCAGGGGCAGCTCTCCGGGGGCACGACGTGGCACGCCGCGGGCCTGGTAGGCCAGCTGCGTGCCTCGCAGAGCGGCACCCGGCTCGTCCAGTACTCCACGCAGCTGTACGAGCGGCTGGAGGAGGAGACCGGCCTGGCCACCGGCTTCAAGCGGTGTGGCGGCGTCACCGTCGCCCGCACGCAGGACCGCATGACCCAGCTGCGCCGTACGGCGGCCACGGCCGCCGCCTTCGACCTCGAGTGCGAGCTCTTGACACCGGAGCAGGCGCAGGAGCGGTGCCCGGTGATGCGGGTCGACGACCTGGTCGGCGCGATCTGGCTTCCCGGTGACGGCAAGGCCAACCCCACCGACCTCACCAGCGCCCTGGCCAAGGGTGCCCGGCAGCGCGGTGCCACGGTGGCCGAGCGGGTGCGGGTGCTCGACGTGCTCACCCGGGACGGCGCGGTCGCCGGCGTACGCACGGACCGTGGCGACGTCGAGACCGAGATCGTCGTCAACTGCGCCGGTCAGTGGGCCAAGCAGGTCGGGGAGCTGTGCGGCGTCAACGTGCCACTGCACTCCGCCGAGCACTTCTACGTCGTGACCGAGCCGTTCGACGGCATGCACCGGGACATGCCGATCCTGCGCGACCCCGACGGCTACACCTACTTCAAGGAGGAGGTCGGAGGCCTCGTCGTCGGTGGCTTCGAGCCGGAGGCCAAGCCGTGGGTCTCCCCCGACGCCATCCCCTACCCGTTCGAGTTCCAGCTGCTCGACGAGGACTGGGACCACTTCTCGATCCTGATGGAGAACGCGCTGCTGCGAGTCCCGGCGCTGGACCACACCGGCATCCGCAAGTTCTACAACGGCCCGGAGAGCTTCACACCCGACAACCAGTTCATCCTCGGCGAAGCTCCCGAGGTGCGGAACTTCTTCGTCGGCGCTGGGCTGAACTCGGTCGGGATCGCCTCGGCCGGCGGGGCCGGACGCGCCCTCGCCGAGTGGATCGTCGGTGGCGAGCCGTCGATGGACCTGTCGGCAGTGGACATCCGCCGCTTCGCCCGGTTCAACGGCAACAACCAGTGGCTGCACGACCGGGTGGGCGAGGTCCTCGGGCTGCACTACGAGGTGCCGTGGCCCAACCGGGAGCTCACCACCGCTCGGCCGTTCCGCCGGTCGCCGGCCTACCACCTGCTCGCCGCCGCCAACGCCTGCTTCGGCTCCAAGATGGGATGGGAGCGGGCCAACTACTTCGCCCCCGCCGGCGAGGACCCCGCGCTCGAGTACTCCTGGGGCAAGCCGAGGTGGCTGCCGTGGGTGGCCGCCGAGCAGCGTGCCACCCGTACCGACGTCGCGGTCTTCGACCAGACGTCGTTCTCCAAGTACCTCATGAAGGGCCGTGACGCCGAGGAGGTGCTGCAGTGGGTCTGCACCGCCGACGTCGGTGTCGAGGTCGGCCGGTCGGTCTACACCGGCGTCCTCAACGACCGGGGCACCTACGAGGCCGACATCACCGTGACCCGGACGGCGCAGGACGAGTTCCTGCTGGTCAGCAGCTCGTCGCAGACCGAGCGCGACCAGGACTTCATCAACCGGCACATCCCGGCCGGCAGGCACGCCACCCTGGTCGACGTCACCTCCGCCTACGCCGTCTACGGCGTCATGGGCCCGAAGTCACGGCAGCTGCTGTCCCGGCTGTCACGCACCGAGTTCGGTGACGAGGCCTTCCCGTTCGGCACCAGCCAGGTCGTCGACCTCGGCTACTCCACCGTGCGGGCCACGCGCATCACCTACGTCGGCGAGCTCGGCTGGGAGCTGTACGTCCCGACCGAGTTCGCCGTCGGCGTGTACGAGGACCTGATGTCGGCCGGTGGTGACCTCGGCGTCGTCAACGCCGGCTACTACACGATCGACTCGATGCGCCTGGAGAAGGCCTACCGCGCCTACGGCCGTGAGCTCAGCCCCGAGTACAACCCGGTCGAGGCCGGCCTGGTGTTCGCCTGCAAGCTCAAGACCGACATCGCCTTCCAGGGCCGCGAGGCGGTCGAGAAGGTCCGCGCCCACGGCCCCTCTCGCAAGCTGGTCTCGGTGGTGCTGGACGACCCGGAGCCGATGCTCTGGGGCGGCGAGCTGCTGCTGCGTGACGGCACGCCGGCCGGTCAGGTCACGTCCGGAGCCTGGGGCGAGACGCTCGGCGCCTGCGTCGGGTTCGCCTACGTCGAGCACCCCGACGCCGGGGTCGTCAACGCCGACTACCTGAGCGAAGGGCGCTACGAGGTCGACATCGGTGGAGACCTGCAACCGGTGACCGTGCATCGGCGGCCCCCACTGGACCCGAAGGGCGAGCGGATCCGGCCCTGATTCCGGCGCAGAAGGTCTAGACGAATTGAGGAGGACACCATTACTGTCCCAGGAATGTCCCCGCCGACCGGCGTACCGACGGTCGTGTCCAGCGAGAAGTCACCCTGGGACCCGCTGCTGGACCGGGTGGCCTGCCTGCACGGGCAGCCGCGGACCATCGAGTCGCTGCCGGGCGGGCTCACCAACGTCAACCTCAAGGTGACCACTCCTGAGTCCTGCGTCGTGGTCCGGATCGGCCAGCAGGGCAGCAGGCTGCTCAGCATCGACCGGCAGGCCGAGCACGCCAACTCCATCGCCGCGGCCGAGGCCGGCGTCGGCGCCCCCGTCGTCGAGTACGTCGAGGACCCCGGCCTGCTCGTCGTCGGTTTCATCGAGGGACACACGTTCACCGACGACGACCTGCGGCACGGCGACCATCTGGGCCGCGTGGCCGCGGCCTGCGGCGAGCTGCACCGCGGCCCCCGGTTCGTCCGGGACTTCAACATGTTCCGCATCCAGGAGCGCTACCTGCAGATCGTGCAGGAGCACGGCTTCCGGATGCCGGAGCGCTATCTCGACTTCGTCCCGCAGGTGCAGCGGATCGAGCGCGCGCTCGAGGCCCGCCCGACCGGCCTCGTCCCCTGCAACAACGACCTGCTCGCCGGCAACTTCATCGACGACGGCAGCAAGATCTGGCTGATCGACTACGAGTACTCCGGCAACAACGACCCCTGCTTCGAGCTCGGCAACGTGTGGAGCGAAGCAAACCTCACGCTCGACCAGCTCGCGGAGCTCATGACAGCGTACGACGGCGTACCGCTGCGGCATCGGATCGCCCGCGCGCGTCTGCAGGGGCTGGTGTCGAAGTACGGCTGGACGCTGTGGGCATCCATCCAGACCTCGGTCAGCGACATCAACTTCGACTTCTGGTCCTGGGGCATGGAGAAGTACGAACGGGCGATGGCGGAGTTCGACGGGCCGGACTTCGACCGTCTCCTCGACGAGGCCCAGCTCGACACGTAGTGCACGTCCCCCTGAGGTGAGAAGGAGCGGTCCATGGCTGTGATCGGTCAGGTCGTCATCGCCATCATCATGTGCTTCGTCGTCGTGGGCGCGGTCGCGGCGATCCGCAACGACGAGTCCGGGCTGGGCCGGGAGTTCAAGGAGGGCCTGCACGCGATCGGGCCGATCTTCATCCCGGTCGCGGGCATCATGGCCTCCATCCCCTACCTCTCGGTGTTCGTCGAGAAGGTGATCGGTCCGGTGTTCGGGCTGGTGGGTGCCAGTCCCGCCATCGCCTCCACGACGTTCATCGCCGTGGACATGGGCGGCTACCAGCTCGCCGAGGCCACCGCAGGCGGCACCGACACCTGGATCATGGCGGCTGTCGTCGGCTACATGGCCGGAGCGACGCTGGTGTTCAGCATCCCCGTCGGGCTCGCGATGCTGCGGCGCGAGGACCACAAGTACATGGCGCTCGGCATCATGTCCGGCATCCTCACCGTGCCTATCGGCGTACTCGTCACCGTGACGATCCTTGCCCTGTCCGGCACGTCGGTGCGCGAGGAGGTGTCGACCACCGCGCCGTCGGACCACACGTTCGCGATGGGTGCCCTCGAGATCCTCGCCAACCTGCTGCCGCTGACGCTGGTGATGGTGGCGATCGCCGCCGGGCTGCACTGGCGACCGCGGGTGATGATCAAGGGCTTCATCTGGTTCGGGCGCGCGATGGACGCCGCCCTCAAGATCGTGCTCGCCTTCTCCATCGTGGAGTACTTCACCGGCTTCTTCTCGTGGGCGTTCGGCGCATGGGGCTTCGCCCCGATCATCGCCGACGAGGCCGACCAGTTCCGCGCCCTGGAGATCGCCGGCTACATCGGCATCATGCTGGCCGGCGCCTTCCCCATGGTCTACGTGATCAAGACCTACCTCGCCCGGCCACTGGGAGCCATCGGCGGCAAGGTCGGCATCAGCCCGGAGGGCACGGCGGGGATCCTCGCCGCAGCGGCGAACATCCTCGCGCTGTTCCACCTGATCAAGTCGATGCCGGCCAAGGACAAGGTGCTGTGCATCGCGTTCGCGGTGTGCTCGGCCTTCCTGCTGGGCGACCATCTCGCCTTCACCGCCAACTTCCAGCCGAACATGATCCTGGCCCTGCTGGTCGGCAAGCTCAGCGCCGGCCTGCTCGGGATCGTGGTGGCCTACTGGATCGCGGTGCCGACGGCGCGGCGGCTCGAGCAGGAGGACCTGCAGGGTGAGCTCGCCGCGGCCGACGCGACGGTGCAGCCGCGCACCGTGCCGCCGCCACCGAGCAGGACGCCCGAGAAGAGCTGAGCCACCCGCTACCCGTGGCCGTCCGGCTGCTCCGGCGCGAACGGCCACTCCTCGAACGCCGCACACCGGCCGTCGGCGGCGAACCGCAGCACCCACAGGTCGCGCCACCGGCTGAACAGTGGTTCGCCGTAGTCCACCGAGACCCGGACCACGGCCGTCGTACCGTCGAGCGCGACCACCTCGGCCGTCATGACGAACTCCTCGTCCGGCCCCTTCCGCTCGGCCTCCCAGAACCGGCCGAGCGCATCGAGCCCGTCGAGCGGTGTCGCCCACGGGGACGGCAGGTAGGACACGTCCGGGGTGAACAGGTCCGCCAGCGGCTCCCTGCCCGGCGTACGCCAGGCCCGCTCGTACCCGGCCACCCACTGCTGCACCACCGCCCCGTCCATGCCCCCATGCTGCCAACGGTGGCCGCGGTGCGCACCTACCGTGGTCGTGACCATTCGCGCCGGAACTCGTTGCAGTTCCAAAGCACGGCGTCGGAAGGTTGCGCATGCCCGGCAGACGGCTGGTCTGGTACGCGGTCACGTACACGGTCGTGGTGGCGACGGCGACGCTGAGCGTCCCCACGCACGCCGGAACACACGATCGGAGCGCCCACGACCACAGCGCCCACGACCACAGCACTCACGACCGCGGCACCCGAGCAGCATCCAGGCCGGGCAGCGGCGCACCGGGCGACGGGCACGGGCACGACCACACCGACGCGGCTACCAAGAACGCCCTCAGCCGCTCCACCGAGACCTCCGCCGAGACCGCGGCGACCGACAGCACGACACCCCAGGAGGCGTCCGCGTCCCGGCAGGCCGCCGCGGAGCAGCGCGCGGAGCCCGATCCCACCCTGGTGCCCGCCCAGGCCCTCGCGGGCGAGCGCGACCGGCAGCCGGTGCCGGAGGACCGCTACGCGATGGCCGGCGGCTGCTACGCCATGCAGGACGCGCGTACCGGCCAGACGGTCGCCAAGCACGGAGACGGCTACCGCACCGCCGCAGCCGAGTCCGGCACCGCCGAGCCACTGCACTTCCAGGCGACCGATCTGGGCCGCTACCTGCTGTTCGACACCGCGAGCCGGTTCGTCAGCCAGGACGAGCACGCCGCGCTGGAGAGCGGTAACGACCGCGTGGTCGCCGCCGAGCAGCCGAGTCCCCGGGCCGACTGGGAGGTCAGGCAGCAGGGGGCCGCGTTCACGTTCACCCTTCCCGGACCGCAGCGTTCGCTGGCCCTCGCCGACGACGGCGCCCTCGTGCTCGCACCGGCGGCCACCCCGTTCGACCTGCGCCTCACCGACCGGTGCTCGGAGTGGCCGGAGGTCCAGACCAACGTGCGGGGAGCTCCGCACGCCGGGACCTCACCGATCCAGGAGGTGCGCGGCTGGTGGGACGCGCACACGCACGGGATGGCGTACGAGTTCCTCGGCGGCGAGGTGCACTGCGGCCGCCCGTGGCACCGGTACGGCGTCGCGTACGCCCTCGTCGACTGCGAGGACCACCAGGTCGCCGACGGGCGCGGGGCGGTGCTGGAGAACTTCCTCAACAAGGACCCGCTGGGGTCGCACGACCCGGTCGGGTGGCCGACGTTCCGGGACTGGCCGGCACCGAACTCCCTCACCCACGAGGGCACGTACCACAAGTGGATGGAGCGCGCCTGGCGCGGCGGGCTGCGGCTGTTCACGAACCTGCTGGTGGAGAACAACAAGCTCTGCCAGGTCTACCCGCGGGGGCGCAACTCCTGCGACGAGATGGACTCGATCCGGCTGCAGGCGCAGCGCATGCACGAGTTCCAGGACTACGTCGACGCGCAGTGGGGCGGGCCGGGCGAGGGGTGGTACCGCATCGTCACCGACCCGTTCGAGGCACGCCGCGTCATCAACGAGGGCAAGCTGGCCGTGGTGATGGGCATCGAGACCAGCGTGCTGTTCGGCTGCACGACGAAGCGCGACGTACCCCAGTGCACGGAAGCGGAGATCGACCGGCAGCTCGACGAGGTGTACGACCTGGGCGTGCGCCAGATGGAGCTGGTGAACAAGTTCGACAACGCGCTGGCCGGGGTCGCCGGCGACGAGGGCGACACCGGGCTCGTGGTCAACGGGGCGAACTTCCTCGAGACCGGGTCGTTCTGGGCGATGTCGACCTGCCCCGAGTCGTACGGCGAGGGCGTCCACGACAAGAGCCAGCACACGGCACCCGGCGAGACACCCGAGCGCGACATGCTGTTCGGCGCGATCGCCGAGAACTACGTCACCCGTGGCGCGGCGCCCGTCTACCCCGCCGCGCCGCACTGCAACCAGCGTGGGCTCACCGACCTCGGCCGGCACACGATCGAGGGCATGATCGACCGGAACATGGTCTTCGACCCCGACCACATGAGCGTCCTCGCCCGCAAGGCGGCGCTCGACGTGGTCGAGGCCCACGGCTACTCCGGCGTGCTCTCCAGCCACTCCTGGGCGACCCCGGACGCCTACCCGCGGATCTACGGGCTCGGCGGCGTCATCGCGCCGTACGCCGGCGACAGCAGCGGCTTCGTCGACAAGTGGCGCCGGCACCTCGACTGGGTCGACGGCCGCTACTACTTCGGCTTCGGGTACGGCGCCGACATCAACGGGCTCGGCGCGCAGGGTGACCCGCGCGGCGCCGACGCACCCGACCCGGTGACGTACCCCTTCCAGGGCATCGGCGGCGTCACCGTCGACCGCAACGTCAGCGGCGAGCGCGTGTACGACCTCAACGTCGACGGCGTCGCCCACTACGGCCTCTACCCCGACTGGATCGAGGACCTGCGCGTGCTCGCCGGCGACGCCATCGTCGACGACATGGCCCGCGGCCCGGAGGCGTACCTGCAGATGTGGGAGCGCGCGCTCGGCGTCAGCAACGACGGGTGCCGCCAGCCGTCCGCGCGCACGCCCGTGTCGGTGTTCCGCAGCCTCGAGCCTGGCGCGACGGTCGGCGATGTTCTGCTGCAGGCGGGTCAGCCGCACACCCGCCTCGCCGACGCGCTCAGCTACTGCGCGAGACGTCCGTCCGGACGGACCGTGCGGGTCCGGGCGGTCTTCGCCGGCGAGCGGCTGGAGACCGTGCGCTGGTAGGTGAGTCCGCGCGAACCGCCGCCAACCCCGGGGACCACCTACAGACGCTTGACCCGCCCCGCGGTACGGCTGGTCAGCTGCTCCCGGTCCAGCGGGACGATCCGGCGGATCCGCGCGTCGATCCCCTGCTGCTCCAGCAGGTCGTGGGCCCGGCCGACCATGCTCGTCGTGACACTGTCGTCGGTGCGCACGACGATGTGGCCGTCACCGGTGACTGCCTGGTACTCGACCCGGTAGGCGACCTCGTGCCTGGTCGACCGGCGCCCCTGCGCGCCGTCGTCTCCTGCGTCGTCCGGCCGCGTGAGGGCGGGGATCGTGGCAGTGACGGTGGCGGGTCCGGCGGGCGATCCGTCGTGCGCGCCGCTCGGCGCCGGCCGCTGGACGTCGACGATGTCGTCGGGCAGATAGCTGAACGTACCGTCGGGCACCAGCGCGTCGCCGGAGTCCGGCGGATGCTCCACGGTGATCCGCACGACGCCCCAGTCCAGGGTCGGTTGGATCCTCGTCACCACAGCACCGCCGAGCCGGTGTCCCACGCGTACCTGGTCGGCGCGCATCCTCATGGCCATCCCCTTCTGGTGGAGCTGTCGTCGAAACTGGCGAGGTACGGCGCGGGGAGCGCAGAGTCCGTGCGCTCCCCGCCACCGAACAGCAGGCGCCGGCGGTGCTCGTGCGCGACGGCTACCGACGCCGGACGGGACGCCGCGGCGCCGAGCGCGGCCGCGACCCCGAGGCTTGAATGCCCAGGGGTCGGCCGTCGTCGACGGGGAAGCCCGGCCGTCCTTGGTCACCAAGCAGGCGCGCCCCATGCTGCCGAGGCGCGGCGTCTACGCGAATAGCACGTACGGGCCATTTCTGGCAGGTAACTGAAGCGTCTACCACTTCGCGGCTCCGTCGACGTCACTGTGAACACCAAGCCGCGTCGCTGCACCCGTGACATGACCCCGAGTGACTATTGCCCTCCGGTGCTAGCGGGGCTTGCATGGGCTGAAGGTTCAAACTTCACCCAACCGAGGGGCCCCCATGAACAACGCCATCACCGCTGCCGACATCGGCCTTCCGGACGGGTTCAAGGGTGTGGCCATCCGCCCCGGCGACCCCGAGTACGACGCAGCCCGCGCCGTGTACAACGGGATGATCGACAGGCGGCCCGCCTTGGTCGTGCGGCCCACCGGCGCCGCCGACATCCGGGACGCGGTCGCGTTCGCGCGGCAGCGCAACCTGCCGCTGGCGGTCCGCTGCGGTGGACACCAGGTCGGCGGGGTCAGCGCGGTCGAGGGCGGCCTCCTCATCGACCTGTCCAGCCTCAAGGGGGTCCATGTCGACCCCGAGCGCGGAACCGCGCGCGCCAACGCCGGCGTGCTCTGGGGCGAGTACGACCGCGAGACGGAGATGTTCAGCCTCGCCACGCCGGGCGGCCGTGTCACGACCACCGGCATCGGCGGTTTCTGCCTCGGCGGCGGGTACGGCTGGCTCTCCCCCAAGTACGGGCTCACGTGCGACAACCTCGTCAGTGCCGACCTGCTGGTCGCGAGCGGTGAGCTGCTGCACGTCACCGACGACACCAACCCGGAGCTGATGTGGGCCCTGCGCGGGGCCGGGGCCAACTTCGGCGTGGTCACCTCGTTCGAGTTCCGCGTGCACCCGATTCCGCCGCTGATCATGGCCGGCATGCTCGTCGTACCGAACGACGAGCGCGCCGGGGAGATTCTGCGCGGCTACCGCGAGTACGTCGAGCAGGCGTCCGAGGACCTGGTCACGGCGGTGGCCACCGTGCTCGCGCCTCCCGAGGACTTCGTGCCGCCGCAGATGGTGGGATACCCGGCGCTGGCCATCATCGCGGCGTTCATCGGGGACCCGGCCGACGCCGCCGCGGCGATGGCACCGCTGCGCCGGCTGACCGAGGGCGGCGTGGACCTCGTGCAGCCGATGCCGTACACCGCCTTCCAGGCGATGCTGGACGGGTTCGCTCCGCCCGGCTGGCTCAACTACCACCGTGGCCGTCACGTCAGCGCACTGCCCGACACGGTGCTCGACGACTATCTTGCCGTGGGGCGGGAGATCGGCTCGCCCATGACGCAGGGCATCATCATGCGCCACGGCGGTGCGGTCAGCCGCGTCGGCGAGGACGACACCGCCGCCGGTGGTCGCGCCGCACCGTACATGGCACACCCGATCGCCTGCTGGCTGGACCCGTCCGACACGGAGCGGGAGATGGAGTGGGTCGAGCGCTTCACGGCGGCGTTCGCGCCGGCCGCCACCGGAGGGGTCTACCTGAACTTCGAGCCCGGAACCAGCGACGCCGACGTGCGCGCCGGCTTCGGGGGCGAGAAGTACGCCCGGCTCGCGGCGCTCAAGCGGGAGTGGGATCCCGAGAACCTGTTCCGCGGCAACCACAACATCGCCCCGCTGGAGGAATGAAGCGTCGTACGGCCGGTCGGAGCGGCGGCGGATGCTGTCGCCCACGGGCGGTGAGGGCGTGGAGTCCCGATCTCGTCCAAGTGGCGGCAGTCGGTGTCCGTATTGTGCTGCAATTGGCGCTATGCGCCTGCATGCCCTCGTCGCCCTCGCCCTCGCCGTCCCCCTCGGCGCCGGCGCCACGGCGTACGCCGGCCACGGACCCGCGGAGGCGGCGACGGCAGGTTCCCCGGTCGCCGGCACGTCCTGCCGCGCCTTTCCCGCGAACAACTACTGGCACGCCGACATCAGGCGGCTGCCGGTGCACCGACGCAGCAAGACGTGGCTCTCCCACATGTCGACCGGCCGACGGCTGCACCCGGACTTCGGGCCGGCGTACGGAGACGGACCCGACTACGGCATACCCGTGACCGTGGTCTCCCGCAGGCACCGCAGGGTTCCGGTCTCGTTCACCTACGCCGACGAGAGCGACCGCGTGCGATATCCCCTCGGCGGCGACACCCGTATCGAGGGTGGTCGCGGCTCCGACGGCGACCGGCACGCCATCGTCGTGGACAGGTCGCACTGCCGGTTGTACGAGACCTGGGCGACGTACCCGCGTTCGCGCAGATGGCGGGCCGGGTCGGGCGCGACCTGGTCGCTGCGCAGCAACCGGCTGCGCCCGGACGGCTGGACGTCGGCGGACGCGGCGGGGCTGCCGATTCTGCCCGGGCTGCTGCGCTGGAACGAGGTCCGCAACGGCCACGTCGACCACGCGATCCGCTTCACGACTGACGTCACCAGCCGGCACCACCTGTGGCCGGCGCGCCACGACGCGGGAGCGCGCGCCAGCCTGGCCTACCCGCCGATGGGCGCCCGCTTCCGGCTCCGGGGCTCGTTCTCGACGGCAGGCTTCGGAACGCACGCCAGGGTGGTCATCGCCGCCATGAAGAAGCACGGGCTGGTGCTCGCCGACAACGGATCTCCGTGGTTCTTCCAGGGCGAGCGGCACGCGCGTTGGCCCGACCGGCTCATCGCCGACCTCAAGCGCATTCCCGCGTCTGCATTCGTCGCGGTGGACACGTCGCGGCTGAAGGTCTCGCACGACAGCGCCCGGGCCGCCCGGTAGCCGTCCGGCCCTCGTGCTCCGCTCCGCGGCGAGGACGTCAGGTCACAGACCCGGCACGGCGTCGACGAGGCCCTGCACCAGGTCGTACGTGGGCCGATCGGCCGCGGAGATGAGGCCGAGCGGTGGGTCGAGCCGTGGGCGGTAGCGGGCGCCGTCGAAGGTGCCGACGAAGCCGCCCGCCTCGCTGAGCAGGAGCGAGCCGGGGGCATGGTCCCAAGGCTTGGGTCGCCGGTAGAGCGCGTAGTCGGCCCCGCCCTCGACCAGCTGCGGGTAGTCCACCCCGCAACAGATCCACGTCAGGTCGAGCGTCCCCAGCGCTGCCAAGGCACGCCCGGTCCAGCTCGGGCGCGCCGTGACCCCACGCAGATCCTCTCCGAGCGGCGGGCGCACCAGCCGCCGGCCGTTGCCCCAGGCGCCCGCGCCGCGCTCCGCGACGTAGGACCTCTCGTGCTGGGGCTGCCAGATCCAGCTCCGAACCACCTCGCCGCCGCGGAGCTCCGCGACCATCACCGCGTGGTCTGGCGAGCCCTTGACGAAGTTCTTGGTGCCGTCCACGGGATCGACGGTGAACGCATGCTCGGCCGACCGGAACCGATCGACCAAGGTGGCGTCGACCGCCGCGGCCTCCTCGCCGAGCACCAGGGCACCGGGATACGCCCGGCGCAAGGCGGCCGTGATCCGCACCTCCGCCTCGCGGTCGGCCACGGTCACCAGGTCGCCGGGGTTCTTCTCCGCGATCTCCTCGGCGACCAGGAGTCGAAACCGCGAGTTGACGACCTCGTCGGCCACCTCCTTGAGCAAGGCCAGGACGTCGTCAGTCTCCACCCGTGCAACCTAGCGGTGGAGGCACACTCGGAAGCACCCCCCGTACTGGAACACGGACGATCCTCCCGACCGGCCCGGCACGACGCCGGCCCGGCCCTCCACCGGGGAGGAACCGGGCCGAGGCCGCGGGCTGATCAGCTGCAGCCGGATGTCGAGCCGCAGCCCTCGCAGACGAAGCAGCTGCCGGCCGGCCGCATCTTGGTGCCGCAGGTGAAGCACAGCGGGGCGTCGGTCTCGGTTCCGGTCATCGACTCGTACAGCTCGGCCGACGTGTGCGCCTCGCGGGGAGCCGGCTTGGCGGCCGCCTCGTCGTGGGGCGCCTCGGCCCTCGCGGCGGGAGCCGACGACGCCCGCAGCGACTCGGCCTCGGGCACCTCGCCGTACTCGTCCTCACCCTCGTCCGGCTCGTAGGAACCCGTCTCGAGCTGGCGCTGCCGCTCCTCGGCGGAGTAGATGCCCATCGCGGAGCGCGTCTCGAACGGCAGGTAGTCCAGCGCCAGCCGGCGGAAGATGTAGTCCATGATCGACTGCGACATCCGCACGTCGGGGTCGTCGGTCAGGCCGGCCGGCTCGAACTTCATGTTGGTGAACTTCGAGACGAACGTCTCCAGCGGCACGCCGTACTGCAGCGAGATCGAGATCGCCATCGAGAACGCGTCCATCACCCCGGCCAGCGTCGAGCCCTGCTTGCCGAGCTTGAGGAACACCTCGCCCAGGCCGTTGTCGGGGTAGGAGCCCGCGGTCATGTAGCCCTCGGCGCCGCCGACGGTGAACGACGTGGTGCGCGACGGACGCGACTTCGGCAGCCGGGTGCGGGTCGGGCGGTACTCGACGACCGTCTCCACCTCGGGCTCGGCAGCCTCGACCTTCTTCTTGCGGCCGTCGGACAGCGGCTGTCCGACCTTGCAGTTGTCGCGGTAGATCGCCAGCGCCTTCAGGCCGAGCTTCCAGCCCTGGAAGTAGATGTCCTGGATCTCCTCGACCGTGGCCGACTCCGGGACGTTGCAGGTCTTGGAGATCGCCCCGCTCAGGAACGGCTGGGCGGCAGCCATCATCCGTACGTGCCCCATCGGCTTGATCGCCCGGGCGCCCATCGCGCAGTCGAACACCTCGTAGTGCTCGTGCCTCAGCCCGGGGGCGTCGATGACGTGCCCGTGCTCGGCGATGTACTCGACGATCGCCTCGACCTGCTCCTGCTGGTATCCCAGCTTGGTCAGCGCAGCGGGCACGGTGTTGTTGACGATCTGCATGGAGCCGCCGCCGACGAGCTTCTTGAACTTCACCAGCGAGAAGTCGGGCTCGATGCCCGTGGTGTCGCAGTCCATCATGAAGCCGATGGTTCCGGTCGGTGCGAGCACCGACGCCTGCGCGTTGCGCCAGCCGTTCTTCTCGCCGATGCTGAGCACCTGCGACCACGCGTCGGTGGCCGCGCGGTGCACCGCCTTGTCGATGCTGTGCAGGGTGCGCACCGCGTCGTTCGCGGCGGCATGCTTGCGCATCACCCGCGCGTGTGCGTCGGCGTTGCGGGCGAACCCGTCGTACGGCCCGACCACGCCGGCGAGCTCGGCGGAGCGCTTGTACGCGGTACCGGTCATCAGCGACGTGATGGCCCCGGCGAGGGCCCGCCCGCCGTCGGAGTCGTAGCCCAGCCCGCACGCCATCAGCAGCGCACCGAGGTTGGCGTAGCCGATGCCGAGCTGGCGGTAGGCCCGGGTGGTGTCCCCGATCGCCTCGGTCGGGAAGTCGGCGAAGCAGATCGAGATGTCCATCGCGGTGATGACGATCTCGACGGCCTTCACGAACGCGTCGGTGTCGAACTCGCCGTCATCGGTGAGGAACTTCATCAGGTTCAGCGACGCGAGGTTGCAGGAGGAGTTGTCGAGGTGCATGTACTCGGAGCACGGGTTCGACGCGGTGATACGGCCGGTCTCGGGAGTGGTGTGCCAGTCGTTGATCGTGTCGTCGTACTGGATACCGGGATCGGCGCAGCCCCACGCCGCCTGTGCGATCTGGTCCCACAGGTTGCGGGCGTCCACCTCCTCCAGGACCTCGCCGGTCATGCGCGCCCGCAGCCCGAACGACGTGCCCTGGTCGACCGCGCGCATGAACTCGTCGGTGACGCGCACCGAGTTGTTGGCGTTCTGGTACTGCACGCTGGTGATGTCCTGCCCGCCGAGGTCCATGTCGAAGCCGGCGTCGCGCAGCACGCGGATCTTCTCCTCCTCGCGCGCCTTGGTCTGCACGAACTCCTCGATGTCGGGGTGGTCGACGTCGAGGACCACCATCTTGGCGGCGCGGCGGGTCGCACCACCGGACTTGATCGTGCCGGCGGACGCGTCGGCGCCGCGCATGAACGACACCGGTCCGGACGCCGTGCCGCCGGAGGAGCGCAGCAGCTCCTTGGACGAGCGGATGCGGGAGAGGTTGAGACCGGCGCCGGAGCCGCCCTTGAAGATCAGGCCCTCCTCCTTGTACCAGTTCAGGATCGAGTCCATCGAGTCGTCGACGGCGAGGATGAAACAGGCGGACACCTGCTGGGGGGACGACGTGCCGACGTTGAACCACACCGGCGAGTTGAAGCTGAAGTACTGGTGCAGCAGCAGCCAGGTCAGCTCCTGCTCGAAGACCTCCGCGTCGGCCGGAGTGGCGAAGTAGCCGTTGTCCTCACCGGACCGGCGGTAGGTCTTCACCACGCGGTCGATCAGCTGCTTGAGGCTCCACTCGCGGGCGTCGGTGCCGACGGCGCCGCGAAAGTACTTGCTGGTGACGATGGTCGTGGCGTTCATGCTCCACGACTCGGGGAACTCCACCCCGCGCTGCTCGAAGACCGTGTCGCCGGTCTTCCAGTTCTGCTGTACGACGTCGCGGCGCTCCCACGCCACCTCGTCGTACGGGTGCACTCCCTCGGTGGTGAAGGCACGCTTGACCCTCAAGCCGCCCTTGGCCTTGGCTCCGCGCTGCGTCGCGCCTGCCCGGCCGCTCACCGTCTCCGTCATGGGCCTCTCCCTCGTTCTCGTCTTTCGAGTGTGGGTGCGTTGCTGCTGGTGCTGCTGGTACTGCTCGGCTGTGCTGGGTGGAGAGCCCGCCCGCACAAAGCTTCCCCTCTCCGCGCGGGCGGGCGGTCTAGGTCAGGGGCCCTGCCCCTCGTCGTCCTTCGTCGCGTCCGCCGCAGCGGGCGCTATCGCGCTTCCCGCGGCGGACGTCGCGCTGCGTTCGGCCCGCAGCATCGCGATCTCGGTCTCGAAGTCGTCGGCGGACTCGAAGCTGCGGTAGACGCTGGCGAAGCGCAGGTAGGCCACCTCGTCGAGCTCGCGCAGGGGGCCGAGGATCGCCAGTCCCACCTCGTGGGCGGGCACCTCCGCCCAGCCACTGGCGCGCAACGCGTCCTCGACCCGCTGCCCGAGCCGGGCCAGGTCGTCGTCGCCGACCGGCCGGCCCTTGCAGGCCTTGGCCACGCCGGCGATCGCCTTAGACCGGTCGAACGGCTCGGTCGCGCCCGACTTCTTCAGCACGGTGAGCTGCATCTGCTCCACCGTGCTGAACCGCTTCAGGCACTGCGAGCACTGCCGGCGGCGCCGGATCGCGCCACCGTCGTCGGCGGTGCGCGAGTCGATCACCCGGGTGTCGGTGTGGCGGCAGAACGGGCAGTGCATGGGCTCCGGCCACCTCCTCGACCTACCGCGTCGGCGCCCCCCGGCTGGGGACGAAACTGTGGATTTGCTGTTGACGACTGCTCTTGGCCTGTGGATCGCGAACCACAATCTGTGGACGACTTACAGGCCTGTAACTACTAGATGTAGGGGTAACGCTACGTCGGCCTCGCGAGGGAAGCAAGGCATCTGCGTGTCGGTTTCGGGGCCGGCGCGTTTGCGCAGGTCAGCCCCGGGTTGCGACTTCCGGGTACGGCGTGTCGGCGCGTGATCGGGCCGTGCGCGGACATGGACCCAGCGTCGCACCGACCACCGACAACGGGGCTGTGCGAGACTCGACAAAGGCGCCGGAACACGGCCTGTACCTGCACCGTCTCCCCGGGGAGCCCGCTCTGCCTACACACGCTGCGGCACAGAAGCCCGGCGCCGGTTCGACCGGCCTGAAGCTCGCCGGCTGGGCGCTGCACCTCTACACGGCGAGCGGCACCGTGCTGGCCCTGCTCGCGGTGCTGGCCGCCACCGAGGGTGAGCCGATCCGGACGCTGTGGCTGCTCCTTGCCGCGCTCGTCATCGACGGCACCGACGGCATGCTGGCGCGCCGACTCCGGGTCAAGGAGACGATCCCCTGGTTCGACGGCGCGCGTCTGGACGACATCGTCGACTACATCACCTACGCGTTCGTGCCGGTCGTCCTGCTCTGGACCGGCGGCTACCTGCCGGAGGGGGCGCTCGGCGCGGCCCTCGCGGCGCTGCCGCTGCTCGCCTCGAGCTTCCAGTTCTGCCGGGTCGATGCCAAGACCGAGGACCACTTCTTCCTCGGTTTCCCCAGCTACTGGAACGTGGTCGCGTTCTACGTGATCGTGCTCGGGGCGTCCCCCGCGGCCGCCGGTGCGCTGCTGCTGGTCTGCGCCGTCCTGGTCTTCGTCCCGGTGCGCTACATCTACCCCTCGCAGACCAAGGTGCTGCGGCCGCTGAACATATCCCTCACTGGTGGGTGGCTGGTCGCGTACGCCGTCCTGCTGCTGCAGATGCCCGACCCGAACGCCGTCGTGGTGGCGCTGTCGCTGGCCTACATCGCCTACTACGTCGCGCTGAGCCTTTACCTCACGGTGACCCGCAGCCCGGCCCGCGGCGGACGGCGGGCGCACGCTCCGGCGTCGGAGACGGCGCCGGTGCCCGGCGGCGGCGACTGACCCGTGCTGCTCGGCCTGGGCGCCGCGCTGGCTGCGGCGGTGGTGTTCGGGGTCGCCACGGTGCTGCAGGCCATCGGTGCGCGGCGCGTGCCGACCGCCTCCGGTCTGGACCCGCGGGTGCTGTTGCGGCTGCTGCGCGAGCCGGTGTTCGTGGGCGCGATCCTGCTGAACGGCGTCGGCTTCCTGCTGCACCTGGCGGCGATCCGGCTGCTGCCGCTCTACCTGGCGCAGGCCGGCATCTCCGCCAGTCTGGTCGTCACCGCGGTGCTCGCGGTGCGAATGTTCGGGGACCGCCTGGTCCCCGTCGAGTGGGCGGCGGTCGCGGCGGTGTGGGCCGGCCTCGCGTTGCTCACCACCGCGTCGGGGCCGATCGGGCAGGTGGGGGCCGGAACCGCGTTCGTCGTCGGGTTGTTCGTCGCGCTGGGCGTCATCACGCTCGTGGGCCTGGCGACCAGCCGTGCGCAGCACCAGGTGGTGCCGGCGGCGCTGGGCCTCCTCGCGGGGCTCGCGTTCGGCGCCGACAGCATCGCCGTACGCATGGTCCCGGACCTGTCACCGCTCGAGCTGTGGCACGCCGCTCCCACGTACGCCTTCCTCATCAGCGCGACGCTGGGCTTCCTGTTGTACTCCATCGCGCTGCAACGCGGTGCGGTCGCGGCCGCAACGGCCCCGATGATCGTCGCGCAGACGGTCGCGCCGGCCGCGGTGGGTGTGCTCCTGCTCGGCGACCAGGTGCGCAGCGGCTACTACCCGGTCGCCGTCGCCGGCCTGCTCCTCACCACCGCCGGTGCCACGCGGCTCGCGAGGTTCGAGGGTGCGCCCCGACCGGACCCGGTGCGGGACTGACCGCCGGGGGCTCACCGGCGCCACCAGCGATGCCACCAGCGGCGGCGGCCGCGCAGCTACCGCGCGGCGACGGCGCGGGTACGGGCGCGCAGGGCGGACTTGCGGGCCTCCCGGGCCACCGCCGGGTCGGGATGATGCCCGGCCATCAGCTCGAGCGCGTCGAGCAGCTGCGGATGGCGGCACTGGCACAGCCCGGCGACGATCTCGACCTGCCCCTCGGTGCTGCCCCGCGAGCTCATCGCGGCGAGGTGCCTGCTCACCTCGGCGCCGTCACGGCCCACGATCGAGGCGAGCAGGTCGACCAGCATCCACGACGCGTCTCGCGCCGGGTCGGCCGTGCCCGCCGGCGCCTGGGTAGCGGTTCGCTCGATCATGGTCCAGAGGGTCGCACCGACCACCGACAAGACCGCGTCACCACGCCGGTGGACCTCAGGAGGGCGCGGAGGCCGGCAGCTCGCGGACGACGTCGCGGGGGTCCTTGTCGTTGCGCAGGCCGAGGAACCGCGGATGGCGCAGCTGCCCGTCGCGCGTCCACTCGGTGAAGTAGACCTGGCCGACGAGCGCCGGCTCGGCCCAGTGCACGTCCTTCTTCGGCAGCAGGGGGCCGCGCCGGAAGGCCGGTGACGCGCGCTCCAGCGCGTTCAGCCGCCCGTGCAGCGACCGCAGCAGCTTGGTGTCGAAGCCGGTGCCGACCTTGCCGGCGTACACCAGCTCACCGTCCTGCGCGTAGTAGCCGAGCAGCAACGCACCGAACCCCACCCGTGATCCCTGCGGGTCGGTCCACCCGCCGATCACGAACTCCTGACCCTGCTCGCACTTGAACTTCAGCCAGTCCTTGGTGCGGCCGGAGGGGTACGGCGCGTCGGCGCGCTTGGCGATCAGCCCCTCCCATCCCCGCGCGCAGGCCTGCTCGTAGTACCTCTCGCCCGCGGCGTTGCGGTGTGCGGTGTAGCGCAACGGGTCGCCCCAGGACAACAGGTCGCGCACCAGCCCCTTTCGCTCGCGCAGCGGCAGCGACCGGGTGCTGTGTCCGTCGAGGTGGAGCAGGTCGAAGACGTAGTAGAAGATCCCGATGCCGGTACGGCGGGCCCGCGCCGGGTTGCTCAGGTGGATCCGCGGCTGCAGCGCGCCGAAGCTGGTCTGGACACCGTCGAACGCGACCACCTCGCCGTCGACCACGAAGTTCGGGCAGCCCTGCGCCTCCAGCGCCTCCACCACCTCGGGGAACGCCGACCCCATGTCGCCGCCGCTCCGGCTGCGGAGGCGGACCTTGCCGTCCTCGCCGAACGCCAGGCAGCGCACGCCGTCGAGCTTGCGCTCGAACAGCCAGGCCTCAGAGGAGAACCGCTCCTTGGTCAGGGTCGCGAGCGCCGGCCCCGGCACGCTGCTGAGCTTCTCCATGCCCAGGGCCTCCCCCAATCGGTGTCCGCTGTGTCCTCGGTGTCCGCGGTGTTCGCGGCGTCCGCGGTGTTCGCGGCGTCGCTGGCCGTCCGTCGTGTGCATCGTAGTTGGGCAGAATTCCTCCGTTTCGCCACATCGGCGCAGTCGTACCGCCTACCGTCGGTGACCGACCCCCGGGGGCGTAGCACTGCCCATCTCGGCGGGTCTCCCACTTCCACGCACCAAGGAGCAACGGCATGTCCGAGCAGCACCCGACTGCACCCCAAGAGATCGACTCCCCCGTCGCGCAGGAAGGCTCGGCCGAGACGATCGCCGCGCCGGCCAGCGACCCGGTTCAGGTTGGCCCCACACCGCCCTCGGGTCCGGTGGCGCCCGGTCAGGCCCTGTCTCCGATGCCAGGCGGTCAGCCGGTTGCGGGCGGTCAGCCGGTTGCGGGCGGCCTGCAGATGAAGCGGCGCAACCCCGTGGGTGCATGGCTCGGACTGCCACTCATCACGCTCGGGATCTACCACTACGTCTGGTACTACAAGATCCACAACGAGATGGCGCAGTTCGACCGTCGTCGCCGCATCAGCCCTGCCGGCTCGATGCTGGTACTGCTGCTCCTCGCCTGGACCTTTGTCGCACCCTTGGTCTCGTACTACAACACCGGGAAGCGCATCGCCGACGCTCAGCGCGCCGCGGGGCTGGTTCCGACCTGTAGCGCTGGTCTCGGCCTGCTGCTGTGCTTCGTCTTCGGTCTTCAGGTGCTGTACTACCAAGCGGAGCTCAACAAGGTGATCGAGCGCTACCAGGTCCCTGAGGGCACCCAGATCTCGCTGTTCGCCTGAGCCTCGGCAGCCTGCCGGTTCGGCAGGGCTGAAGGGAAGCGTCGCCACGCGACGCTCCCCTCGCGCCAAACTGGCCACCCACGCAGCCCACGACGTGAGCCCCGGTGCCAGGTGGGTACTCGACAGTCATGGCACAGCGCGACATCGCCCGCGCCCTGACAGAGCGGCACGGCACCACGTTCGCCGAGCAGGCGGGGTTCACGGTGGCGGACAAGCCCTCGCCACTGTGGCGGCTGCTGGTGCTGTCGCTGC
>DATABY010000022.1:0-6262 GCA_036259355.1 Nocardioidaceae bacterium
CTCCGCGGGGACGTGCCGGCACGCCGCGTACGCCGGATCCGGCCGCGCGGCGGCGCCCCCGGCTGACCGGGCGGATGGCGATCGTGGTCGTCGTACTCGCCGTGCTGTTCGTGTCCTACGCCACCAGCCTGCGGGCGTTCCTCAACCAGCGGTCCCAGATCGACGCGCTGGAGACACAGATCGCGCGCGACGAGCAGGCGCTGGACGAGCTGCGGCAGGAGCGCCGCCGGTGGAACGACGAGGCCTTCATCGAGGCCCAGGCCAGGCAGAGGTTCGGCTGGGTGCTCCCCGGCGAGATCGGCTTCCGGGTGATCGGCGAGGACGGGCAGCCCCTCGACACGTCCTCGGAGCTGACCGACCCCGCGTCGCTCGGCGAGGACCCCGACGCCGAGTGGTGGAGCGCCACCTGGGGCAGCATTCGGGGGGCGGGTGCGCAGGAGCGGGGCGCCGGGCCCGCCAAGCGGCTCGGTCCGCCGGTCAGGCCCGGGCGCGACCGCGGCGGCGCGGACGCCGGCCGGACACAGGGCGCCCGTGGCCGCTGAGCCACCCGACCGGCGCGACCTCGATGCCGTGCGGCGCCAGCTGGGACGCCCGCCGCGGTCCATCGCCGCGGTCGCGCACCGATGCCCGTGCGGGCTGCCGGACGTCGTGGAGACGCTGCCGCGGCTCGATGACGGCACGCCGTTCCCCACGCTCTACTACCTGACGTGCCCGCGCGCGGTCTCGGCGATCGGCACGCTGGAGGCCTCGGGTCTGATGCGTGAGATGACCGAGCGGCTGGAGCAGGACGAGACGCTGGCCGCGGACTACCGCGCGGCGCACGAGCGCTACGTCGCCCGGCGAGACGCGCTCATGCGCGTGCCCGAGATCGACGGCGTGTCGGCCGGGGGCATGCCGAACCGGGTCAAGTGCCTGCACGTGCTGGTCGGTCAGTCACTGGCCGAGGGACCGGGCGGGCAGCCGCTGGGCGACGAGGCGCTGGACCGGCTCGCCGACTGGTGGGCGGACGGCCCCTGTGTCGACCCGGAGTCGGAGTGAGGCGCGTATGAGCACCATCGAGGACCGCGTCGCCGCGATCGACTGCGGCACCAACTCGATCCGGCTGCTGGTCGCCGAGCCCGACGGCCGGGGCGGCCTGCGCGACGTCGACCGCCGCATGCTGATCGTGCGGCTGGGGCAGGGCGTCGACGCCACGGGGAGCTTCGCCGACGAAGCGCTCGAGCGCACGTTCGCCGCCTGTGACGAGTACGCAGCGGTGCTGCGTGAGGTGGGTGCGCAACGTCTGCGGTTCTGCGCGACCTCGGCGGCGCGCGACGCCGACAACGGCGACGTGTTCGCCGCGGGGGTCCAGGACCGGCTGGGGGTGTGGCCGGAGGTCGTCACCGGCGACGACGAGGCGGCCCTGTCCTACGACGGGGCCACCCGTGACCTCGACACCGCCGCCCACCCGCCGCCGTACCTGGTGGTCGACATCGGGGGCGGGTCGACGGAGTTCGTGCTCGGCGACGGCCACGGTCAGGTACGCAGCGCGGAGTCGGTCGACATCGGCTCGGTGCGGATCACCGAGCGGCACCTGCGCGGCGATCCTCCCAGCCCGGCGGAGATCGAGCGGGCGGGCGCCGACGTCGACGCCGCGCTCGACCGCCTGCACGTGCCGCTGGAACAGGCGCGCACGCTCGTGGGTGTCGCCGGCACCATCACCACGGTCGCCGCGATGGTGCTCGACCTCCCGGCGTACGACCCGGCGCGCATCCACCTCTCCCGGGTCGGCATCGACGGCGTCAGCGAGGCGCACCGGCGGCTGCTCGCGATGACCCGGGACGAACGGCGGGCCCTCGGCTTCATGCACCCGGGACGCGCGGACGTGATCGGGGGCGGCGCGCTCATCCTCGACCGGGTCGCGCGCCGCGTCGCTTCCGGTCTGCAGCGGCCGGAGGTGCTCGTCAGCGAGCACGACATCCTCGACGGCATCGCGTGGTCGCTGCTCACCCCAGGTGGTGACGCGTCAAGATTCCCGGCCGCCCCGCCGGGAGAATCGACGCCTCACGGGAGGGGGATGTGAGCCCCGCCAGGGATGTCAGCGCCCCTTCTGGTGACGCGTCAAGATTCCGGGCGCCGCATCCGGTCACGGGTCAACTGTTCCCCAGCCCGGTGCCGCCGGGCACCGGCTGGCCCGACGACCCCGGGAGCGCCGACACGGAGGTGGCCGAGACCGCCGCGGACGTCGAGCGGCTCGCCACTGGGGCCGACCTGCCGACGCTCACCGCCCGCATCTCGGTCTGCCGGGCCTGCCCGGGCCTGCTGACCTGGCGGGAGACGGTCGCCCGCGACAAACGGCGGTCGTTCGCCGCGCAGCCGTACTGGGGCCGCCCGATCGCCGGGTGGGGGCCGGCCGACGCGCGCATCCTGGTCCTCGGCCTGGCACCCGCCGCCCACGGCGGCAACCGCACCGGGCGGATCTTCACCGGCGACCGCTCCGGCGACTGGCTGTTCGCCGCGCTGCATCGCGTCGGCCTGGCCGCGCAGGAGACCAGCGAGCACGCCGGCGACGGGCAGCGGCTGATCGACACCCGCATGGTGGCGACCGTGCGGTGCGCGCCACCGGCGAACAAGCCCACGACGGTCGAACGCGACACCTGCGAGCCGTGGCTGCACCGCGAGCTCACGCTGCTGGCACCGACCGTGCGCGCGGTCGTCTGCCTGGGCGCCTACGGCTGGTCCGCGGCGATACGCGCGTTCCGGGCGCTGGGGTACGCCGTCCCGCGGCCGCAGCCCCGGTTCGGGCACGCGGCCGAGGCGGTTCTCCCCGGGCCCGCGGGGAGCGACGTGGTCCTGCTCGGCTGCTACCACCCCAGCCAGCAGAACACCTTCACCGGCAAGCTCACCGAGCCGATGCTCGACGCAGTGCTGCGTCGCGCCAAGGAGCACGCCTGCTGAGTCCCCTCCAATGCCCCCTCTCGTGCCCCCTCGCGCCGAGATCGCACAACTGACGTCCCTCGCGCCGAGATCGCAGAAGTAACCCAGCCAACTGCCGTGAGAGCGCGCGGTTCCCGGGAACAACCGCAGCCTCGTGAAGGTTTTCACAAGTATGACGACTCCTCACATCCTCATCGCCGGAGGCGGCTACGTCGGCATGTACACCGCGCTCGGCCTGCGCCGCCGCCTCCGCACCGGCGAGGCGCGCGTGACGCTGGTCGACCCGCGCCCCAACATGACCTACCAGCCGTTCCTGCCCGAGGCCGCCGCGGGAAGCCTGGAGCCGCGGCACGTGGTCGTCCCGCTGCGGCGCACGCTGAAGGGCGCCGACGTCGTCGCCGGCCGGGTCGTGGGCATCGACCACGCGCACAAGGTGGCCACGATCGAGCCCGCGGAGGGCGCGACGTACGAGGTGGCGTACGACATCCTCGTCTCCGCCCTCGGATCGGTGCCCCGGACGCTGCCCATCCCCGGCCTGGCCGAGCAGGCGATCGGCTTCAAGCAGATCGAGGAGGCCATCGCGCTGCGTAACCACGTGCTCGACCGCCTCGACGCGGCCGCCTCCACGACCGATCCGGCGCTGCGGCGGCGCGCGCTGAACTTCGTGTTCGTCGGCGGCGGGTACGCCGGTATCGAGGCGCTCGCCGAGCTCGAGGACATGGCCCGTTACGCCACCCGCTACTACGACCGCATCGAGCCGGGCGACCTGCGCTTCCTGCTTGTCGAGGCGAGCGAGCGCATCCTGCCCGAGGTGGGTGAGGACATGGGCCGCTATACCCTGCAGGTGCTGCGTGAACGCGGCATCGACATCCGGCTGCAGACCCGGCTGGAGTCGTGCGTGGGCGGGCACGTGGTGCTCTCCGACGGCGAGGAGCTCGACGCCGACGTCATCGTCTGGACTGCCGGGGTCAAGGCCAACCCGGTGCTGGCCAAGTCGGACCTGCCGCTGGACGAGCGCGGGCGGGTGAAGGCGCTGCCGAACCTCACCGTCGAGGGCCTCGCCGACGCGTTCGCCGCCGGCGACGCCGCCGCCGTACCCGATCTGGCCAACCCCGGTCATCTGTGCAGCCCCAGCGCCCAGCACGCCGTACGACAGGCGCGGCTGCTCGCGGCCAACATCGTCCGCTCCCTGCGTGGCGAGCCGTTGGCGGACTACCGGCACAAGCACGCCGGCTCGGTCGCCAGTCTGGGTCTGCACCAGGGCGTGGCTCAGGTGTACGGGGTCAAGCTCAAGGGCTGGCCGGCGTGGTTCATGCACCGCACCTACCACATGTCGCGGATGCCGACGCTGAACAAGAAGATCCGGGTCGTGCTGGACTGGACGCTGGCGCTGTTCTTCCGCCGCGAGGTCGTGTCGCTCGGTGCGTTGCAGCACCCCCGCGAGGACTGGGAGCGCGCCACCCGCTGATCACCGTCGGGGCCGTTTGTGCGATCTCGACGCGAAGGCCGCTCGGCCTGGGACGACCTGCGTAGGATCGGGCAGCGCCGCCCCTGTAGTCCAATGGGTAGAGACGCCGTTCTTAAACAACGGAAAGTGTGGGTTCGAGTCCCACCGGGGGCACGCGCCCGCTGGGCCGCGAAAGTTGGGAATCCGTGACCCCGCTACGTCGTTGACCGAGGTAGCCGGTCGCTACGATTGGTGCTGACGTCCCGCATCCCTGCGGGGGTCGATGGAGGAGACGATGCAGAGCAGCAACCCTGTTTTCGCCCGGAGCGAGGGCTTCAACGGCCGTGCTCCGCGGCAGAGCCAGTACGGCTACCCGACCTACCCGGGTGCCGGCCCCAACGCCGGCTACGGCCAGTCCGGCTACACCGACCCCTCGACGTGGCAGACCGGCACGCCCGGTGGCCCGGCCGTCGACCAGGGCCGGATGACGATCGACTCGGTCGTGATGCGGACCGCCATGACGCTGGCCGTGCTGGTGGCGTCCGCGACGGCCACGTGGGTCCTCCTGCCGCCCCCGCCAGCGGGCCAGCAGGCGGCCATGACCGCCTGGATGGTCGGTGCGTTCGGCGGTCTGGGCCTGGCGCTGTTCATCTCGTTCAAGAAGGTCGTCAGCCCCGCGCTGGTCCTCCTCTACGCGGCGGTCGAGGGGCTGTTCGTCGGTGCGGCGAGCATGTACTTCGAGGCGATGTGGCCGGGCATCGTGATGAGCGCGGTGATCGGCACCCTCGTGGCGTTCGCCGGCACCTTGGCGGCGTACAAGTTCTTCAACATCACGGTGACACCGAAGTTCCGCAAGATCGTCACGATCGCGATGTTCAGCTTCGTCGGCCTGGTGCTGCTCGACTTCGTGCTCAGCCTGGTGGGTCTCAACTTCGGCTTCAACGACCTCACCGGCCTCGGCTTCATCGCCACCTGCATCGGCCTGGTGCTCGGCGTGCTGATGCTCGTCCTCGACTTCGACTTCGTCGAGCGCGGCGTCGCGGCCGGCCTGCCGGAGCGGGAGTCCTGGCGAGCGGCCTTCGGCCTGACCGTCACCCTCATCTGGCTCTACATCGAGATGCTGCGGCTGCTGGCCGCCCTGCGCGGCGAGTGACCAGCGGCTGACCCCGGGCGTGGGCCGCCTCGCCCGGGTTCAGCCGTAGCGACCGACTCCTATCTTGGGCGCATGCTGTTCTCCGTCGACGCCCACGCCGGGCTGGCGGACGGGTCGATCACCCGCACCTTCCGGACCTGGAAGCGGGCGCAGGCGCGCGCCGGCGGCCGCTACCGGGTCGCCGGGATGCTGCTCGAGGCGGATGCCGTACGCCGGGTGTCCGCCGCCGACCTGACCGACGACGACGCCCGCGCCGCGGGCGAACCCGACCTGGCGGCCCTGCTCCGGCGCCTTGGCGAGCCCGAACCCGCGACCCTGGTCTGGCGGGTCGACCTGCACTACGTCGGCGCCGACGACCGCATCGCGCTGAGGGCCGACGACGCGATGAGCGCCGAGGAGACGGACCGGCTGCGGGCGCGGCTGGACCGGCTCGACGCCGCCTCCGCGTCGGGGCCCTGGACCCGTGACGTCCTGCGGCTGATCCAGGCCCGCCCGGGCGTGGTGTCCACCGAGCTCGCCGCGGAGCGGACCCAGGAGCGCCAGGCCTTCAAGACCGACGTACGCAAGCTCAAGAACCTGGGCCTGACCGAGAGCCTCCCGGTCGGCTACCGGCTCTCACCCCGCGGCCGCGCCCTGCTGCGCCACCTCTGACCTCCTCCGACGCGGTCGCGGCTGAAGGGGGCGCGGTGCCGGCCACGCGACCGTTCGGCCACCAGGCCCGAACACAGCGAAGGGCGCCCCGGAGG
>DATABY010000023.1:0-9161 GCA_036259355.1 Nocardioidaceae bacterium
GCCGGCCACCTCGAAGCGCAGCTCGGCCATCCCGAACAGCCGCGCCAGCAGCGGCTGGACCACGTCGACCCCCTGCAGCCGTTCGATGCTGATCCGGCGCGACCGGCGCAGAACGACCCCGGAGTCGATGCGCAGTTCCTCGGCGTCGATGCGGAACCTGGTGAACCACCACGCCAGCACGCCGTACACGACCCCGACCACGACGAAGCCGACCACCGTCAGCAGCACGACCCACGGCTCGAAGTCCTCGATGATCTGCCGCCAGGTGGCGATGACGCCGGCCACGATGAAGACGCCGACCCGCAGCAGCGGCGAGACCGGATGCACCCGCTGAAAGTCGCGGTCCATCGTTTCGGGCATGACCGCGTCAGAGTCCCGCGGCCTGGGCCTGGCCGAGAGCGGTGAGCCGGTCCCGCAGCCGGGCGGCCTCCTCGGGGTCGAGACCCGGGATGCGGGCCCGGGTGCCCGGCGTGGCCGTGTGCAGCTCGACCTCGGCCAGGCCGAGGGCTCTCTCGAGCGGCCCGGCGGTCACGTCGACGAACTGCATCCGGCCGTACGGCACCGCGACCAGGTTGCGCACGAGCACGCCGTGGCGGATGTAGAGATCCTCGGCGCGTTCGGCATAGCCCCAGGCGCGGGTGCGCCGCCCGGCGTACACCATGCCCAGCAGCAGCGCGAGGACACCGGCGGCGAGCAGCGCCCACGGCACCCACGGCAGGGTCGGCACCAGCAGGGCGGCGGCGGTCAGCACCGCGGTCAGCGGCACCAGGAAGGCGGCCCACAGGATCCGCAGCCGGGTGGTCAGCCGCGCCGACACCGGGCGCCAGTCCAGTCCCAGGGGCGCGAACAGCCGTTCCATGGTTCGAGGCTACCGGCGCCATCGCGTGACAGTATGGGCGGCGATGGTGGAGAAGCGAATCGTCGGTGTCGGGGCTGGTGCCGCCGGCTTCGGCGGCTACGAGCGCGGCGGCGGTGCCGGCCTGCAGACCCAGGACATGGTGCTCAACATCGGGCCGCAGCATCCCGCCACCCACGGCGTCCTCCGCCTGCAGCTGACCCTCGACGGCGAACGGATCGTCTCCTGCGACCCGGTCATCGGCTACATGCACCGCGGCGCGGAGAAGCTGTTCGAGGTGCGCGACTACCGGCAGATCATCGTGCTGGCCAACCGGCACGACTGGCTCAGCGCGTTCTCCAACGAGCTCGGCGTCGTGCTCGCGGTCGAACGCATGCTGGGCATGGAGGTCCCGGTGCGCGCGGTCTGGGCACGCACGCTGCTGGCGGAGCTGAACCGGGTGCTCAACCACCTGATGTTCCTCGGCTCCTACCCGCTGGAGATCGGCGCGATCACGCCGGTGTTCTACGCGTTCCGGGAGCGCGAGACCATCCAGCAGGTGATGGAGGAGATCTCCGGCGGGCGGATGCACTTCATGTTCAACCGCGTCGGCGGACTGAAGGAGGACATGCCGGCCGGCTGGCTGGACCGCACCGCCGACGCGGTGGCCGCGGTGCGGCGGCGCCTGCCGCAGATCGAGGACCTCATCTTCGACAACGAGATCTTCGTCGCGCGCACCAGCGGCGTGGGTGTGCTGTCACCGGAGCTGATCGCGGCGTACGGCGTGTCCGGGCCGATCGCCCGCGCCTCCGGTGTGGACTTCGACCTGCGCCGCGACGAGCCCTACCTCGCCTACGGCGACCTCGCCGAGCAGGGCCTGCTGCGGACGCACACCCGCCCGGAGGGCGACTGCCACGCGCGTTTCGGGCTGCTGTTCGACCAGGTGAAGACGTCGCTGGACCTGGCCGACGCCTGCATCGCGAGACTGCGGGACCTGCCACCGGGTCCGATCAACCAGCGGCTGCCGAAGAACCTGAAGGTCCCCGAGGGCGCGACCTACGCCTGGACCGAGAACCCGCTGGGCATCAACGGCTACTACCTGGTGTCGAAGGGCGAGAAGACACCGTGGCGGATGAAGCTGCGGTCCGCCTCGTTCAACAACATCTCGGTGCTGCCGGAGGTGCTCAACGGGTGTGTGGTCGCCGACATGGTCGCCGTGCTCGGGTCGATGTTCTTCGTCGTCGGCGACATCGACAAGTAGCGTCGTCGCGACGATAACGCCCGAGCACGGCTCCCGTGCGGCCGCTCGGCGCACTCAGGCGCACTCAGGCGCACTGGTGTCGCATACCCCCGCCGGCGGCGTTGCGGATGTCCCGCACCTCGGCATTGCCGCGACAGACGAGCTGGCTGGCCACCCTGTTGCGGTGCACGCGCACGCTGCCGGCGTTGTCACGCACCTCCATGTTGCCGCTGCCGGACGTGCCCACCCGGTTGCGACGCAGCCGCGTGATCGCGCCGGTGTTCTCGCGCGCGTGCAGGTTGTTGCCCACCCGGTTCGCGAAGACGCCGATGCGGCCGGAGTTGCGGATCAGGTGCAGGTTGCCCCGGATGCTCATCTGGCAGACGGCGATGTCGCCGCTGTTGTGGACCAGAGCGATGTTGCCGCCGGCGACCGGGTCGACCCGGCACCCGGCGTTGCCGATGACCACCGGTCCTGTGGCCCGCCGTACGTGGATGTTGCCGGACACCTCGGTGTCGAGGAGCCGCACGGTCCGCGGGCCCTCGGTGGCGTGCACGTCACCGTCGATCATCGCGTCACGGGCGATCAGCCGGCCACCTTCCTCCACGTCGACGCTGTCCCGCACGGTCGTGCCGTGCAGCCGGCAGGTGGCGCCCTCCGGCACCTCCAGCCGGTCGACGACCACGTTGCCGATGGTGCCGTCACACACCCTGGCTGACGTGGCGAACGCCGCGGGCGCGCCGGTAACCGGCACGACGCCCAGGAACAACGCCAAAGAAGCCCCCAGCACGGAGGCAGAACGAGTACGCATGATGCTTGCTCCCCACAGCCAAGCCCGCGCCCCCCACAGGCAGCGTTTTGACCGTGCCCCCTGCGGTCCTCTGCCACGGACGCTAGAGAGTCGACGCAAACGCTGCGTGAAATGGCGACTACGCCTGCTTGCGCTGCTCCGGAACCGTCCGGTTGGGCTTGTCGTGGGCCTTGTCCTCCCACTGCGCGAGGTCGACGACGGTGGGCACCTCGCCCCGCCCGTGCAGCGAGTCGAGGTCGAAGAACGACTCCTCGGACTCCCGCGACTGCTCGCGCTCGGCTCGCAGCTCACCCTCGAGCTCGGCGATGCGCGCCTTCAGCTCGGCGATCTCCTTGTGCGCCTTGGCCACGGCGACCTGGTTGCGGCTGGCCGTCTGCTCCGCGAACTCCGCACGCTTCTCGGCCAGCCGCAGCGTCGCCTTGAGCCGGCCGATGGTCGCTGCGTGGTCCTCCACCTTCTGCCGCATGGTGGCGGCGAACCGTGTCTGCTCCGTCGTGCGCTGCGCGGCCAGGTCGCTGTAGGCCTGTGCCTGCTCGGCGCGGTCGCGTGCGTGCTCGCGCCGTGACGCCGCGAGCTCGTTGCCGATGATCCTGCTCGCTGCGACGCCGGCACCCCACGCGACCACGGCGGCCGCGCCGAGCCAGGCCGCACCGCCGGCCACGAAGGCGGCCAACACCGTCGACGTGGCGACGGCGAGCAGGACGATGGCGACGGTGACACGGACACTGCGCTGGCGGCGGCGGTTCACGGACATGAGGTCACGATAGGCAGCCGGCGCGCCGCACCGTGGGTACCACGCCGGGCCACCTCACCACAGCACTGGCCAGTCCATGAGGAACAGCGCCTCACTAGGCCTGGCTGCCCTCGGGAGCGTCCTCGTCGCCGTCGGGTTCGTCGTCCCCCTCGCCCTCCGGAGGCTTCGGCACCCGGCAGGCGCGTTCGAGCAGCAGAGCCGTCACCAGCACGAGTACGGCGGCCAGCGCCGCCAGCCCGGCGCGGACCACCCGCTCCTGCGGCAGCGGTGCGGCCATGTCGTCGAGGTAGCGGGCGCCGAACCCGACGTACCCGCCGGCCACCAGCGCACCGACCAGCGAGGACGCCTTGGCGAGCACCAGCCGGTTCACCGCCTGGTGCGGCTCCAGCCACCGGCGCTGCCGGTGGATCGTGCGCCACGTGTTCCGGGCGGTGACCCCGAGGACGGCGGCGGCGAACACGAGCACCCCGACCGAGGTCCACGGCACGGTGGGCACGACGTCCGTGGTGCGCTCGAGCAGCGCGTCCCCGAACCAGCCGAGCACCAGCCCCAGCGCCGCGGCGCCGAACAGCACCCGGGCCGAGGTCGGACGTATGAGGCCGGGTGACGGCTCCTGGGCCACGCGGCGGCTCCGGGCCGGTCAGGCCAGCTCGAGCTGCGCGTCCACGCGCAGCCGGACACCGTCGACGTCGAGCTTGCCGAGCAGGTCCGCCACCCGCCCCTGGCCGGGGATCTCGGCGTCGGGCTCGATGTCGGCCCACGGCTTGAGCACGAAAGCGCGCTCGTGCGCCCGCGGGTGCGGCAGCTTGAGCTCCTCGTCGTCGGCGAGCCGCTCGCCGAGCACGATCAGGTCGACGTCGAGCGTGCGGGGCCCGTTGCGCTCCTCGCGCTCCCGGCCGTAGGCGTCCTCGACGGCCAGGCAGCGCTCGAGCAGGGTGTGCGCCGACAGCGTGGTGTCGATCGCGACGACGGCGTTGAGGAAGTCGCGCTGGCCCTCCGGGCCGCCGACCGGGGTGGTCTCGTAGACCGGCGACACCCCGACCACGACGACCTCGGGGGTGTCGGCCAGCGTGGACACGGCCCCCTGCAGGTTGTTGAACCGCTCCCCCACGTTGCTGCCCAGGGCCAGCACCCCGCGGCGGATGGGGTGCATCTCGCCGGTGAGCGTGTCCGTGTCGACGATGTTCGGGTTCGGCGTCTGCGTCACTGACGTCTCCGGTGAATGGTCAGGGTGACGTCCTCGAACGGCACCTCGATCGGGGCTTGCGGTTTGTGCACCGTGAGCTCCACCCACTCCACGAGGGGCTGGGACAGGCACACGTCGGCAAGGCGCTGGGCCAAGGTCTCGATCAGGTCTACGGGCTCAGCCACGATGGCATCCACGAGCTCTTGCGACAACCGACCATAGTCCACGGTCAAGGACAAGTCATCGGCGCGTCCGGCGGCCCCGGTGTCCACGCCGAGCACGGCGTCGACCACGAACTCCTGTCCCTCGCGGCGCTCACGCTCGAGCACCCCGTGGTGGCCGACGGCCCGGAGCCCGCGGAGCGCCAGCTGGTCGGACGGCCGCGGCGCGGCGGAACCAGCCATCACTCTCCTTCGTCGGACCCCGTGTTCGACAGTACCGGCGAGGCGTGGTGAATCCACAACCGCCAGCCCTCCCCCAGGTCCGGCAGGCGGCGGAACACGTTGGTCGTCACGGCCTTGCCGCCGGCGAACCCCTCCACCGGCGTCTCCGCGTCCGCGGACAGCACGTTCTCCGTGCACGTGACCGAGGCCACGTCGCCGACCACGGTGACGTCGACGTCGGTGAGGATGAACTGGATGTACGGGGTGTTGGCCATGATCACCGCCCACGACCGGCGTACCGCCGCGGCGCCGACCACGGGCGCCCAGCCGGGGTGGATGCACACCGCGTGCCCCTCCGGCACCCACAGGTCGGTCATCGCGTCGAGGTCGCCGGCCTCGAAGGCGGCGTAGAACTCGCTGTTGGCGCCCAGCACCGCCTGCTCGACCGCGGTCGGGTCAGGCATGGGTGCCCCGTGCGGCCTCGGCGGGCGTCTCCCGGGCCCAGCGCGTCACTACGCGCACGGCGTCGACGCTCGGGCCGACGTCGTGCACGCGCACGCACCAGGCTCCGCGGGCGGCGGCCAGCGTGGTCACGGCCGCCGACGCGGCGTCGCGGTCCGTCGGCCGCCGTGGCTCCCCGTCCTCGCCGGCCAGCAGCGCACCGAGGAAGCGCTTGCGCGACGCCGCGACCAGCACCGGGTGGTCGAGCGCCACCAGCGCGCCGAGGTGCGCGAGCAGGGTCCAGTTGTGCTCGCCGGTCTTGGCAAATCCCAGTCCCGGGTCGAGGATCACGTGCTCGGGCTTGATCCCGGCGGCGAGGGCGCCCTCGACCTGGCTGCTGAGCTCGTGGACCACCTCGGCGACCACGTCGTCGTACTCGGCCCGCTTCTGCATGTCGGTGGAGTGGCCGCGCCAGTGCATGACCACGAACGGCACGCCGGCGCGCGCGGCCACCTCCAGCATGCGCGGGTCGGCCTGCCCGCCGGACACGTCGTTGACCAGCCGGGCACCGCTGTCGAGCGCCTGCTCCACGACCTCGGACCGCATGGTGTCGATGGAGACCACCGCGCCGGCGTCCGCCAGCGCGCGTACGACGGGCAGCACCCGCCGCAGCTCCTCGTCCACCGACGGCCGCTCGGCGCCGGGCCGGGTGGACTCACCGCCGATGTCGACCAGGTCGGCGCCCGCGTCGAGCATCGCCAGCCCGTGGTCGATGGCCTGGCCCGGCTCCAGCCACAGGCCCCCGTCGGAGAACGAGTCCGGGGTGACGTTGAGCACGCCCATCACCAGGCAGCGCCCGGGGGCGGGCAGCCCGGGCACGGTGCGGGGCGGTTCGGCGTACACGGCGTCCCACCCTATGCCCGGCCACCCCGGTGGGCGCCTCCGGTGCGAACGCCGATTGGCGCGGGGGTCCCCAGCAACGAACCTATAGTGGCGGGGGACCCCCGCGACGAAAAGGATTCGTTGCGGAGATACCCACCGGTCAGCCGATGATGAGGCTCATCGCCTCGGCGCGGGTGGCGGAGTTCAGCATCTGCCCGCGCACCGCGCTGGTGACGGTCTTGGCGCCGGGCTTGCGCACGCCGCGCATCGTCATGCACAGGTGCTCGCACTCGAACACCACGATCGTGCCGCGCGGCTCGAGCAGCTCCACCAGCGAGTCGGCGACCTGCGTGGTGAGCCGCTCCTGGACCTGCGGCCGCCGCGCGAAGACGTCGACGAGGCGGGCCAGCTTGGACAGGCCGGTGATCCGGCCGTCGTCGTTGGGGATGTAGCCGATGTGGGCCACCCCGGTGAACGGCACGAGGTGGTGCTCGCACATCGACCAGACCTCGATGTCCTTGACCAGCACCATCTCGTCGTGGCCGATGTCGAACGTCGTGGTGAGGACTTCCTTCGGGTGCTGCCGCATCCCGGCGAACATCTCGGCGTACGCCTGCGCCACCCGCCTGGGCGTCTCGACCAGACCCTCGCGCTCGGGGTCCTCGCCGACCGCGTGCAGCAGCTCACGGATGGCCGCCTCGGCCCGTGCCCGGTCGAAGGGCGGGATGTCGTCGGGGTAGCCCAGGGTGATGGGGTCGACCGGCACCTAGGCCCCCGGGTTCGGCGGACCAGGGTTGGGAGGGTTCTCCGGAGGGCCGATCTGCACGTCGGCGTCGCCCTCGACCGGGCCGACCACCAGACCCGGCCGGTCGCCGTTGGAGTCGGGGCGCACGAACTCGACCGGCGGCTTCTCCGACGGGCGGCGGTCGGGCGAGCCCGTCCACGCCGGACGCTCCGGGCGCATCCGGATTGCCTCGAACACCTCCGCCACCTCGGCGCGGTCCAGCGTCTCCTTCTCCAGCAGCGCCAGCACCAGGTTGTCGAGCACCTCGCGGTTCTCGTTGAGGATGTCGAACGCCTCCTGGTGGGCGGAGGTGAGCAGCTTGTTGACCTCGTCGTCGATGATCGCGGCGACGTTCTCGGAGTAGTTGCGCTGGTGGCCGATGTCGCGGCCGAGGAACGGCTCGCCGCCCTCCTCGCCGAGCTTGACCGCGCCGAGCCGCTCGCTCATCCCGAAGCTGGTCACCATCGCGCGAGCCAGCTTGGTGGCCTTCTCGATGTCGTTGGACGCCCCGGTTGTCGGGTCGTGGAAGATCAGCTGCTCGGCCGCGAGGCCGCCCATCGCGAACGCCATCTGGTTGAGCAGCTCGCTGCGGGCCTGAGAGTGCTTGTCCTGCTCGGGCAGGATCTGGGTGAAGCCGAGCGCGCGGCCGCGCGGCAGGATCGTCACCTTGCTGACCGGGTCGGTGCCCGGCAGCGCCGCCGCCACCAGGGCGTGCCCGCCCTCGTGGTAGGCGGTCATCCGCTTCTCCTTGTCGGTCATCAGGTGCGACCGGCGCTGCGGGCCCATGCTGACGCGGTCGATCGCCTCGTCGAGGAAGTGGTCGTCGATCAGCTTGGCGTCGCTGCGCGCGGTGAGCAGCGCTGCCTCGTTGAGCACGTTGGCCAGGTCGGCGCCGGTGAAGCCGGGGGTACGCCGGGCGACCGCCATCAGGTCGACACCCTCGGCCATCGGCTTACCCCGGGAGTGCACCTGCAGGATCTGGTGCCGGCCACGGATGTTGGGCGCGTCCACGCCGATCATCCGGTCGAACCGGCCCGGCCGCAGCAGTGCGGGGTCGAGCACGTCGGGGCGGTTGGTGGCCGCGATCAGGATGACCCCGCCGCGCACGTCGAAGCCGTCCATCTCGACCAGCAGCTGGTTCAGAGTCTGCTCGCGCTCGTCGTGGCCGCCGCCCATGCCGGTGCCGCGGTGCCGGCCGACCGCGTCGATCTCGTCGATGAACACGATCGCCGGTGCGTTCTCCTTGGCCTGCTCGAACAGGTCGCGGACCCGGGAGGCGCCGACGCCGACGAACATCTCCACGAAGTCGGAGCCGGAGATCGAGTAGAACGGCACGCTGGCCTCGCCGGCCACGGCCCGGGCGATCAGCGTCTTGCCGGTGCCGGGCGGGCCGTACAGCAGCACGCCCTTGGGGATCTTGGCGCCCACGGCCTGGAACTTGGCCGGCTCCTGCAGGAACTCCTTGATCTCGCCGAGCTCCTCGATGGCCTCGTCGGCCCCGGCCACGTCGGTGAACGTGGTCTTCGGCATGTCCTTGGTGACCTGCTTGGCCTTGGACTTGGCGAACTGCATGATGCGGCCGCCGCCGCCTTGGACCTGGTTCATCAGGAACAGGAAGATCAGCACGATCAGCACGAACGGCAGCAGGCTGATCAGCAGGGAGACGATCGGGTTGGGCTTGGGCACCTCGACGCCGTAGGACTCGACGTTGCCGGCCTGCTGACGGCCGTGCAGGAGCACACCCTGGCCGCCGACCCACTGGGCGCTGATCTGGTCGCCGTTGTCCAGCGTCGCCTCGACGACCTGGTCGCCGTCGACGAAGGTGATGGTCTCGACGTCGCCGTC
>DATABY010000024.1:0-9463 GCA_036259355.1 Nocardioidaceae bacterium
GACGACGGTCTCGGCCGACCGCCCTGGGCTGGTGCGACGCCGGCAGTGGGGCGCCGACCCCAGGCTGCGCAGCCGCTGCTCCGCGCCGCGGCGCGCACGCACGGTGCAGATGGCCTTCGTGCACCACACGGCCGGCAGCAACGACTACAGCCGTTCGGACTCGAAGGCGATCGTCCGGGGCATCTACGCGTACCACACGCAGGGACACGGCTGGTGCGACATCGGCTACAACTTCCTGGTCGACCGGTTCGGCCGTGTCTTCGAAGGGCGTGCGGGCGGCGTCAATGCGCCGGTTCGCGGGGCACACTCGGGCGACTACAACCTCAAGACCGTGGGCGTCGCCCTGATGGGCAACTTCGAGCAGAGGCGACCGACGTCGGCGATGAAGGGTGGCCTCACCCGGCTACTCGCGTGGAAGCTCAGCTCCTACTACCGCTACCCCCACACCAAGGCACGGATCTCGGGCAAGAGGTTCGAGAAGATCTCCGGTCACCGGGACGCGATGAGCACCGCGTGTCCGGGTCGGTTCGTCTACAACTGGCTGCCCCGGCTCCGTCATCGGGTGGCCAACCGTGCGGGAACGATCGAGACGCCGATCTCGCGCAAGTGGCAGACCATGCGGCGCAACGGCACCAACCTCGGGCAGCCGTTCCGCGGCGAGGCCCCCGCGGCCGGCAAGGGGCGCAAGACCGGGTTCAACCGCGGGTGGGTCTTCTGGAGCCACGGCGGGGGCGCCCACCCGGTGAGACACCAGATCTACCGGCGCTACCGCGCCTACGGGCAGGCCCGAGGGCGGCTCGGCTACCCGCAAAGCGACGTCCGGAGGACCAGGCAGCATCACGGCACCAACCAGACCTTCCGGCACGGGCGGATCTACCGGACGCGGGGGTACGGCGCCGTGGCCGTCTGGGGCGCCGTCAACCGCCGGTTCCGTCGCACGGGGCTGGCCGGCGGCCGGCTCGGTGTGCCGACCCGCAACCAGTACCGCATCAAGCGCGGATGGGCGGCCGACTTCGAGCACGGCCGGATCCGCTGGAACACCTCCACTGGCCGGACCACGGTCAGGTACTACTGATGAGAGCAGCACTGCGATGAGAAGAGTCAAGGCGCTCGGCGCCATCGGCCTGGGTACGGCGCTGGCCGTGGGCGGACTGTCCGTTCCTGCCGCCGTGGCCGCCCAGGTGTACTACGTCCCGGTGACCGATCGGCTCACCGTGCACGGTCACGGGTACGGCCACGGGCACGGCATGTCGCAACACGGCGCCGAGGGCGCCGCCCGGCAGGGCAAGAGCTTCCGCGAGATCCTCGCGCACTACTACCCGGGCACCGACCTGGGCAGGATGCGCGGCAAGATCCGCGTGCTCATCTCCGCCGACACGACCTCTGACGTCAAGGTCTCCCCGGCCCGGGGGCTGACGCTGCGCGACCGCGCGGGCGGACAGGCGTGGACGCTCCCGGCGAGCGACCGCATCGACCGGTGGCGCATCCTCGCCGACGGCCGGGTGCAGCTCCACAACGGCAAGCGCTGGCGGCGCTGGGACGTCCCCGGAGGCCAGACCAAGCTGCGCGGGGAGGGGGAGTTCTTCGCCAAGCGGCCGCTGACGCTCTGGGTCCCCGGTGGCGGTGGCGAGGTCGCCAAGCGGTACCGCGGCGCCCTGCGCTCGTCGCACGGTGACACGGTGAACGTCCTCAACATGGACGGTTACCTGCGCGGCGTCGTACCCGCGGAGATGCCGGCGTCGTGGTCCCTGGAGGCGCTCAAGTCACAGGCCGTGGCGGCCCGTACCTACGCCACCCGCGACCGCAGCGCCAACCGCACCCGGTACTACCAGACCTGCGACACCACGTCGTGCCAGGTGTACGGCGGCGTCGCCTCGGAGTATCCGTCGACCAACACGGCCGTGCGCCAGACCGCCCGGATGATCCTGCGCTACCGGGGGGAGCCGGCCTTCACCCAGTTCTCGTCCTCCAGCGGAGGATGGACGTCCTCGGGCGGCTACCCCTACCTGCCCGCCAAGCAGGACCCGTGGGACGACTGGGCGGGCAACTCCGTGCACTCGTGGAGCACCACCGTCGACGCCGGAGTCCTGGAGCGTCGCTACGGGCTCGGGAACCTGCGGGCGATCAAGGTGACCAGGCGGGACGGCAACGGGCAGTGGCGTGGTCGTGCGCTGAGCGTGCGGCTGACCGGGAGCAAGCGGGACGTGACGATCAGCGGAGACGACTTCCGTTGGGCGTACGGTCTGCGGTCGAACTGGTTCACGATCGCCCAGACGCCGATCATGGCGCGCTGGCGGCGTATCGGGGGCGCGTCGTCGCCCGTGGGGAGGCCGGCGAGCGGTGAGCAGGCCACGGCCCACAGCGGTGCCGTGCAGCGGTTCCGGAAGGGTCGCATCTTCTGGCACCGGCGTACCGGCGCGCGGGAGCTCTACGGCCCGATCCTGCGGGAGTACCGCTCGCTGGGGGCGGCCGGCTCGTACCTGCGCTACCCCAGGACGGGCGTGCAGCGGATCGGCGCCCGGGACAGCGTCGTCGTCTTCCAGCGCGGACGGGTCTACCGCAACCGGCCCACGGGTGTGCACGCGGTCGGTCGCGGCTGGTTGCGTGCCTACAGCCGAGCGGGCCTGGAGCGGGGCCGGCTCGGTCTGCCGACCACCGACGTCTACGGCGTGAAGCGCGGCAAGCGGATGAAGTTCGAGGGCGGCAAGATCACCCGGCGGCGCAACGGCACCTTCCGCATCGCCTACCGGCGCTGAGCGAAGGGCCGGCGAACGAGGCGGCGCCTCGCTGTCCCTAGCGGGGCTTGATCACCAGCACGAGGTCGCCACCCTCGAGCTGGGCCGTCGACTCGATGGCCAGGCGCTCGACCGTGCCGCCGGCGTGCGCGGTGATCGCCGCCTCCATCTTCATCGCCTCGATGGTCGCGACGGTGGCGCCGTCCTCCACGGTGTCGCCGACCTTCACCGTCGGTGTGACGACTCCGTCGAACGGCGCTGCCACGTGGCCGGGCTGGCTCGGGTCGGCCTTCTCCGTCGCGGGTACGTCGGCCGCGACCGACTTGTCGCGTACGGGGAGGGGACGCAGCTGACCGTTGATGGTGCACATCACGGTGCGAAACCCGCGCTCGTCGGGCTCGCTCACGGCCTGCAGGCCGAAGATGAGCTTCTTGCCCTCCTGCAGCTGCACCACGTGCTCGTCGCCGGGCTGCAGGCCGTAGAGGAAGTCGAGGGTCGGCAGCACCGACAGGTCGCTGAAGCGTTCGCACGCCTCGAGGTAGTCGCGGGTGGGGCCGGGGAAGAGCAGCTCGTTGAGCGTGGCGCGGCGGTCGGTCGCCAGCCCGTGCTGCTGCTCCTCGGTGAGGGTCTCGGTGCGCTGCGGCTTCTTGCGCCCCTCCAGCGCCCTCGACCGGAACGGCTCGGGCCATCCGCCCGGCGGCTCGCCGAGCTCCCCGGTGAGGAAGCCGACGACGGAGTCGGGGACGTCGAACTTGCGGGGCTCGGCGGCGAACTCGTCCGGGTCCGCCCCGACGGCCACGAGGTGCAGCGCAAGGTCGCCCACGACCTTGCTCGAAGGCGTCACCTTGACGATATTGCCGAGGATCTGGTTGGCCGCGGCGTACATGTCCTCGATCTGCTCGAACTTCTCGCCGAGCCCGAGCGCGATCGCCTGCTGGCGCAGGTTTGACAGCTGGCCGCCGGGGATCTCGTGCGTGTAGACGCGGCCGGTCGGCGACGGCAGCGCCGACTCGAACGGCTTGTAGACGCGGCGCACGGCCTCCCAGTACGGCTCGAGGTCGCACAGGGCGCCGAGGTCGAGGCCGGTCTCGCGCGGGCCGTGGTCGGTGGCCGCAACCAGCGCGGACAGCGGGGGCTGGCTGGTCGTGCCAGCCATCGAGGCGCTGGCGGCATCGACGGCGTCCACTCCCGCGTCGACGGCGGCGAGCAGGGTGGCGAGCTGCCCGCCGGCGGTGTCGTGGGTGTGCAGGTGGACCGGCAGGTCGAACCGCTCGCGCAGCGCCGTGACCAGGGTGTGGGCTGCCGGCGCCCGCAGCAGGCCCGCCATGTCCTTGATCGCCAGCACGTGCGCGCCGGCGCCCACGATCCGTTCGGCGAGCCGCAGGTAGTAGTCGAGGGTGTAGAGCCGCTCGTCGGGGCTGGAGAGGTCGCCGGTGTAGCACAGGGCCACCTCGGCGACCGCGGTGCCGGTCTCGCGCACCGCCTCGATGGCGGGTCGCATCTGCTCGACGTCGTTGAGCGCGTCGAAGATGCGGAAGATGTCGATGCCGGTCTCGGCGGCCTCCTGGACGAACGCGCGGGTGACGTCGGTGGGGTACGGCGTGTAGCCCACGGTGTTGCGGCCGCGCAACAGCATCTGCAGGCACAGGTTCGGCATCGCCTCCCGCAGGGCCGCCAGGCGCTCCCAGGGGTTCTCGGCGAGGAACCGCAGCGCCACGTCGTAGGTCGCCCCGCCCCACGCCTCCACACTGAGCAGCTCGGGAGTCAGCCGGGCCACATGCCCGGCGACCGCCAGCAGGTCGGTGCTACGCACCCGGGTGGCCAGCAGCGACTGGTGGGCGTCGCGGAACGTCGTGTCGGTGACGCCCACGCGGTTCTGCCCGCGCAACTCGGCCGCGAACCCCTCGGGGCCCTGCGCGAGCAGGCGCTGGCGCGAACCGTCCGGAGCCGGCTGCTGCAGATCGGCCGGGGGCAGCTTGTCGGTCGGGTCGATGGCGACCGGCGCCTCGCCGAAGGGCCGGTTGACGGTCACCTCGGCCAGGTAGGTCAGCAGCTTGGTGCCGCGGTCGGCCGACGAGCGGGCGGTCAGCACGTGCGGGTGCTGCTCGATGAAGCCGGTGGTGAGGCGTCCGGCCCGGAAGTCGGGCTCGTCCAACACGGCCTGCAGGAACGGGATGTTGGTGGAGACACCCCTGATGCGGAACTCCGCCAGCGCCCGGCGCGCACGACCGGTGGCGAGGTCGAAGGTGCGTCCGCGGCAGGTCAGCTTGGCCAGCATCGAGTCGAAGTGCGCGCTGATCTCGGCGCCGGTGTAGGTGGTGCCGCCGTCGAGGCGGATGCCCGCGCCGCCGGGGGAACGGTAGGTCGTGATCCGGCCGGTGTCGGGACGGAAGCTGTTCGCCGGGTCCTCGGTGGTGATGCGGCACTGCAGCGCGCTCCCGCGGACGTAGACGTCGTCCTGCCGCAGCCCGAGAGCCTCGAACGTCTCCCCGGAGGCGATCCGCATCTGGGAGCGCACCAGGTCGATGTCGGTGACCTCCTCGGTGACGGTGTGCTCGACCTGGATACGGGGGTTCATCTCGATGAACACGTGCCGGCCGTCGGGGTCGACGAGGAACTCCACCGTGCCGGCGTTGCGGTAGCCGATGCGGCGTGCGAACGCGACCGCGTCGGCGCAGATGCGTTCACGCAGGTCGGGGTCGAGGTTGGGCGCCGGCGCGATCTCGACGACCTTCTGGTGGCGCCGCTGCACCGAGCAGTCGCGCTCGTACAGGTGCAGCACCTCGCCGGTGTCGTCGGCGAGGATCTGCACCTCGATGTGGCGCGGGTCGACCACGGCCTGCTCGAGGAACACGGTGGGGTCCCCGAAGGCGCCCTCCGCCTCACGCATCGCGGTCTCGACGGCCTCCCGCAGCCGGTCGGGGTCGTCGACCCGGCGCATCCCGCGCCCGCCGCCGCCCGCGACCGCCTTGACGAACACCGGGAAGGTCATGCCGTCCGCCGCACCGACGATCTCGTCGACGTCCGCGGAGGGGGCGACGCTGTCGAGCACGGGCACGCCCGCCTCGCGCGCCGCCGCGATCGCCGCGGCCTTGTTGCCCGTGAGCGTGAGCACCTGGGCCGACGGACCGATGAACGTGATGCCGTTGTCGGCGCAGGCCTCGGCGAGCGCGGGGTTCTCCGACAGGAAGCCGTAGCCGGGGTAGACCGCGTCGGCGCCGGCGGCGACCGCGACCGAGACGATGCGCTCGTGGTCGAGGTAGGCGCGGACCGGGTGGCCGCGCTCGCCGATCTCGTAGGCCTCGTCGGCCTTCAGCCGGTGCTCGGAGCCGCGGTCCTCGTGCGGGAACACCGCAACCGTCTTCGCGCCGAGCTCGTAGGCCGCACGGAAAGCACGAATCGCGATCTCGCCACGGTTGGCGACCAGAACCTTGGCGAACATCAGTCCTTGATCTCACAGATCACGGCGCCGTTGTTGACCGTCGCACCGACTTCAGCGGTGAGCCCCGTCACAGTGCCTGCCTTGTGCGCGTTGATCGGCTGCTCCATCTTCATCGCCTCGATCACTATCACCGGGTCACCGGCGGCCACGGTGCCACCCTCTTCCACGGTGATCTTGACCACCGTGCCTTGCATCGGCGAGGTCAGCGCGTCACCGCTCACCGCCGCGCCCCCGTGCGACTTCCGGCCACGCTTCTTGGCCTTCCTGGTCTCCGTGGAGCCGGCCGTGGCCGCGCCCAGCCCGCCCGGCAGCACGACCTCGAGCCGCTTGCCGCCGACCTCGACCGTCACGCTCTCCCGGGGCGGGTCCTCCTGCTCGTCGTCGGCACCCTCGCCGGCCCACGGCTCGATCTCGTTGACGAACTCGGTCTCGATCCAGCGGGTGTAGACGCCGAACTCGCCGTCGACGGCGGTGAACGCGGGATCGTCGACCACGGTGCGGTGGAACGGGATGACCGTCGGCATTCCCTCGACCACGAACTCGTCGAGGGCGCGCCGCGACCGCTCGAGCGCCTGCGCGCGGTCGCGGCCGGTCACGATCAGCTTGGCGACCAGCGAGTCGAAGGAGCCGGGGACCGTCTCGCCCTGGTCGTAGCCCCCGTCGAGGCGCACGCCCGGGCCGGACGGAGCGTGCCAGCGGGTCAGCGTGCCCGGCGCGGGCAGGAAGTTGCGACCGGCGTCCTCGGCGTTGACCCGGAACTCGATGGAGTGGCCCTCCACCTCCGGGTCGTCGTATCCGAGCCGCTCGCCGGCGGCGACGCGGAACATCTCGCGCACCAGGTCGATGCCGGTCACCTGCTCGGTCACCGGGTGCTCGACCTGGAGCCGCGTGTTGACCTCCAGGAACGAGATCGTGCCGTCCTGGCCGACCAGGAACTCGCACGTGCCCGCGCCGACGTAGCCGGCCTCGGACAGGATCGCCTTCGACGACCGGTACAGCGTCTGGTTCTGCTCCTCGGACAGGAACGGCGCGGGCGCCTCCTCGACCAGCTTCTGGTGCCGGCGCTGCAGCGAGCAGTCTCGTGTCGAGACGACGACAACGTTGCCGTGCTGGTCGGCCAGGCACTGGGTCTCGACGTGCCGGGGGTTGTCGAGGTAGCGCTCGACGAAGCACTCGCCGCGGCCGAAGGCGCTGACCGCCTCCCGCACCGCGGAGTCGTACATCTCCTCGATCTCGTCCTCGCTGCGGGCCACCTTCAGACCGCGGCCGCCACCGCCGTACGCCGCCTTGATCGCGATCGGCAACCCGTGCTCGCGGGCGAAGTCGAGCACCTCGTCGGCTCCCGACACCGGGTCGGGGGTGCCCGCCACCAGCGGTGCGCCGACCTTCTGCGCGATGTGGCGCGCCTGAACCTTGTCGCCGAGCGAGTTGATCGCGGCAGGGGGCGGGCCGATCCAGACCAGACCAGCGTCGAGCACCGCCTGGGCGAAGTCGGCGTTCTCGGCCAGGAAGCCGTAGCCGGGGTGGACGCTGTCGGCACCGCTGCGCTTGGCGACGTCGAGGATCTTGTCGATGGAGAGGTAGGAGTCGCCGGGGGTCTCGCCGCGCAGGGAGTACGCCTCGTCGGCCAGCCGCACGAACAGCGCGTCGCGGTCGGGCTCGGCGTAGACCGCGACGCTGGCGATGCCGGCGTCCTTGCACGCCCGGATCACGCGGACCGCGATCTCGCCGCGGTTGGCGATCAGCACTCGTTGCAGCGGCTGGGACACGGAGGCACTCCTGTGGTCTTGTCGGCTGCCCGGCAGTCTAGAGCGCCTCTGTGGCGTGAAGTCATCAGCCCGATCTGCGGACATCGCGCGCGAGTCGGGCCTGGTCGATGTCGATCGGCGGGTCCGGGGCACCGAGGTCCGCGAGATCGTAGCCGTCGGGGTAGCCGGGATAGCTGCGGAAGCGCACCGAGCCGTCGTCGAAAGCGGGGACGCGGCGCGGCCGCATCCGGCGTACGACGGCTGCGCGGGCCTTCAGCACCCGGCCGGCAGCGTGGCGCTGCCAGCGGCCCGGCACCGGAAGCCCCAGCCCGTGCAGCAGCTCGTCGTCGAACGTGGCCGGGGTGAGCCGGCGGGCGAGGCCCTGCACCGGCCGGGGGTACCAGCTCGCGACGAGCCCGAGAACGTCGTCGCCGAGCGCCGTGGTGTCCGGCGTGACCGCCATCCGGCGCGCGTAGTCGGCGCTGAACCGTTCCAGCTCGGCATAGGTCTCGGGGATGTCGTGGATGTTCATCCGCCGGCCGACCTCACGGTAGAAGGAGTGCGCCGCGAGCCGTTCCTGGGCAAGAAGCCGGCGCCACCCGTAGCGGTCGATCCAGCGCACCGGGTCGAGGACGAACGTGGACAGCACGTAGAGCATGTCGTTGTTGGCGATGCGGTAGTGGCCGTGCGCGCGGTTGATCCGCCGCAGCGCCGTGCGCCCGCGCTCGGAGTCGTAGCCGTGGGCCGCGAGCTCGCCCATGAGGATGGCGGTGTCGTCGTACCGGCGTTGCGGCCGCCGGGCGAACTCGCCGGTGGCGACGAGGAGCTCCGCGATGCTCGGCACCGCGAACGTCCGCAGCAACGCGAGCTCCAGCGCTCGGCGGTAGTCCCACGGGAACTCGTGACCCGTGGACAGCCGGTAGATCTCCACATGGTCCTGCTCGGGGTCGAGCGTGGCGATGTGGCGCGCGATCTCCCAGCGACCCATGCCGCCTAGTTTCCCAGCCTGCGCAGGTCGTCGTGGCAGCGGCGCTCCACCTCGGCGAGGTCGGCCAGCGTGTCCTCGATGTCCTTGCGCCGCTGCTCGAGCTCGGTGCGGCGTACGTCGATCTGCTCGAGCAGGTAGCGGAGCTGGCCCACCTCACCCGGCTCGGCGTCGTACATGTCGACGATCGTGGCGATCTCACCCAGCGAGAAGCCGAGCCGCTTGCCGCGCAGGATGAGGGCCAGCCGGACCCGGTCGCGGGGGTGGAAGACCCGGGTGGTGCCGCGCCGCTCGGGGGTGAGCAGGCCGCGGTCCTCGTAGAAGCGGATGGTACGAAGCGTGACCCCGAACTCCTCGGCGATGTCGGTGATCGACCAGGTGGGCATCACGGAACTCCTTGACCGATGGCCGCGGTTGGCTTACGTTTACGTAAGCGTAAAGCACTCTCGATCGGAAGGCCAGCACCCCCATGAGCTTCGAGCTGTCCCGCGAGCACGAGGAGTTCCGCCGCAGCGTCCGTGACTTCGCGGACGCCGAGATCGCGCCCTACGCC